>JBOGEX010000090.1:0-6145 GCA_050741915.1 Acidimicrobiia bacterium
CAACCGAACTACGCCGCTCCCTCTCGGTGATCGACCGATGCATCAACAGCTACCTCACCGACGCCGGACTCGCCGCAGCATGAAACGTGTCACAACTGTAAAGATCTACGGAACCAAGGTTCTCTAGTCGTCGATGACGGAATGCCCGAGCCGGAGCGGCAAGTGAACATCATCGGAAAACGGTGGATCGGGCGAGCTGATTTCCGATTCACTGATTTGCCCTTGGTCATTGAGCTTCTCAGCGTTCGCTATCACGCTTCTCTCATTGACTCGGCCGCCGACCGGGAACGGTTCGCGGAGTTTCGTCGAGCTGGCCACCATGTGCTGGCGTTTTGGGACTTCGAGGTGTGGCACAACCCGGGACTTGTGGTCCGCCTCACTCGCCAAGCGCGAGAAATGCTGAAGGTTGATGTCATGCCGTCGCCGGATGACCCCTTCTTACGCATCAACCGCGGGCTCTGACCCGCGGTTGATGCGGTAAAACGTTTTTTAAGGGCCGTCGGGAGGGTTGGATCCGCCGGTGGCGACAAAGCTCACGCAGTCGCCCTGGTTCTTGAAGACCCCAAACGTCACCCAGCCACCCTTCTTGCACTGATCTTTCGACGTGAGACCGGCGATCAGGGTGGTCGTCGTGGTCGGCGCCACCGTGCTGGTCGACGCAACGGTCGTGGTCGGGGCAGCGGTCGTAGTCGGCGCTGCCGTGGTGCTCGGCCCAACAGTGGTAGTCGGAGCGTTTGGTCCGCTTGGCTGGTTGCGTCCACCGGTAACCACGTAGCTGACGCAGTCGCCCTGATTCTTAAAGACCCCTCCGAAGTCCTGCCAACCACCTTGCTTGCAATCGTCGGCGTCATCCAATCCGGGAATCGTCAAACCGGGGCGGTTTTCGAGCCCGGTCCGGGATAACGCCATTGGCGCAAAGGCAATGACCGCAATCATGACCCCCAGACCGACGACCGCCAGGCGCGATCGGCGAATGTTCTCCATTAGCTGTTTCACAAACAACCTTTCCCTCGGGATCCCCCAACCAGTGATGAGATCTCTTCCACTCTCCGTGGTCAAGGCTAGCCGCGCTCGGCCGCTGGGAAAGAGGCCTCAGACCCATCAAGCTACCCTTGCCCGATGCCTCCTTTTCCAGGCTCGCGCATACCCGAAAAGCCTGTTCTCGAAGGCCTCGAGGACAAATGGCGACCGGACTGGGAGGAGCGAGGGGTGTATCGCTTTGATCGCAGGAAAACCCGGGAGGAGATCTTTTCGATCGACACCCCGCCACCCACCGTGAGCGGTCGCCTTCACACGGGGCACGTCTCTTCGTACACCCATACAGATCTGATCGCCCGCTATCAGCGGATGCGGGGGAAGGAAGTCTTCTACCCAATGGGGTGGGACGACAACGGTCTCAACGTCGAGCGCCGGGTCCAACTTATGACAGGGACAATCGTCGACCCGTCGCTGCCCTTCGACCCAGATTTCAAACCACCCGCCGAACCACCGAAACGACCGGTCCCGATTTCGCGGCCCAACTTCCTCGATCTTTGCGACCAGGTGGTGCCCGAGCTCGAAGCCGGCTATCACGAGCTCTGGTCACGACTCGGATTGTCTGTCGACTGGTCGTTGACCTACACAACGATCGGAAGCCACGCCACACGCATCTCCCAGACGGGTTTCCTGGGGCTCGCTGGGAAAGGGTTGGCCTATCGGGCAGCGGCGCCGACCCTCTGGGACGTCGACATGAAGACATCGGTGGCGCAGGCCGAGCTCGAGGACCGCGAGGTGCCCTCGGACTACCGGAGGATTGCTTTTACCGGTCCCGATGGGGAGCCGCTCCTCGTTGACACCACCCGTCCCGAGCTACTCCCGGCCTGCGTGGCCCTGGTGGCCCACCCCGACGACGCCCGCCATCAGCAGCTTTTCGGAAGGTACGCCATGACTCCGCTTTTCGGGGCGAGCGTCCCCGTCGTCGCCCATGAGCTGGGCGATCCGGAAAAGGGGACCGGGCTGGCGATGGTCTGCACCTTCGGTGACACCACCGATGTGGTCTGGTGGAGGGAGCTGGGTCTCGACCTGCGCGCACTTGTCCAGCGCGACGGGACGATGCGTTCGGTGATGTGGGGAGGGCCGGGCTTCGAAAGCCAGGATCCGGGCGCTGCCCAAGCGGCTTACGACACGATCTCTGGTCGAAGCACCAAGCAGGCGCGCAGCCTGGTGATCGAGATGCTCGAGCAGGCGGGAAAGCTGGTCGGAGAGGCTCGGGCGATCACCCACGCAGTCAAGTTCTGGGAAAACGGCAATCGCCCGCTCGAGATCATCACTTCCCATCAGTGGTTCATCCGGTATCCCGAGCGCGAACAGCTTCTCAAGCGGGGCAAGGAGTTGAACTGGTACCCCGACTTCATGCGGGTCCGATATGAGAAGTGGGTCAATGGTCTGATCGGGGATTGGAACATCACTCGCCAGCGCTATTTCGGGGTCCCGTTCCCGGTCTGGTATCCGATCGATTCCCAAGGTGCGGTCGATCTCCTGTCGCCGATCTTTGCGACCGAGGACATGCTCCCGGTCGACCCCACGACCACAACCGCGCCGGGGTTCGATGAGTCGACACGCAACCGACCCAATGGGTTCGCCGCCGATCCCGATGTCATGGATACCTGGGCCACCTCGTCGCTCTCGCCGCAGATCGTCTGTGGCTGGAAAACCGATGCTGACCTGTTCGCTCGTACTTTCCCGATGGATCTGCGGCCACAAGCACATGAGATCATTCGGACCTGGCTCTTCACGACCGTCGTTCGCTCTCACTATGAGTTCGACTCTCTGCCCTGGGCCAACGCCACGATCTCGGGGTTTGTCATCGATCCCGATCGGAAGAAGCTCTCAAAATCGGCCGCCAACGCCGCCGACGATCCGATGGTGCTGCTCTCAACCTACGGAGTGGATGCGGTTCGTTATTGGGCGGCCCAAGGACGACCCGGGATCGATATGGCTTTCGACGAGGGCCAGCTCAAAATCGGACGTCGTCTGGCGACGAAGCTTTTGAATGCCTCGAAGTTCGCTCTCACCTTGAGCGAGGGTGCGACCGGCAGACCGACGATGCCCCTCGATCAAGCCTTGCTCGCCGGTTTGGCGGATCTAGTGGACGAAGCGACGGCAGCTTTCGATCGCTTCGACTACGCCCGAGCCATCGAACGAGTCGAGGCCTTCTTCTGGCCCTTCTGCGATGACTACTTAGAACTGGTCAAAGGGCGCGCCTACGGCAACGATGGGGACCAAGGGACCGAGTCGGCGCGGGCGACGCTGGCTGTAGCTACCGAAACGATGGTCAAACTTTTTGCGCCCTTCCTGCCCTATGTGACCGAGGAAGTCTGGTCGTGGTTCGGCGAGGGCAGCGTGCATCGGGCGCCATGGCCGCGGGCCGACCCCGTTCGCGACTTGGCGAGTCACCCCGGTGATTCCGATCTTCTGCACACGGCGGGTCAGGTCCTGTCATCTATTCGCAAAGTTAAAACCGCAGCCCAGGTCTCGATGAAGGCCAAAGTGGCGTCGCTCGTGATCACCGGCCCGGACGGGGTAACGACGAGCCTCAAGAGAGTCGAAGGCGATCTCCGCAACGCCGGTGCCATCTCGGGCGGAATTGCTTACGGTGACGGGGAAGAACTATCGGTCGAGGCAACTCTCGCCTAATCAGTTGGGGCGGCGCGGGCAGATTCGATCGTGGCGGTGTTGAGGCGGCCGAACGCATAGATCGAGATCGCTCCATAGACAATTCCGGCGACGACAAAAGGCGAGCGCAGCCCGATCTCTCGTCCCGCCAGCGCCGCCACCCCACCGACTAGGAGCCCTCCGAGGAAGGCTCCGATCGGCATCATCCCCCATCCAAAGAAGCGATAAACGCTGTTGACGCGACCCAGCAATCGATCGGGAATGATCGACTGGCGGAGAGAGACAGTGACCACGTTCCACATAACCGCGCCGAGAGACTCGATTGCGAACATGACCCAAACCACTATCGCCGACGAGGTGAAGCCGATGATGAGGGAGGCGAGGGCGCCGCTGATCAGCGTGAACTGGATCGCGGCCCCCGAACCCAGGCGGGAGCTGACCCGCGAGGCGATCAGGCTGCCGACCACTCCGCCGGCCGCTCCCGCTGATAGGAGCACTCCGAATCCCGAGGCGCCGAGCGAGAGGATCTCCTGACTGAAGAGAACGAAGATGGCGAGGGTGGCACTCCCCAGGGCATTCAGGAGACCCAGGACGACGGCCAGGCGGCGGAGAAGTGAATGGCGCCATAGCCAGCTGAAGCCCTCCTTCAGCTCAGTGCCAAAGCGTTGCCCGGGAGCGCCGGTGGTTGGGCGGAAGCTTCCTGTCAGAAGAAAGAGCAGGCCGGCGGCGACGGCGAAGGTGACCGAGTCGACAAAGAAAGGCAGACTGAAAGCGACCGCAAGGAGCAATCCGCCCAAGGGGGGTCCTACGAAGGAGTTCATCACCATTTCAGCTCCCCACAGACGACCATTGGCCCGTTCGAGCTGACTCTTCTCGACCACCGCCGGCATCAGGGTCTGGGCCGCGTTGTCGCGTAACACCTCGGCCATGCCGAGCAGGAGCGCCGAGATATAGAGCGTCGCTAATAGGAGGGCCGGATTAGCGATGGTGGGAAAGTCGCCATTGGCGAGCGCACCGGGAGAAGGAAGTGTTCTCTGGTTGACGAGCACCACGACCGCCACCGCGATGGTGATCAGAAAGCGAACGACGTGCATCGTCGCTACCAGCCGACGCCGGTCGACGCGATCGGTGATTACTCCGGCCGGGAGTGTGAACACAAGCCAGGGGATGCGGGTGGCGACCCCTACCAGGGCAATCTGCAGGGGGCTCCTCGTTACCGCCGAAGCCAGCCACGGATAGGCGACGAGGGCCAACCCGTCTCCAAAGTTGGAGATGACACTTGCGGTCCAGAGCTTCCAGTAGTTAGCGCCCAGCGAAGCGGGCGCAGCCGACGCGGATGAGGTCAAGGCGTTGGCAATAATGCCAGATGGCAACTGTCAGACATGCGGTCCCTGCCGACGCCGAGCGCATCGGCGAGATTCACATCCGTTCCTGGCAAAAGGCCTACCCGGGAATTCTTCCCGCTGATTTCCTGGCGTCGCTCTCGGTCGCGGCCCGAGTGGAGCATTGGCGTGCCGACCTCGTCTCGATGGCAGAAAGGAACCTGGCGCTGGTAATCGAGGAGGGTTGGTCGGTACTTGGCTTCGCCCGTCTGGCGCCAAGCGCCGATGGAAGCGACGGCGAGGTGCAGGCGATCTATCTCGACCCGGATCACTGGCGACAGGGGTTGGGTCGTGTCCTCATGACTGCGGCCGAAGAGGCCCTGGCAGAACAAGGATGGAACGAAGCGATTCTCTGGGTGCTAGAGGAGAACGAATCGGCCCGGCGGTTCTACGAAGCAATGGGCTGGAAGGTCGAGCCCCATCGAGCACTACTCAACATCGGCGGGGCCGACGTGCAAGAGATCCGCTATCGGAAGGCGCTCTAATGGAGAAGGCGAGGGCTTGGGAGCCATCGGCGACGGTTCCGGCAAGCGAATGGCGACGCCGCCTGGTCGAGGCGGATGCCGAGGTCGGAGTCGTTCTCGACCCGTGGCAGGGCGACCTCCTGGCGGCCCTTTTGTTGCAGCTCGGGGGAGCGGATTTGATTTGCGCGTACACCCCCGTGAGCGACGCGCTCAAGGTGGTGGTCGACGGGCTGGTGGTCGACTCGATCGACCGCACCAACGTTGTCGCGCTGCGCCCGCCATTTGCTTTTCGGGTTCGATCCGCTTTGGCGGTAGTCGAAGCCCTCGACCCACAAGACCCCATCGATCTTCTCCACACCCTGGCGGGGTCGCTTGACCCGCTTCCCTTCCACCCTCCTCTGAATTAGATCCTCGCTCTGCGGGCCGTGGTCGTCGTTTTCGTGCAGTAGCAACCCAGCAATCATGCCGCTGGCAGCAACGGCACCCGAGATGGATGAAAATCGCCGCGTTGAACAGAGCCCCTGAACCCGATTCACGCCGCAAGCGGGCTCTGACTCCTGCGACCAAAGGGCAACCCAGCAAGCGCTATCTTCCCTGGTCAGAGGCGTTTTGTCGAGTCCCGAGTCATGGTCCGCGCCGCTGCGG
>JBOGEX010000091.1:0-39301 GCA_050741915.1 Acidimicrobiia bacterium
GCGGTGATGTACTCGGACAGGATCTCGATATCCGGATTCACTGCTAGCGCTCCGGCCATATAACCGGCCTCGAACTTCTCGATCAGACCACCGACGCCACTCACCCCACCGATGAAGCCGATGGTTCCGGTCGTGGACTTGAGGGCGGCGGCGGCCCCGACGAGGAAGGAGCCCTGCTCCTCGGAGAACACCAAGCCGGCGATGTTCTCGCCGTAGGGCACTGGCGGGTCCTGGGAGAAGTCGAGCATGGCTGAGTCGACCACCCCGAAGTTGGTGTCGGGGTTCTCACTGCCTACCGCAGCGGCATCACCCTCGAAGAGGAAGCCAATCGCAAGCACGATGTCGCTGGAATCTGCCGCCAGCTGGAGCAGTTCGGCCCGGTTGGAGCCGTCGTCGTTGGGCGAGGCTTCGGTGAAGGTGATACCCAGCTCGTCGGCGGCTCGCTCAAGCCCTGCAGCGGCGGAGTCGTTGAACGACTGGTCACCCCGACCGCCGATGTCGAAAACGAGGCCGACAGCCACCTCGGTGGCGGCACCAGTGGTTTCGGTCATCGGCTCCGTGGTTTCGGTTGTCGGCTCCGTGGTTTCGGTTGTCGGCTCCGTGGTATCTGTCGTAGGGGCCGTGGTAGTGACGGCCTCGCCGCCTCCTCCACACGACACCAGCACCAGCATTGCTACCGCCAGAAGCGACAGCACGCGTAGGTGTTGTTTCACAGTTGTTTTCCTTCCAATTGGTGAATGGCGAGCGCTTTGTCCCGCCGGAGCCGCAGATTAGCGAGCAAGTGAGGTTTCAGCCCGATCGAGTGTGGGTCAACCTGTCCAGTCCAGATTCCACTATGGAACCCAATCATCGACGAAGGACGGGTGGTCTCGTGTTCGCCCAGTCAATTCCCTAGCTCCAGCTCAGTTTCCTATCGCCCCCGAGCCACATCCTTTCCTGTCGCCTAATTCGGTCACTGACGAACGCTCTCCGGCAAATTCGGTAACCCACCCCGGTACTCGTTCGCCAGCGACCGAATAAGCCAGAAAGCGGACGTGAGCGACCGAATTTGGAGTTGGGTGAGCGTCTTGACGTCTTTCCAGAGCCAACTTGCCGGGAGTGGCCCGAAGTGCCGAGGGGGGTTCCCGAAGCGAGAGTCGTTATTCGTTGACGGCGGAGGCGTGGCTGGGAGCGGGCTCGGGCGATGGCTCGACCGCCTCGAAGGTGAGCTCGTCGGCACCCTCTTCGACAGTGACCAACACCGTCGACCCGGCCTTGAATTCGCCCAGAAGAACCCGCTCGGACAGCGGATCCTCGAGGAGGCGCTGCACGGCTCGGCGCAGCGGGCGTGCGCCCATCTCTCGGTCATAACCCTTGATGGCCAAGAAGACCTTGGAGTCGTCGGTGAGAACCAGGTCGAGACCCTGGCTGGAAAGCTGGGTTCGCACCCGATTCAGCATCAAGTCCACAATCGCCTTGATCTCGTCCATCGTTAGCTCGTGGAAGACGATGATCTCGTCGAGGCGGTTGATGAACTCTGGCCGGAAGTGGCGCTTCAACTCGTCGGTGACCTTGTCCTTCATGGCCTCGTAGGTGACGTCGTCGGAGTCGATGTGGAATCCGACCGACTTCTTTCGCAGGTCCCGGGTGCCGAGGTTGGAGGTCATGATGATGACGGTGTTCTTGAAGTCGACTGTGCGCCCCTGGGCATCGGTCAGACGGCCGTCCTCCAAGATCTGAAGGAGGGTGTTGAAGACGTCGGGGTGGGCCTTCTCGATCTCGTCGAAGAGAACTACAGAAAAAGGCTTGCGGCGCACAGCCTCGGTGAGCTGGCCACCTTCGTCATAACCCACGTAGCCGGGCGGCGAACCGACCAGGCGGCTGACCGTGTGCTTTTCCATGTACTCGGACATGTCGAGCTGGATGAGGGCGTCTTCGTTCCCAAAAAGGAACTCGGTCAAGGCCTTGGCGGTTTCAGTCTTTCCGACTCCGGAGGGGCCGAGGAAAATGAACGAACCGGAAGGACGCTTCGGATCCTTGAGACCAGCCCTGGTTCGGCGGATCGCCTTCGATACGGCAACGATGGCGTCGTGCTGGCCAATGATTCGCTGGTGCAGCTCGGACTCCATCTGCACGAGGCGAGCGGTCTCTTCTTCCGTGAGGCGATGGACGGGGATACCGGTCCATTGCGCCAGCACCTGCGCGATCTCCTCTTCGTCGATCACCCATCCGGTTTCGCCACCGGTGTCCTTCAAGGTCTGCTCCCGCTCGATCCGATCGGCGAGGAGGCTCCGCTCCTGGTCGCGGAGCTGGGCCGCCCTCTCGAACTGTTGGGCGGTGACGGCTTCATTCTTCTGCCGGCGAACGTCGGTGACCTTGCGATCGATCTCGGCCAGATCGGGGTCTGAAGACGCGCGATAGATCCGCATGCGACTGCCGGCTTCATCGATCAAGTCGATCGCTTTGTCAGGAAGGTGCCGATCGGAGATGTAACGGTCGGCGAGATTGGCGGATGAAACAATGGCCGCATCGGTGAAGCGCACCGAGTGGTGGGTTTCGTAACGTTCCTTCAACCCCATCAGGATCTGAATGGTGTCGGTGACCGACGGCTCTTCAACCCGAACCGGCTGGAAGCGTCGCTCCAATGCCGAGTCCTTCTCGAGGTACTTGCGATATTCCTCGAGGGTGGTGGCGCCGATGGTTTGCAGCTCACCGCGGGCCAGCATCGGCTTAAGAATGGAGGCGGCGTCGATGGCCCCCTCGGCGGCGCCGGCACCCACCAGCGTATGGATCTCATCGATGAAGAGGATGATGTCGCCGCGGGTGCGAATCTCCTTTAATACCTTCTTCAGTCTCTCCTCGAAATCGCCTCGGTAACGAGAGCCGGCGACGAGAGCTCCAAGGTCGAGGGTGTAAAGCTGGCGGTTGTGCAGCGTCTCCGGTACTTCGTTTGAGACGATGCGCTGGGCGAGACCTTCGACGATCGCGGTCTTGCCGACTCCGGGCTCTCCGATCAGCACCGGATTGTTCTTCGTCCGGCGGGAAAGAATCTGCATGACTCGCTCGATTTCCCTGGTTCGACCGATCACCGGATCGAGCTTGCGTTCGCGGGCTAGCTGGGTGTAGTTGCGTCCGAACTGGTCGAGGACGGTCGAACCCGAAGTCGAAGACTCACCGCGCGAGGTCGATGATCCCGCCGAGGTCTGTTGCGGCTGGTCCTCGCTCTGGCCCGAGCCGTTGAGAAGCTGGATAACGGCATGGCGGACCTTGGTGAGCTCGGCCCCCATCTTCTGAAGGACTTGGGCCGCCACCCCTTCTCCCTCCCGGATCAGACCCAAGAGGATGTGCTCGGTGCCGATGTAGTTGTGGCCAAGTTGCAATGCTTCCCGCAATGAGAGTTCGAGAACTTTCTTCGCTCGCGGTGTGAAGGGAATGTGGCCGCTCGGGGCTTGGGCACCGCGGCCGATGATCTCGACGACTTGATCTCGCACCCCCACCAGGTTGATGTTGAGTCCTTCGAGGGCGCGGGCGGCGATACCTTCACCCTCGTTGAGCAGACCGAGCAGGATGTGTTCGGTTCCGATGTAGCTGTGATTGAGAAGGCGTGCTTCTTCCTGAGCGAGGACGACTACTCGTCGGGCCCGGTCGGTAAAGCGCTCAAACACTCTCGGTACTCCTGACTGCGATTCCCCTGGCGAGGCTAATTGCGGATTATATCGGCAGGGTGTCACAACACCTTGTGACCAACTCCGAAGCGTCCGCGAAGATCACTCCTCCGGACTGGCGACCCCCGCCTTTTCGTTACGCTTTGTGGGTGCAGGAACTGAGCGCCCTGGTCCCTGTCCCCCACGTCTGGGACCGGCTGGCCACAGTAGAGGCGCGGCTGCTGGAGGTGACCAATGCCGATGACCCCTATCTGACCAAGATCTTTCAGCACCTGCTGGTGGCGGGCGGAAAGCGCTTTCGGCCTTTACTGGCTTTGCTGGCAGCCGAATTCGGCCCCGAACCTGAGACCCGGAGGCCGGTCGAGGCCGGGGTGGCAGTCGAACTGATCCACGTCGGGAGCCTCTATCACGACGACGTAATCGACGAGTCCGACACTCGGCGGGGGGCGCCGTCGGCCAACGTCAACTGGAACAACACCGTCGCCATCCTCGCAGGGGACTTCCTTCTCGCCCGGGCTTCTGAGGTCGCCGCTACCTACCTGTCGCAGGAGGCGGTTCGCCTGCTGGCGGTCACCTATGCCGAGCTGGTGGTGGGACAGAGTCGCGAGTTGCAATTGGTCGGTTCCCTCGATCATTCCCGGTCCGAGTACGAACGCGTTATCGGGGACAAAACGGCTTCTTTGATCAGGACTTCGGCCCGCTTGGGGGCGATGGCATCGGGGGCGTCCGACGACGTCGTCGACACCTTGACCGAGTGGGCCTGGGAGCTGGGAATGGTGTTCCAGCTGAGCGACGATGCGCTCGACCTGGTGGGAAACGAGACCACGCTCGGAAAGCCGGCCGGTTCCGACATTCGGGGAGGTAAATTCACCCTCCCGGTTCTCGCCGCGGTTGCGGCCCCCGACGGCGATCGGCTGCGGGCCCTCATTGACCGGCCCCGCCCCTACCCGGACGAGGTCGTTACCAAGGCCATCGCCCATTTACGAAACGGCAGCTGGGTTGATCAGGCGGTGGATGCCGCTCTCGATCGCCTCCGCGACGCCCAGCGGCTGCTGCTCAACCTACCCGAGACCGAGGTTCGCAACGTGCTGACCAATCTTGGCGCCTATCTGGTCGAACGCGTCGAGGCTGCTCGCTCCTAGGCGCGGTTCAGAGTGCGATCTCGGCGATGTTGGGTACTTCGGAGCGCGCCGTCCTGGCCGCTTCCACCGCTAGGTCGAGATAGTCCTCCGGTTGGGCGCTGTCGCCTTCGACTGCCACCACAAGTCCGAACTTGATTTCGGCTGTGATCTCCGGATCAGCGATGGCGTGACGAAGCGTCGTCCGCATGCGCGAGGTCACCGTCGAAGCACCGTGACGCTGAAACTCGCGCAGAACCACTACGAAAGTATGGCTATTCAAACGGCCGGTGTCATCCACCGCCCGTCCGGCGTCTGAGAGGGCGAGTGAAACCAAACGCGCCAAGTGGGCGCCTTGCTCGGCCGTGCAGTCAGCCATGGCAGGGATGACGATCACCATCACCCCGAACGGTTCCCGTCGTCGGTTCCACCAAGCCCAGGCGCGGCGAATGGCTTCGATGGTCCCCGTACGGTTGAGCATGCCGGTGTCGACATCGACCGGAAGGAAGGTGTCGACGAGCTGGCGCAGGCGGGCGATCTCGTCGTCTTTCTGGTCGATCAGGGCCAGCAAACCGGAAACATCGGTGATGGGGCGCTCGGGGTCTCCCATGGGGTTGGAATCGGTCGAAACCAGCCCCTACTTGATGGCTGGATGCCTACGGACCGGAGCTCTCCGGGCGGAGGGTCGGAAAAAGAATCACGTCGCGGATGTGGGGGGTGTCGGTGACCAGCATGACCAGTCGGTCGACTCCGATTCCGAGGCCTCCTGTCGGTGGCATGCCATATTCGAGAGCGCGCAGGAAATCCTCGTCGAGCGGGTGCGCCTCGACGTCTCCCGCCGCCCGAGCAGCCGCCTGCTCTTCGAACCGAGCCCTCTGATCGATTGGATCGATTAGCTCGGAGAATGCATTCACGTACTCGGCCCCGGCGATAACCAACTCGAAGCGCTCGACCAGATCCGGATCGGAGCGATGGACCCGGGCCAAAGGGGAGATCTCCTTGGGATGGTCGGTGACGAATGTCGGTTCCCAGATGTTTCCCTCGACAGCTCCGTCATAGATCGCCTCGATCAGCCGCCCGGGCCCCCATCCCGCTTCTGCTTCCGATCCGTAACGACGGGCCAGGGTTAAGAGCTCCTCGAGAGGGCGATGGAGAGTTATGGGCTCACCGACCGCTTCGCTCACCAGTTCGAGCATCGTGGCCCGGCGGAATGGAGGATTGAAGTCGATCGGCTTGCCCCGGTAAGTGATCGTCGTTCCACCGGTGATTGACTTCACGACCGAGACGAAGACCTCCTCGATGAGGTTGATGATGTCGTGGTAGTCGGCCATCGCCTGATAAGCCTCGAGCATTGTGAACTCCGGGTTGTGGGTGGAGTCGATCCCCTCGTTGCGGAAGACCCGGCCGATCTCGAAGACTCGCTCCATTCCACCGACGATCAAGCGCTTGAGATAGAGCTCCAACGAGATCCGCAGCTTCATCTCAAGGTCGAGTGCCTCGTGATGGGTGAGAAAGGGCCGGGCGATGGCGCCGGTCGCCAGCGACAGGAGAACCGGGGTCTCCACTTCCACAAAACCGCGCGTCAAGAACTCGGAGCGAAGGACACTGACAACTTCGGAACGCGCCTGTGCCACGGCCAGCGAACGATCGTTGACGATGAGGTCGAGGTAGCGCTGGCGCGAGCGGGCTTCGATATCCCTCATCCCATGCCACTTGTCGGGTAAAGGCCTCCGAATTCGGGCCAGTACTTCGAACGAATCGAGCCGCACGGAGAGCTCTCCCTTGCGGGTGGTCACGAGCTCGCCTTCGCCCCCGACCCAATCGCCCAGGTTCGTTTCGGCGAGTGACTCGAAGGCCTCACCCGGCAGAAGAGACGACTCGGCGAGGAGCTGAATCCGGCCCGAATAGTCGCGGATCTGTAGGAACACCAGCTTGCCAAACGACCGCTTGAGCATGACCCGGCCCGCCACCGCCACCACCTGTCCGGTCTCAGCCCCCGGACCGAGTTGAGCATGAGCTGCGGCGAGATCAGCCGCGAGGGCGCTGCGTTCGAACCGGTAAGGAAGGTCGTCGGAGGCCACGTGACGACTGTATCCGCGTGGAGCTAGCCGGGCCAGGTTGCGCCTGAATGATTCGTTGCAGGACGACCACCTCACAGCAAATTCGTTGCAGGACGACCACTTCAGACGTAATTCGTTGCAGGGCGACCAACTGTTGGTCGTGGTGCGCCAAATTTCGCCTGCGGTGGTCGTGATGCGCCAAATTTGGGTTCAAGGAGGCCTAGTCGTTGTTGAGGGCGAAGATCTCGGCCAGGCCCATCAGGGTCAGATCAGGTTGGATGTCTCGCACGAGGCGAGTGTGGACGACGACGATCGGAGCAACGCCGCCGGTGGCCACCACCGGCACCGGGGGGTCGACCTGGGCGAGGATGCGCTCGACCAGGCCATCGACCAAACCCGCATACCCGAATATGAGACCGCTCTGAATTGCCTCAACAGTGGAACGGCCCACGGGGTTGCGGGGGGCTGAGAGCTCGACCCGACGCAAGGCGGCGGTATGGGTCACCAGGGCGTCGGCCGAAACTTCGAGACCGGGGGCGATCGCTCCACCCCGATAAGAGCCGTCCGGCCCCACCAAGTCGACCGTGGTGGCGGTTCCAAAGTCGACGACGATCACCGGAGCGCCCAGGAGGCGAACTGCCCCAATGGCGTTGGCGACTCGATCGGCCCCGACCTCGCGGGGATTGTCGACCGAGAGCGCGATCCCAGTTTTAACTCCTGGTCCGACCACAACGAGGCGGCCATCGATCAAAGGGGCGAGGGCCTCTCGCCAGCTTTCGGTGCGTTGGGGCACGACCGACGACAAACAACCGCCTTTCACCGGTCCGGCGTATTCGGCCAGCATGGATCGCAGGAGCAAACGACACTCGTCGGCAGTACGCTCGAAGTCGGTCGAGATTCGCCAGCGATGAGCGGCTCGCTGCCCGTCCCACAATCCAACGATCGTGTTCGTGTTGCCGACGTCACAGAGCAGCAGCATCAGCGATAAAGAATGCTGGCGCGGTCGAGGCGTCGTCCCCGATCTGCCATCACGTGGCCCGAGACGATGTCGAAGGCGACATTGTCGATCAGGCGTACTCCCCCGACTTTGGCGGCGACGGCCAGGAAGGCTGGTCGGTCGAGTTCGGGGAGCGGTTGGGCCTGATCCTGGGAGGCCAGAGTTACGTACTCGATGTCGACGCCCTCGGCGGCCTTCCTGACGGACTCGACCAAACGGGAGGCTTCGTGCTGTCCGGCTTCGGCGAGATCGGCTGCGGCAAAAAGTCCGGCGCTGAGCCTGAGCGCCGCCACGCGGGCTTCCGGGGTGAGGAAGACGTTGCGGCTGGAGAGGGCCAGGCCATCCGATTCCCGAATCGTGGGTTGTCCGCTGATCGTCACCGGAAACGAGAGGTCCCTTGTCATCTGGCGAACCAAGGCGAGCTGTTGGGCGTCCTTGCGTCCGAAGAAAGCCAGGTCGGGTTGGAGACCGGCGAAGAGCTTGGCCACCGCAGTCGCCACGCCGGCGAAATGCCCCGGTCGTCGGGGCCCTTCCAGGTGATCCTCGACTTTCGTCACCCGAACGCGGGTGAGGGGCGGCTCCGCGTACATCTCTTCTGACGAGGGCACAAAGAGCACATCGACGTTCTCTGCTTGGGCCATACCGAGGTCGCGCTCGAGGTCGCGGGGATATCGATCGAGGTCAGAAGGATCGTTGAACTGCAGTGGATTGACGAACAAAGAAACAACTACGGTTACGGCCGACTGACGAGCGGCCGCCATCAAAGCGAGATGACCTTCGTGGAAATAGCCCATCGTCGGCACCAAGGCGGTCAGGCCGCGCCTTTGGGCGCGACTTTCGAAGAATGTGCGGGTAACTTCGGTCAAGGCGAAGCCTTCAAATCGGCGGGTACCACGACCCCGGCGGTGATCGCCGTTGCTTGCGCCATAAGGTCGAACAGCCTGAGTACTTCTTCCCCTATGGCGAAGGCTGCCGCCCGTTGCAATCGAACTGTGTCCCAATCTTCACGGGCAATGGGACCCGTCAGCGAATTGCGCGGACCAAGTGAAAAAGCATTGCTCACCACAGCCGATGCCAGAGGTGCCGCAGCGGCAAACGGAACCTCCGCATTTTCGAAGAATTGCTGGGCGAGATCGAGAGCGGAGAGAATGAAATTGGAGGCGGCGGCGGCCCCGGAGTGATAGCTCGGGCGGGCGTCGTCGGCGAGGTCGAAGTCGCGCATACCCAGGTCCTTGGCAAGGCGTCGCAGCCGCTCCCGCAGGGGGCCGTCGGCAGTCAGACCCACCCACGCCCCGTGGAGGGCCCGGGCACCGACATGGGGATCGGGCAAGGTCTGGAGCGGATGGAAGGACCCGACCTCCCACCCCGACGCCGCCAGGCCGGAAAGCACCGCGAGACTGGTGGCGCCGGAAATATGTACAGCATCGGCGGGTGGATGGTGGGCCGCGGCCTCGCGGGCTGCTTCGCCGATATCGCCATCGCGGGTGGCGATCACAACCAGATCGGCTTCCGGCCAAGCTCCCCCCACGACGGGAAAACCGAGGTCCCAGCGCAGGGGCGAACGGGAGACGAGCCCGACGATCTCGTGACCGCTCACAGAGGCGGCCAGGGCCAAGGCTCCCCCCGCTCGACCGGGACCGATGATCAGGATTTTCATCGCCACAAGGGAAGGATTGTCGCCCGAACTCGCTCGGCGTAAGCCGCGTAGCCGGGATAGACCACTCGCAGACGTCGCTCTTCGAATCGTGCCTTGTACCAAAGGAAGGCGGCCAGAAGCACGATCGAGATCAACGCCCACCACGCTCGCCACAGGATCACGGCCCCCAGGGCCCCGAGGAGCACCCCCAGGTAGATCGGATGCCGAACCAATCTGTAGACACCGGTTTCAACGAGCTTGGCAGGACGGGGAGTTGGGTTGGGCGTGAATGCAGCCCCGAGTTCCTTGGCACCTGACCCCATCAGGTAGAGACTGAACCCAATCGGTATCAGCCCCAGCCAGCTCCACCCCGCCGGCGGCCATATCCCCAAAAGCAGAACCAGCACCGCGAGCGCAACCAGCATCAGGAACTGGCCCATCACCCAGGCGGCACCGTTGCCCACGAAATGCAGCGGATCCGTCTGCCAGTGATCCGCCAGCCGCTCAACTTGCTGTCCGCGCACTGTTCGCAACAAGCTGGCCGCGGGACCGCCGCTCAACGGTGCCTCGGGCCAGACCTCGGTCAGCGGCTCCACCACAAATCGCCGCTGATGACTGCGGGGGTGGGGAAGTTCGAGATCGACTCCCGCCCGAGTTACACCCTCCATCGCCACCAGATCGAGGTCGAGCGTGCGGGGACCAAACCGCTGCTGGCGGAGTCGTCCCGCGACCGATTCGATCCCTTGCAGTTGCGAGAGAATCTCGAGGGGAGGTTGATCGCTATCGATCAACGCGACGGCGTTCAAATAGTCGGTCTGCGCCGGGCCACCGACGGGAGCCGTCACGTAAAGAGACGAAACTGCCGTCAGCGAGAACGAGCGCGACAGTCGTTCGACGGCGAAACGGAGATTGGCCAGCCGGTCGCCGAGATTGGACCCAAGTGAGATCGCAACCCGCGGCACCCAGCCCCTAACTCTGGCGCCGGTCGATGGTCACAGACACATCGGCGAAATCGACTGCGATGGGAGCATCGGGTTTGTGGACCGTGACTTCCACACCCTTCACCAACGGAACTGATAGGACCAGCTCGGCAGTTTGCTCAGCAACCTTCTCGATCAGGTTCCACCGGGTGCCTGCTACCAGCTCGTGAACCTTCTCGGCCACGCCCGCGTAATCAATGGTGTCGGCAAGGCTGTCGCTCTTTCCGGGCGCCCCGAGATCGACTTCGATGTCCAGGTCGATCAGGAACCTTTGGCCGATTTGCATCTCCTCAGGAAGCACCCCGTGATGGGCGAAGACCTCGATGCCGATGAGCCGGAGATGGTCCACTAGCTGGGGACGAGGGCGCGACCCTCGGGACCGAGAGGCCGGCGCAGGATCTCCTCGACCAACGAAACCGCCATGATCGGCTGCCCGACCATCCCCGACCAGACCAGGTAGCCGGCCAGAATCCCCGCCAGGTCATCGTTGATGACTTCGCCGTGGACCAGAACGCGGGCGGTAGGGTCGGAAAGCTCTTCGTGGACGGCTCTAAAAACACGTTCGGCGTCTTGTGCGGTCGGGTGTTCGGAAATCATCACCTGGCGGGCGATCAGGCCGGCGTCACGGTATGCGGCCAGGTTCTGGTTGCCCGGGAGGAGCGTTATGACCGAAGTCACCTGCGCTCCCCGTTTGAGCCAGTTGATCTCCTCCTCCCGGCGGATCTTGCGATGTTGAAATCCGTGTCCGCCGATTCGTTCGGAAACAGCCAGTCGATCTGCTATTACCCACATAAATCCGCGGGGTTTTAGACCCGTGTTGATTGGCGACCCTCCGTTGGCGGCACGATAGCCATAGCCACCAAGAGCGCTTCTCGACAAGCGGCCACATTGTGGACCCGGAATACGTCTACTCCCCGGTTCCAGAGAGTGGCAACGCCGATGGCAGTGGCGAGATCGCGTCGAGCCGGCTCTTGCTCGCCGGTGATGCGACCGAGGACGGCCTTGCGCGATATCCCGATCACGATCGGAAAACCAAGCATTTGCAGCCGCGGGAGGCCGGCCAACAATGCCAGGTTGTGCTGTTGCAACTTTCCAAATCCGATGCCGGGGTCGACGCATATGCGCTCCGGAGCCACACCTGCCTGCATCGCCACCCGGGCGCGCGAAGCGAGGAAGTCGCCGACTTCGGAAACGACATCGTCGTACCTGGGATCGTCCTGCATGGTTTGAGGCGTGCCCTGCATATGCATGAGCACCAGGCCCGCTCGATATCGGGCGGCCGCCTCCAAAAGGGCCGGATCGGAACCGCCGCTGATGTCGTTGACGATGGCCGCGCCCGCATCGAGGGATGCCTCTGCCACCGCCCCCTTGAGGGTATCGATCGAGACCACAGCGCCCGCCTGCGATAGACCTGCCACCACTCCCAGGACCCGCTCTAGTTCGACCTCGAGGGCGACTGGTTCTGCCTGTGGGCGAGTGGACTCACCACCGACGTCGAGCAAGGCGGCCCCTTCCTCCACCAATCGCAATCCATGGGCGATCGCCGACTCGGAAGTGGGGAATTGCCCGCCGTCGCTGAAGGAATCAGGGGTGACGTTGACGACTCCCATCAGGAGAGGCACACCCAGGGAGAGGTCTCCCCGGCGCGTTGCCCATCTCCGGGTCATCGCCCGCGGTCGATGAGTGCCAACGCCTCCGCTCGGGTGGCGGGGTTGCTAGCCATGGTTCCTCGCACTGCCGAGGTGACGGTGACGCTTCCGGGCTTCTTGACCCCACGCATGGTCATGCACAAGTGCTCGGCCTCCAGCACCACCAGGACCCCCAATGGATCGAGCCGGTCCATCAAAGCATCGGCGACCTGAGAAGTAAGCCGCTCTTGCATCTGCAAGCGCCGGGCGTAGCCCTCGAGCAATCGGGCAAGCTTGGAGAGTCCGGTAACCCGTCCCTTGGGGATGTAGGCGACATGCGCCTTGCCAACGAAGGGAAGCAGGTGATGTTCGCAAAAGGTCTGGAATGGGATGTCGCGCACCATCACGATCTCTTGGTAGTGCTCGTCGCCAAAAAATGCGTCGACCTCATCGGCAGGGTCGCGGTGGATGCCCTCGAAGATCTCGGCGTACATCCGCGCCACTCGCCCCGGGGTGCCTGCCAGCCCTTCCCGCTCGGGGTCATCGCCGATGGCGACCAAGATCTGGAAGACGGCCGCTTCGATGGCATCGGTGTCGATCGCCCCGGAACCCCTGGATTCGAGGGCGGGCGGCTCGAGATCGCCCATCGGGAGGCTAGGAGCCGGGAGCGTCGGCCGGCTTCATCCGTGGCAGCAGGACACGGGGTTTGCGTTCGGCCCGTTCGGACGGAGTCGGCGTTTCCTGAGAAGCCGCGGCCGCCAGGTCGGGTTTCTTCTCGCCGGTCCCGCCCTCGGGCCTGCGGATGCGGAGTCCACCCTCTGGATCGTGCTCCCACTTGGGGACGTCAGAGAAGATCTCGGCGACCTCTTCGGGTCCCACGGTCTCCTTCTCGAGCAAGATCCCGACCATGCGCTCCATGGTCTCGGTGTGGGACTCGAGAATGAGAAGTGCCTCAGAATGAGCGGCGTTGATCATCTGCCGAACCTCTTCGTCGATGAACGCAGCTACCTCGTCTGAGTAATCCTGCTGGCGGACGTAGTCGCGCCCGAGAAAAACCTCGCCTCCGGGCCGGCCGTACTGCATTGGTCCGAGCTTGTCGCTCATGCCGAACTCCATCACCATTCGTCGGGCAATCCGGGTGGCCTTCTCGATGTCGTTGGTCGCCCCGGTGGTGGGATCGGCGTAGATCAGTTCCTCAGCCGTGCGACCGCCGAGCAACATCGCCAGCTGGTCAACCAACTCCGAGCGGCGGGTCAAGTACTTGTCATGAGTTGGGAGGGCGAGGGTATGGCCCAACGAACGACCTCTCGCCACGATCGTGATCTTGTGAACCGGGTCGGCCATCGGTAGTGCCCACCCGACGAGGGCATGGCCCGTCTCGTGATAGGCGATGAGACGCTTCTCGTCGTCGGTCATGACCTTGCTCTTGCGCTCGGGGCCGGCGATGACTCGATCGATCGCCTCCTCCATCTCCAGCATCGAGACCGTGCTCTTGCGCCGGCGGGCGGTGAGGAGGGCAGCCTCGTTGATCAGGTTGGCGAGATCGGCGCCGGTGAAACCGGGCGTTCGGCGAGCCATCACCTCGAGGCTGACGTCATTGCCGAGGGGCTTGCCTTTGGCGTGTACTTGCAGGATTGCCTCCCGCCCGACGATGTCGGGGGCATCGACCACGATTTGGCGATCGAAACGGCCGGGTCGAAGGAGTGCGGGGTCGAGGATGTCAGGCCGGTTGGTGGCCGCGACGACGATGACTCCGTTGTTGGTGTCGAAGCCGTCGAGTTCGACCAGCAGTTGATTGAGGGTCTGCTCGCGCTCATCATGTCCGCCACCGAGGCCGGCTCCCCGGTGACGACCCACGGCGTCGATCTCGTCGATGAAAACGATGGCGGGAGCATGGCTCTTGGCCTGCTCGAAAAGGTCACGCACCCGGGAGGCGCCGACGCCGACAAACATCTCGACGAAGTCCGAACCGGAGATGGAGAGGAAGGGAACGCCAGCCTCGCCAGCCACGGCGCGGGCCAGAAGCGTCTTGCCGGTACCGGGAGGGCCGAAAAGGAGCACGCCCTTGGGAATTTTGGCTCCGAGGGACCGGTACTTGTCCGGGTTCTGGAGGAAGTCCTTGATTTCCTCGAGCTCTTCGATTGCCTCCGTCAGGCCGGCGACATCGTTGAAGGTGACACGGGGCTGCTCTTTGGAGAACATGCGCGCCCTGGCTTTCCCGAACTGCATGACGCGATTTCCGCTGCCCTGCATCTGCATGAAGATGAAGATCATGAAGCCGAGCAGGAACACCCAGGGCAGCAAGCTGATGAGGATTGCCCAGAGGCCATCGGGCTGGTTGTTGACCTGGAAGAAGACTCCCCCGTCCTTGAGCAGCTCGGTGAGCTCGCCCTCCCAGCCGTCGGGGTAGTCGGCAATGACGTCGTAGCGATCGGCCGGAAGCGGTGAGCCTTCGACCCGACCTTGGACCTGGTTGGAGCGGGTGAGCACTTCGACCGCCACGATCTGGTCGCGGTTGACCTCGTCGAGGAATTTGGTAAGGGTTACCTCCTGTGGCTGACCAAACTGGTCGAACCAACGTTGAGCCAGGAGCGCCAGGACCATGATGGCGATGGCATAAATGGCGAGGGTGCGCAGGGAGCGATTCACCGGTTCCTAGATGCTAAGTCCAGATGGCAGATATCAGACATCAGATTTGAGACATGAGGCAAAAGACCAGAGACAACAGACTCAGATATGAGATTCGGATCTGACGTCGGCTGTCTTGAGTCTCTTGTCTTCACGTCTCTTCCATAACTCCCACGAAGGGAAGGTTCCGGTACAAACCGGCGTAGTCGAGGCCGTAGCCCACGACGAACTCGGGTCCGATGCGGAAGCCCACGTACTTCACTTCGAGAGGGACGCGCTGGATGCCTTCCTTCAGCAACAATGCCGCCACCTCCAAAGAAGCTGGGCGCCGCACCTGGAGCGATTTCAGGAGGTAGCTCAATGTGAGGCCGGAATCGATGATGTCCTCGACGATAAGGACATCTTTGTCGGCAATCTCGTTGTCGAGATCCTTGAGAATCCGGACCACACCTGAGGTTTGAGTCGAAGCCCCATATGAGGAGACCGCCATGAAGTCGAAGGCCACCGGAACCTCGACCTGTCGGGCGAGGTCGGCCATCACGATGAAGGCTCCCTTCAGAACACCCACCATCAGGAGGTCGCGGCCCCGGTAATCGTCGCTGATCTGTTTGCCCATCTCCTCGAGGGCGGCAGAGATTTCCTCCGCCGAGATCAAGTTGCGAATATTCGCCTCCATGGTGGCGGCGAAACCTAGCGGCGGGAATCAGCCTCGCGGTCGCCAGACGATCGAGAACAAATCAACCACGGACCATCCCGGTAGACCCGCAGAGCTCCCGTCAACTCGGTCGCCGGCACCGCCCCGATCACGACTTTCCAAACTCGGGCCATTTCGGCCCGATCGGGCCCATAGCCGTCGTAGAAAGGCCGGAGGGAGGCTCGCAAGAGAACAGCCGCCCGCTCCGGTCCGGCGGCCCACAGGATGGCATTTGGGACCTTCCAGCCACCCTCCCATTGATTGCCCACCGGAGCGTCGGGAGTCAGAGCCGAAAGCGCGTCGGCCGCCGCCACGAGCGCGGAGCGGACGCCCGGATTGAACTCGGCTTCGAGGGTGGGGAGAAGCCGGTGCCGAATGCGATTGCGCAGGTACGAGAGGTCCTCGTTCTGGGGGTCGTCGCGCCATGGCAGCCCGGCGAGGCTGGCGAACTCGCGGGTCTCGGATCGACTCACCTCGAGGAAGGGACGAACGATTTGTCCCCGCCGGGCGGGAATCCCTTGGAGCCCCCCGCGACCCGATCCTCGCAAGAGGTTGAAAAGCACCGTCTCGGCTTGGTCGTCGCGGGTGTGAGCAGTCAGCAACCACTCCCCGCCAGCCAAAACTGAGTCGAGCGCTCGATAGCGCTCAGTCCGAGCCGCGTTTTCGCTGAAGGGCTCAACGGTGATGCGTTTGACAACAAGAGGAAGGTTGAGCTGGGCGGCGATGGCTTGGGCGGCCTCCTCCATCTGGGCGGAAGTGGCCAGACCGTGATGAACGTGGACTGCCCGGGTGGGCGACCGATCGACGATCAGGGCCGCCAACGCGGCCGAATCCGCACCTCCGGAAAGGGCCACTAACAGCGGGCCCGAAGGCGTTCTAGTCCGGGCGTCGAGTTGTCTGCGCAGCTCCTCTAGGCGACGCGTCGCAGCCATTCGCCCGGGTTGTAGATCTCTGGCAGGGTGGGAAGGGATTCTGGTCCCTCCCAGGCGCGGTCGAGAGCCGGCCAACCAGCTTCTTTCTCGACCTTCATAATGAACGTCTCCCCCAACTCGTATTGTTTCATCTTCATCTCCATGCCCAGGAGTCGGAACAACGCCGCTGTCCGCGGGTCGCGCCGTCGCAGCTTGAGAATGGTCGACATTCGATCCTGGCTGGGAAGGAGTCGGGCGCCGATCCGATCCATTACCACGTGCCCGTGGCCTTCGAGCAAAGACATCAACGCTTGCACCCGATCGATGATCGTTTTCTGTTCTGGGGTGGCGAAGAGGCCCAGCAATCCCGAGTCGTCGATCAGCGGCCGGTTGCTCCGGCCCGCCTCGATCACCTCGGCCACCAGTCGGGAGAGCCGACCCGGAGTGGGTCCGGCGCTCGCCACCAGCTCGTCGATCAGCGAGAGGAAATAGTCACGCAACCAACCCACTCCCAGGAACTGAGCCCGATGGGTCGCCTCGTGGAGGACAATCCACATCCGGAATTCGGCCGGCCGGAACTGGTGCTGCCGTTCCAAGGCGAGGATGTTGGCTCCGACCAGCGCCACCACGTCGCCGGATTCGTCCTCGGGCAGGACCAGCTCGTACTGACCCAGCACGCGCTTGGCCAGCAAACCCAGAAGGGCGCCGGTTTCGATGGCGATCACCCTGCGGGCTAGCGCCGGAGTGTTATTGCGACCGGCCTCTTCCAGCTTGGAGGCAATCTTTTCTTCCAGGGGCGCCAACATCCTCGAGAAAGTGGCCAGGTTCCGTTCTGCCCACTCCCCGCGGGAAACAACTCTTACCTCCGGTGCTCCTGGGGTTTGCAGGCCGGTTTCGCTTTCGACCAGAGCCGCAGCCTCAGAAAAGAGTCCGGGTACCTGACCCTTCATGTGAGCCAGGTGATACGTGTCGGCGAGGGGGTAGGTCCCGGCCACCCTCTTCGCTACCGGCACTGCCAGCGGCCAGCGGGTGTTGGTCACCGGATCACGCGATAGCGCTTGCGCACGACGCGGGTGAAGTACTGGACGACGGTCGCAATGACAACCAACGCGGCCAGGACCAAGAGCGTTGGGATGAAGAAGCGATAAGTCCAGTCGGGTTGGGTTTCGGGAGCCTCCGTGACCTCGACCGAAACTGCCGGCACGATCGGCTCGGCGGTGGTGGCAGTTTCTCCCACGGTGGTGGCGGCACCTTCGCCCGCAGTCGTCGCGGTGCCCGCGCCCGCAGTCGTCGCCGTGCTGGCCCCGGTAGTGGTTGTCGCCCCCAGGGGGATGGTCAGGCCGATTACGAAAAAAAGCGCCAAGAGGAGCGCGAGAAAACGGCGAGATCCCATCCGAGAAGGGAGCCTAATCAGGGGTCGGGCGAGCTACGGTCCGCTCTGGATGGCCTGGCGAAGTCGCTCCATGAACTCGGGCGGCACGTCTTCGCGGAGGCGGTCTTTTACGACCACTCGCAAACGCTCTTCGAACTTGTAGGCCTGAACGCAGGGGGGACAGCCCTTGAGGTGCCGACGAATCACCCAGGATCGGTACCAGTTGACCTCCTTGTCGAGGTAGCTGTAGACCTCGTGCAGGGCATCGTCGCAATGGCTCAAAGCTGTCTCTCTGGTTGGCTCATCTGGGTCGATCTCCTTCGCCGACCAACCCGCGCTTGGTTGCAAAGTCCCACAACGCCACCTGGAGCGCCTTTCTTCCCCGATGGAGTCGAGACATCACGGTACCGATGGGAATGTCGAGGATGTCGGCGATCTCCTTGTAGGAGAATCCTTCCAGGTCGGCAAGCAGAACCACCATCCGAAAGTTCTCCGGCAGACTCTCGATCGCCTGCTTGATGTCCTCTTCAACCAGGCCTTCGAGCAGCTGATCCTCGGCCGAGGTGGAGCTTGTCGCCGACGTTTCCCGCGCTAGGCGGCGAAACAGGTAAAGGTCCTCAAGTTCACCAAGGTCGGTTTCCTGAGGGCGGCGGGTGTCGCGGCGGTAGTTGTTGATGAACGTGTTGGTGAGGATGCGGTAGAGCCAAGCCTTGAGATTGGTGCCTTCCTCGAAGGTGCCATAAGCCCGGTAGGCCTTGAGGAACGTCTCTTGCACCAAGTCCTCGGCGTTGGCGGGGTTGCGAGTCATCCGCACCGCGGCCCCATAAAGCTGGGGAGCAAGGGGCATCGCCTCGCGCTCGAAGTTGGCCTGGTCCGCCATGCTCCAACGGTAGTGGCGGGTACCGAAATCCCTTCTCGCGGATTGAACGCGACCTTTAGGCGGAGTTGCTGAATGCATTCTCTGGATAGCAGCGGACCCGAGACCATCCTGGGCTTTCGGTCACGTACAATTTGTCCTATGCCGGAGTAGCTCAGTGGCAGAGCAGCTCATTCGTAATGAGCGGGTCAGGGGTTCGACTCCCCTCTCCGGCTCTCACAGGCTGAGCAAGTCGGACTCAGGAACTCACCCGCCCATCGAACACGCAAGTGCTGGCGATTGGCTGTTGGTTGCAGGCGGAGGACCAACGACTCCATTCCATCCCAGTGGCATGAGTGCACGTAGTAAACGGCGTTGGTAGTGCTGTCGTACGTGGCAATCCAGTCGACTTGGTTCGCCGTGTATCGATACGAGACCCATTCGCTCTTCGACGTACAACGTATCCGCACGGTTGCGCCGTTTGAAGTTGTGTACTTGACCTGCACTCGTTCCAGCAATCCGCCATTGTTTCGAATGAGAACAATGTCAAAAGGGATCGAGTGGCTCATGGGCAGCGCGATTCCCAAACCACGGCGAATCAGATCAGCGATCACTTCGGCCTCACCAAGGAGCCCCTTCTCCGTCGTCGCGCCCATTTCGGCAAAGCTAGGCAGCGGCTGTGACAGAACCGCTGCGGGAGGAGGCGATGGCGAGCTGCGTCTAGGTCAGTCGGCGGCCAAAGATGAGAAGAGAGCGGCCAGCACGGGTACCGGTCGCAGATTGCCCGCCAGGTCGACGATGGCGTCGAGTACTTGACGAGAGGCAGCCACTGCCCGCGCCGGTGAGGTTCGAGTCAGGTCGGGAAGCGGGACGTCGGTGTTGCGGATCGGCCCCCCGAGCTGGAGCGAGGCGGAGTCGAGATAGAACGAGGCCAGGATCTCAAGTCCTCCGGCCAAAAGCGATTGGCTCGCCCGCCGCTTGGCGCGGTCACGCTGATCGCCGGTGGGCTGAGGAGCAGCGACCTCGGTGGCGAGTGGTTCGATTTGGGCCAGCATCTCTTCGGCCATGGTGATGGCATGCCCCGGGCGAGCGCTGAACCTGCTCGGGACCGACAACCAGGCTTGTCGCAACTCTGCCACTCGAGGTTGGGCGGCGAGCTGGAGAGCCAAACCTGGACGCCCGCCGCTGACCAGGGCCAGCACATGCGCTTTTTGCTCTTCGATCCCCCGATCGATCAATGCCGTCGTCAAATCATCCTCCGGCACTCTCCCCATACGAACGATGCGACACCGGCTGGCGACAGTCGGGGGGAAGTCTTCCTCCGACTCCGCCACCAAGAGGAAAACCACCGGTGCGCTCGGTTCTTCGAGTGTCTTCAACAAGGCATTGGCGGCCTGATCGGTCATCAACCCCGCTTCCTCGACGAGGAAGATGCGACGGTCCGATTCCACCGGGCTCAACACGGCCTGGCCTACAACCCAACGAGCGGTGTCAGCACCAAGGCTTGTCCGTCCTTCGGGCTCGACCAGGATCAGATCAGGATGGTTGCCGGTTCCGATGCGTCGGCAGGAAGAGCAAGCCACCTCGTGGGCGCCGTTCTCGGGACAGAGGAGAAGCCGGGCGAACTCGCGGGCCACGGTGGCCTTGCCCGTCCCGGTGGGACCGACAAAGAGGTAGGCGTGCGAGGGTTTCATCAATTCGTTGCCGAGAAATGCCAGGACATCGGGGTGGCCGATCAGTTCGACGATTTCAGCCGACGATCGAGCGAGGTCAGTCATCGGCCACCCGCTTGGAATCGATGAGGTCGAGGATGCCTTTGGCTGCCGCCTCGGGATCATCTCCGGCGAGAACGATCGTTACTCGCTCGGGTTCTGCCCCCGCCAAGTTCCGGTATGCCTCTGCCACCCTTTGTTGAAACTGATCGTGCTCGCGACCGATCCGGTCCGGGATCTCCTGGCGGGAACGACCCAGCGCCGGATCGACGCCCAGCACGACCACGAGGTCAGGAATGAGTCCACCCACAGCCAGGAGGTTCACCCCGAGGACTTCTTCGAATCCGAGGCCGCGCCCTCCGCCCTGGTAGGCGAGCGAGGAGTAGAGCGAGCGATCGGAAATGACGACCTCCCCTCGCTCCAATGCCGGCTTGACGATCTCGGGCACGAGTTGCGCTCGCTGGGCGGCAAAGAGCATCGCCTCGGCCCACGGTGTCATGTCAACCGAGTGCAGAACCATCAGGCGGATCGCGTCCCCCAGTTCGGTGCCGCCCGGTTCCCGCACCAAAGACACCCGCTCGCCCCGTTCCTCGAGACGCTCGGCCAGAAGAGCGGCAACCGTGGTCTTGCCAGCCCCTTCCCCTCCCTCCAACGCCAGATAGAAACCCCTCATTTAGGTGGTTGTTCATGGCGGCGGAGCCTGGAACCACTGCGATCACCGCGCATCCAGGTGATGGCATCGCTGGCCTCGGCCAGAGTCGTCAACTGCTCATCATTCAGGTGGGCGCGCAACTCTTCCCGAGAGGCCCACAGCACTGCGGCTCCCACCATCGTTACCACTGCTCCGCCGAGGACGATTACCGCCCTGATCCCCTCGTTCAGTTCACCGGCGAGAACCCCATCGAGAGCGGCGGCCCCGACCCCGGCCAACGCGAAGGAGATCAAGAGGGCAACGCGGGCAAAAGCAAACATCGCCGCGAAGGTACGGCCTCGGAGCGAATCGTCAACCATGGCGTGGAGCTGGGTGAAGCCAATGACATAGGCGACGCCCGTTCCCAGGCCGGTGAAGAGCGTCCAGCCGGCGGCGCTGGAGACAGTGTTGGCAAAGCCGGTGAAGACGATGGCGAGGCCGGTACCAAGCAGCGCCAAGGAGAAAACTACTTGGCGACGGGTGTTCATCGATCCGAGAATCGTGACCCCGAGCATTCCCAACCCGACCCCGACCCCCAGCGAGGTGACGATTAGCCCGTATCCAGAGTCAGAAGCTCTCAATACCTGGCGGGCGAACGGTTGGCCAATCACAAACAGCGCCCCGCCACCGAACAGCCCGGCCGCCATTCCGAGAATCATCCGCCGGATCGGACCACTTCCGGCGACGAAGCGAAAGCCGTCGACCAAGTCCCGCCAGGGCGCCTTGAAATCGGTCCGGGTGCGAGCCCGACGCTCGCGGGGCACTTCGACTTCGGGCACAGTCGTGAAGAGGACGATCGTCGCTGAAACTAGGAACGTCACGGCGTCGAACACAAAAGCGGCGCCGATCGAGGGTCCGAAGCTGCCAAATTCCGGGAGACGCGAACCGACCTCGGTCAGCCCGGCGAAGAGAGCCGACCCGATGGGGGCAGTCCCGTAGTTGGAGAGGAGAGAGAGGCCGTTTGCCGTGAGCAAGTGGTGTTCGGGAATCATGCTGGGGACGACTGCCTCCCGGGCTGGCTGGCGAACCATCGAGAGCAACTCGGTGACGAACGTAAGGACGAATAGCTGGCGGAAGTTGTCGACAAAAAGAAAGCCTCCGGCCAGAACGGCTCGACCCAAATCGCTCACCAACATGGTCGCTTTCCGGCTCCAGCGATCCGCCAGCACCCCTCCGACAAACCCGAGGGCCAGGGCCGGGAGGATCCGCCCCACGAGGGGGACCAGGATCCCGAGGCTGGCGGTCGTGCCCCCGCCCGAGATTCGTGCGGCCAGGGCGAAGCTGGCAAAGAGCGTCACCCAGTCGCCCAGGGATGAGATCGCCTGCGACCACCAGATTCGGGCGAAAGGGCCCCTTCTGATCAGGTCTCGGCCACGTAGTTCAGAGATCGTGTCCATCGTGCCGCAGGTCTAGAGCTTGACAGCGGACGCTAGACGGTAGACAGTGAAAAAAGGAAAAAAGCCACCTGATGAAGCTCGTAATCGTCGAATCGCCAGCCAAAGCGCGAACTATCGCCCGCTTCCTCGACAAGGATGTGACGGTCGAGGCGTCCATGGGCCACATCCGCGACCTGGCGGCCAAGAAGGACCTTCCGGCCGAGCATCAGGACAAATACTGGGCTCAGTTTGGCGTCGATGTCGAGTCCGGGTTCGTCCCCTATTACGTGATCCATCCGTCCAAGAATGCTCAGGTAAAAAAGCTCCGCGCCGCCCTGAAGAAAGCTGATGAGCTCTACCTCGCCACTGACGAGGACCGCGAGGGCGAGTCGATCGCCTGGCATCTAACCGAGGTGCTCAAACCGAAGACGACGCCGAAACGAATGGTCTTCCACGAGATCACCGAGGGAGCCATCCGAGCCGCTTTCGACAAGCCCCGGGCAATCGACCAGCAGCTAGTCGATGCCCAGGAGGCGCGGCGAATCCTCGACAAGCTCTACGGATACGAAGTTTCGCCCGTGTTGTGGAGACGAGTGCGAACCGGACTCTCGGCCGGACGAGTCCAGAGCGTGGCAGTGCGAATGATCGTGGAGCGAGAGCGGGAACGAATGAGCTTTGTCTCCGCTGGCTACTGGGACCTGCTCGGCACCTTTGCCGCTGGCGAAGAGCACAGCCAGTTTCCGGCCACCCTGGTGGAGATCGACGAAGCCCGGGTCGCCAACGGCTCCGACTTCGGGTCGGCAGGCAAACTCGAAACCGAAGGAGTGATCGTCCTCGACGAGCCGGCGGCCCACTCGTTGGCCGCAGACCTCGAGGGGGTGGAATTCGGGGTTCGATCGGTTGAGGCCAAGCCTTACCGCAGGAGTCCCTATCCCCCGTTTCGAACTTCCACCCTCCAGCAGGAGGCGCAACGCAAGCTTCGATGCTCGGCTTCGAGGACGATGAGAATCGCCCAGCGACTTTACGAAGGTGGCTACATCACCTATATGCGGACCGACTCCACTGCTCTGTCTGAATCGGCTGTAACAGCGGCCCGATCCCAGATCAGTTCGCTGTTCGGTCCCGAGTATCTGCCGGCCAAGCCCCGCACGTACGCCAACAAGGTCAAGAACGCTCAAGAAGCACATGAAGCCATCCGACCCGCCGGCGACCGCTTTCGCACCCCGGCCCAGATCGGCCGCGAGGTAAGCGAAGACGAGACCCGGGTGTACGAGCTCATTTGGAAGCGCACCGTGGCATCGCAGATGAAGGATGCCTTAGGGGAATCGGTCTCTGTACGTCTCGGAGCTATCAGCCAGCGGGGGTCGAACGCCGAGTTTGCCGGCAGTGGCCGCAGCATCACCTTTCCCGGCTTTCTGCGCGCTTATGTCGAAGGCTCGGACGACCCCGAGGCAGCCCTCGACGATCAGGAGACGCCACTGCCTCCCCTGCACGAGGGCGAATCCCTCGACGTAGTGGAGATCGAGGCGGTGGGTCACAGCACTAAGCCCGCCGCTCGTTTCACCGAGGCCTCGCTCGTCCGTCAGCTAGAGGAGCTGGGGGTCGGTCGCCCGTCGACCTACGCGTCGATTCTCGAAACGATCCAGGAGCGGGGATACGTCTGGAAGAAGGGACAGGCCCTCATCCCCACCTTCACCGCCTTCGCGGTGGTGACTCTGTTGGAGCAGAACTTTGAAGACCTGGTCGACTACGCCTTCACCGCCCGGATGGAAGACGATCTCGACCGTATCGCCGAAGGCGAGGAGGAAACCAACCCCTGGCTCGCCCGCTTCTATCTCGGTCCGGAAGGGTTGCGCCAGCAGGTAGTGGATCGGCTGGAGAGCATCGACGCCCGCGAGATCAATTCGATTCCCCTTGGTAACGATGACCAGGAGCGGGAGATCGTTGTTCGGGTCGGCCGTTACGGACCCTACATTCAGCGTCTCGACGAGCGCGCCTCGATCCCTGACAACCTCCCTCCCGACGAGCTCACGATCGAGAAGGCCATCGAACTCCTCGAAGAACAACCCGCCGGCGAGAAGATCTTGGGCACCGACCCCGAGAGCGGCCTCACCGTCATCGCCAAAAGCGGCCGGTTTGGTCCGTACGTCCAACTCGGCGAGGGGGAAGGCAAGGACAAACCGAAGACATCGTCGCTTTTCCGATCTATGAGCCTCGATTCGATCTCGCTCGACGAGGCGCTTCGACTTCTCACCCTGCCCCGTCTGGTGGGGGCGGATCCTGAATCCGGCGACGAGGTGATCGCTCTCAACGGCCGCTACGGGCCCTACTTGAGTCGCGGCTCCGAAAGTCGTTCTTTACCAACGGAAGAACAGCTCTTCACGATTGACCTCACCGAAGCGCGGGCTCTTTTCAGCCAGCCTCCTTCCCGGCGGGGCCGCGGAGGGGCGGCGGCGGCGGGCCGGGAGCTCGGTCATACCAGCGAAGGCAAGACCGTGTCCGTTCGCAGCGGCCGCTACGGCCCCTATGTGACGGATGGGGATGTCAACGCTTCTCTTCGCACCGCGGACGACGAGGAGACGATTTCGCTGCCGAGAGCCCTTGAGCTCCTGGCTGCCCGGCGCGATCGCCTCGCCACCGATGGGAGCCGGCCGCGCAGGGCTTCGGCTAAGAAGGCAGCGGCGACCAAGAAAAAGAGTGCCACTAAGAAGGTGGCGAGAAAGTCGGCCAAGAAATCACGTGCCGAGAAGGCCGCGAAGAAGGCCTGATGTTCGGACCGCTCAACGGGGTGCGAACGGCGCTAGTGGTAGGAGCGGTCGTGGCCTCGCTCGTGGCGTTGATTCTCGGTTACCCGATCGTGGCCGTTGTCTTGGGAGTGGGTATCGCCGCCCACGTGGGTCTGTGGGTGTGGCTCTACCAGCACCGACCCCGCGATCCATCTTCAGGCGGGTGTTAGCCACCTCCCCGCCCGCCACACCTTGGCCAGTTCGGTGGCTCGCTCGAGATCTGGGGGAAACGTCACCTTGATGTTCCGGCGGTCACCCGGCACGGCGGCGATTTGCAGGGCGCCATGGCGCATGATGGTTTCGGCCGTATCGGCCGCTGGTCCGGTTGAGTTCGCAAAGGCAGCCAACAGGCCCGCTGCCCGAAAAACTTGTGGTGTTTGAGCCCGGACACCGCCGCTCGGCACCGGTGATAGGACGTCTCCATTCAGTCGGTAGAGCCCGGGCGCCTCTAACACAGGGATTGCTCCTCCGGTCGCCAAAGCGGCTGCCGCGCAGGAGCGCCAGAGATCAACGGACAGAAAGGGCCGGGCCCCATCTTGGACTCCGATGAGATCGTCGCCGTCAACCATCGCGGCAGTCCGTTCCAGGCCAGCTCGCTCGCTGTGGTGACGAGTAGCACCGCCAAACGCGAGATGCGTTTCCAAATCTGGAAATTCTGCAGCCACGGCCGCTGCGACCTCCTCGTCCTCTGGTCGAGTGACTATCACCACCCGAACGGCCTTCTCGAAGTGGGCGGCCGCGCTAAGCGGATACCACAACAAAGGTCGACCCTCGAGTTGGGCGTAGACCTTGTTCTCAACTGTGCCAAGACGCGCACCCCGACCTCCGGCGACAATGATCAGCGTGTCCACGGGGACGTTTCGGTCTGTGGGCTGGAATCGTCGTTTTCCACGGGTTATAACCCTGGGTTCGCAGGTTTTTCGGCGAGGGTGGCGTATTCGGGCGAGGGCCAGAGGCGCCGTTCGGAGCGGAGCGGGGTGAGGCCGGCGGATCGCAGAAGCTCTTCTACCCGGTCAGGGTTGAGTTTGTGGAGGTGAACTTGCCGGGCCTTGAACGGGTTGCGGTGGATGATCACCGCCGTCGGGATGGCGTAAAGGCCGCGCACGGGCTCCGCGGGGTAGATCAACAGCACCTTGCCCCCAGGTCGTACAACCCGGGCCATTTCCCCAATTGCCGCATCGACGTCGGGAATGTGCTCGACGGCGTGGAAAGAAACGACGGCGTCGAAGTAGCCCTCATCGTGTTCGAGGGACGTCGCTGACATCGTCTTCACGTGCGGAACGGTCGCCACTTCGGCGGCATTTGGGTTGAGATCTATGCCCTCAGCCATCACCCCCAGTGACCGCAGGGCGCCGACGACGTGCCCGCGGCCACAGCCGACATCGAGGACGCGATCTCCCGGCTTTGGTTTCACCCAATCGCGAATGATCTCCAAATTGCGGGGATTCCAACGGTTGATCAGCGCATAGCGACGGGAGTCGTATTCCGCCTCCGTCATGTGCGAAGTCTCTCTAGGTGTGGAGCCAAGCCGTAGTCGGCCACGACCGGAGGATCCGACATGACCAAATGGGTAACCGAGGTATTGGGAGGCGTGAAGAGACCAGTGGCCGCCGCCCAACCGTTTGCGGTGAGAGACGTGATGACCGCCCGGATGGCGGCCCCGTGGGTGACAATGCCGGTGATCTTTCCGGGGGAGGGGTTGATCTCCTCAAGCGCCTTCCACATTCGCCGCTCGAGCAAATCCCAAGTTTCGCCTGTCTCGCCCCGGGGGTGATCGCTTCCGTCGATGAAGATCTGATCGAAGAGGGGACCTATGGCGCGGATTTCGTCGGTGGTCATCCCCTCCCAGTTTCCGAATCGCAGCTCGACGAGATCGTTGTGATAGCTGGGCCCGGCGTGCAGGGCCGTAGCCGTGGCCGCCGCTCTTCGTAGGGGCGAACTCCAGACCGAATCGAGGGGTCCGTACCATTCGAAGAGGGCATTCGCCTGCCTTTCTCCCTCTTCGTCGAGGGCGTCGTCCATGCTGCCCTGCCAGCGTCCGGCGACATTGGCTGCCGTCTGGCCATGCCTGATCAATGCCACCACCGGCACCCTTCGCTCGAGCGCGTCCGTGACCGCATCCGGTCTCCGCTCCAAACCTGTCGTGTCATTGAATGAAAACAGGCGGGTACGACCGGCGAATCGGAACAGCCGAGTGATCGAACCTTCGTCGGCTTTCGCTGCCACTGGCGGGCTCCGCTGTCCAAAGAATGGTTCGACGATGCTGGCCAAGGCATCGGCCTCCACCGATACCAGCCTCTTCTCGCCTTCGTCAAGCGTGTCCAATACCTCGTCGACCGAGCCGCCCGGCAGGGCCTCATGAAGGTTGCGCCTCGTGACCAGCCAGAGTTCAGCCGTATTGATCATGGGCCGAGCGAGCCATCGGCGAGATCAGAGAACATCTCGCGAGCGCCCGACGTGAGGTAGACGACCGAGGCGGCGCCGGCGATGCCGATCCGTCCTGGGGCGACTGCGTTCGTTATTTCGGAAAGCGGCGTGTCCACCGCCAAGGCGGCCAATATCTCACCGGCCGTGAGACCTGTGGCTAGCCAGGGCCAGCCCTCCTGCATCATCGTCGCGGAACTCCGACGATCGCTCCCCGTCCTTGGCCGTCGAGCGTGAAGATGTGAATGCTGTCCGCCCGGGCCGTTTGGGCGTCTTCGCCAGGTCGAATCGGAGCCGATCACAGCAATCGTCTTGGGCAGGGCGCCGTAAAAGGCGCCGTCGAGGAAGGCACCCGGGCCGCCACGATCTGCAAGCCACTCCCCTGGTCGAAGCCATAAATTAGGTCGTCACCAAGGGCGGCTACCGCCACCGTTGTTCCGGCGATCATGGCGCTGGAGGCAACTCCGTCGCCCGGACAGACCTCGACCGTTGTCCAGTCGCGCATCTCCGTTGGCACGAGGGCTCGATCGCCGCCGTAGGCCGGTCCATACACGTCGGCGACGGCCTGACGCCAGGCCGTTCCTCCCCCGCGCAAACGCGTCGGCCGCTCTGCGGGCTCGATTGTCGTCGTCGTCGCGACGCTGACTGGCGGGATTCGCCCGGGATCGGTGGTCGACACTGCTGCCACCGCCTCGTGAGCACAGGCGAGGAAGAAAACAAGCGCGATTGCGAACGACTTCATTCTTGCGTAGAAACCCCCCCGATTAGGGGGGCGATTGTACGCAAGAACGGCTTAACGGCGAGATCGGGCGAAGTCCAGAAAAGCCGGGGGGTCGAGCGTGTTGGCGACGTCGGTCGTCGCCGCCCAGCCTCGTTGAGCATTGGCCACTCCGAACTCCATACGGCGCAAGTCAGACGTGTGATGGGAGTCGGTGGAGATCACCAGCTTCACTTTTGTTTCGACGGCGCGGCGGATCGTTTCGGCGGAGGCATCGAGTCGATCGAGGGCCCCGTTCACCTCCAGCGCCACGCCCGAAATTGCGAGTCCTTCGAGCACGGCATCGAGATTGAGCTCGATTCCTGGGCGGCGGCCGATATAACGCCCGGTGAGGTGGCCAATGACGTTGACCGCCGGATCGGACATAGCCCGCAAGAGTCGCGTCGTTTGTTTCTCAGCCGGAAGATCGAAGGAAGAATGGACCGAGGCCACGCACCAGTCAAAGAGCAGCCGGAATTCGAGGTCGTAGTCGAGGTCACCGTTCGGGTCAATGTTGAGCTCGCATCCGTAGAGCAATGTCATGTCGGGGTACGACTCGTTGAGGGCGCGGATCCGATCGCGGTGAGCGAGCATCTGCTCCCGACTTGACCCGTTGATGGCCAGGTCCTCGCCATGCTCGGTGATCGCCAGGTAGTTATATCCGCGAGCAGCGGCGGCAGCCACCATCTCCTCCAACGTCGAGCGCCCATCGCCTGAGCGATCGGAGTGGAAATGAAGGTCTCCTTTGATCTCGCCGAGGGTCACGAGATCGGGCAGGGTGCCCTTGGCGGCGGCTTCGATCTCGCCGCTGTTCTCGCGCGTTGGCGGAGGCAAGAGCGGAAGGTCGAGGGATCGATAGATCGACTCCTCCGTCTCGCTCGCCACCATCCTTTCGCCCTCGAACAACCCGTACTCGTTGAGCAACCAACCCCGGTTGATCGCTCGCTGTCGCAGGGAAATGTTGTGAGCCTTCGAGCCCGTGAAGTAGACGAGGGCGGCGCCGAGTTGAGAAGGCGCCACCACCCGCACGTCGATCTGGATGCCCGACCGGGTGATGATGGAGGTCTTTTTCTCCCCCGTCCCCACCACCGACTGGGCGAGGGGATGGCTGGCTACAGCCCCCATCACCGGCTGCGGGTTGTCGGCGGCGACGACGATGTCGATGTCGCCGATGGTCTCGGCCAGGCGCCGAAGCGATCCGGCCGGGACGGCCGCGGTCACACCCGGGAGCGACCCCAGTTCCGTCGCCAGACCGATCGCCACCGGCCAGGCCTCGGCAATGGGGGTGCGGCGGTCCTTGCCTCCCAATCCCAGGCGCTCGATCGAGCGGCCGATCTTCTCCTCTGAGGTCTTGCCCATTCCCGGCAAGGAGCGAATCGCCTCCCGCTCCAGTGCCGCTTTGAGGTCGTCAAGGTTTTCGATCCCCAGCTCGCTGCGTAGCATCTTCAGCGTCTTCGGGCCGAGTCCGGGGATCTTCAGGAGCTCGACGAACTGCACCGGATACTTGCCGCGCAACTCGTCAAGTTTTCCCACCGAGCCGGTGTCGACGAACTCGACGATGCGAGCCGCGATCGACGCTCCCACTCCCTTGATCCCCGCCATGGCCTTTTGGTCGAGGTCGGCCACGTCTCCGGTGTAACCCTCGATGCCGTGGATGGCGTTCTCATAGGCCCTCACCTTGAAGGCCTGCGAGGACCCTTCGTCGATTGTGATCAGGCGCGCCATTTCGGCCAGCATTCCGAGTATCCGACCGTTGGAGATCACGCCGAGAAGTTAGACCTGGTTCCTTAGGGGGGTGCGATCGGTACGATTCTTGCACCAGATGACCGGCCGAACCACACCGCAGAGCGAGAAGAAGCCACCGGGCTGGAGAGTCGAGGGGGTCAAGAAACCGGAGTCCCCTCCCGACGAGCAGCCCGGCCTGCTTCGCCGTCCCCCCAACCGACGACTGCTGATCATCGCCCTGGTGCTCTTCGCGGCCAACTGGTACCTCACTTCGCTCTTCTTTGCTCGACCGGAGATCGAGCTCAGCTACAGCCAGTTCCTCGACGCCGTCGAAGATGGTGAGGTAGAAACCGTCTTCGCCCAGGGCGACAGCATCGACGGCATCTTCCGCGAGCCCCAGGCCAACCCCGAGAACCCGGAGGAAACGGCCGAGGCCTTCTCGACAGTGAGGCCGAGCTGGGCGGACGACTCTCTGGTCGACACCTTGCGCGCCAACGGGGTCGAGATCTCCGCCGTTGATCCCGAGCAGCGTCCGATCTGGCAGCAACTCCTCTTCGGATTCGGCCCGACCTTGCTCTTGCTCTGGCTCTTCGTCTCGATGTGGCGGAGGGCTGGGTCGGCTCTGGGCGGCCTCGGCGGCCTGGGCCGAAGCCGGGCCAAGCGCTTCGAGGCTTCCACCCAGCGCACCACCTTCGATGATGTCGCCGGGATCGACGATGCCAAGGCCGAGCTCACCGAGATCGTCGACTTTCTCAAGAACCCGGGCAAATACACCCGGCTCGGAGGCGCCATCCCCAAGGGAGTGCTTCTCTCCGGGCTCCCGGGAACGGGCAAGACCCTTTTGGCCCGAGCCGTGGCGGGCGAGGCCGACGTCCCCTTCTTCTCGATCTCGGCCTCCGAGTTCATCGAGATGGTGGTCGGCGTGGGCGCCAGCCGGGTGCGGGACCTCTTCGACGAGGCGAAGAAGGTCGCCCCGGCGATCATCTTCATAGACGAGCTCGACGCCATCGGCCGCACCCGGGGTGGAGGGGTTTCCCTCGGAGGGCATGACGAACGGGAGCAAACCCTGAATCAGATCCTCACCGAGATGGATGGCTTCACCGGATCGGAGGGGGTGATCGTCATCGCCGCCACCAACCGGCCTGAGGTGCTTGATGCTGCCCTCCTCCGGCCGGGCCGCTTCGACCGGCAAGTTGCGGTCAGTCCACCGGACCAGCGCGGCCGCCTCATGATCCTCGAAGTCCACACTCGCAACGTGCCGCTGGCCGATGGCGTCGATCTCGGATCGATCGCCTCGACCACGCCCGGTATGGTCGGCGCCGACTTACGAAATCTGGTCAACGAGGCGGCGCTGATGGCGGCGCGCCGCAATCACGAGAAAGTGACGATGGCGGACTTCGCCGACGCCCTCGAGAAGATCGTCCTCGGCACCGAGCGCCAGATCATGATGTCCGAAGCCGAGAAAGAGCGAACTGCATTCCACGAAGGTGGCCACGCCCTCCTGGGCATGCTTCTCCCCGGCGCCGATCCGGTGCGGAAGATCTCGATCATCCCGCGCGGGCGCGCACTCGGCGTGACCTTCCAGTCACCCGACGCCGATCGCTACGCCTATGACCGCAACTATCTCGAAGGACGGATCGTCGGGGCATTGGGGGGGCGGGCCGCCGAGGATGTCGTCTTCGGAACCACCACCACCGGTGCTGAGAACGATCTCGTCCAGGTCACCCGCATCGCCCGGTCGATGGTGGGCAAGTGGGGGATGTCGGATGTCATCGGACCCATCACCTTGATCGACGATAACCGCGAGCCGTACTTCGCCTCCGAGGTGGGGGAAAGGACGCAGGAGTTGATGGACGAGGAGGTGCGGCGCATCGTCGATGAGTGCTACCAGCGAGCCGTCACGGTGTTGAAGGAGCACCGGCCGCAGCTCGACGCCATCGCCGCGGCGTTGTTGGAGAAAGAAACCCTCGATGAAGCCGAGGCCTACGAGGTCGCCGGGATCAAGCGTTCCGAGGCAGCAACGGCAGCAGGCTGAGGCCGGTGGGCTGGGACCCGGCGGTCGTTCTCAAGCGATGGGACGAGGAGTCCGAGCTTTCCCACCATCGCACCATCGCTGCCCGCGAGCCACGGTTCGGTGCGATCGAGTTGGATTCGTTGCTGCAAATGAGGCTGACCGAACGCGGGATTGATCGCCTCTACCTCCACCAAACCAAAGCGATCGAATCGATCAGATCACGTCGTCACACGATGCTTTCGGTTGGCACTGCCAGCGGCAAATCCATCGCCTTCCAGATCCCGATCCTCGAGCGGATCATCGCCGAGCCAAAGTCGACTGCGCTGCTGGTGTATCCGACCAAGGCGCTCGCCCAGGATCAGGCCCGATCCCTGCGATCGTTCAAGGTGCCTCTGGCCAGCACAGCTATTTACGACGGCGACACGCCCCAGGTGGAGCGCACGCAGATCAGGCGCCGGACCAACATCGTCCTGACCAATCCCGACATGCTCCACATCGGGATCCTTCCCTCCCACAACCTCTGGTCCGACTTCTTCCATCGGCTCGCATACGTGGTCGTCGACGAGGTACATCACCTGCGGGGGGTATTCGGGACCCACGTCGCCTTCATCCTTCGCAGGCTGCGCCGAATCTGTGAGATCTACGGGTCCTCGCCGACGTTCGTTCTTGCCTCCGCCACCATCGGCAATGCCGCCGAGCTAGCCGAACAGCTCACCGGACTCGAGGTCGAGGTCATCGAAGGAGACTATTCACCGGCCGGCGAGAGATCGTTCGCCCTCTGGAATCCCGGGCTCGTCGACCTTGAGCTGGGGCTAAGGCGCTCGGCCCTTGGTGACGCCACCGCGCTCTTTGCCGAGCTGGTCAAAGAGGGTGGCAAGGTGATCGCTTTCACCCGGGGCCGGAAGAGCACCGAGCTCATGTACAAATGGGCTGCCGGGCGCCTTCCAGCCGAGCTCGCTTCCGAGATCGCCCCCTATCGGGCTGGCTACACCCCGGCCCAGCGGCGCCAGGTCGAGTCGCGACTTTTTAGCGGTCAACTGGCGGGGGTAATTGCCACCAACGCCCTCGAACTGGGGATCGACGTCGGGGGCCTTGACGCTGCCGTGATCACCACGTTCCCGGGGACGATGGCGGCGTTTCGCCAGCAAGCGGGACGGGCCGGACGCAGTGGGCAGAGCTCGCTGGTGGTCCTGGTCGCTGGTGACGATGCCCTTGATCAGTATCTGATGCGGCATCCGCAGGAACTGTTCGACCGGCCCTCGGAAGCCGTCGTGGTCAACCCCGCCAACCCGCTCCTGGCCGCCGCCCACATGGCCTGTGCGGCTTTCGAGAAGCCGCTCGACCTGGATGATCGCCAGTTTCTCGGCCCCGGCACCGAAGAAGTCGCCAACAGCCTCGTGCAGAGCGAACACCTGCGGCTCAAGGACGGAAAGCTCCATTGGGCGATGAGGCAGAAGCCGGCGCCATCCATCGATTTGAGGGCGAGCGGTGGGCCCCCATACGCGATCATCGCCGGCGGAAAGCTGCTCGGGACTCTCGACCACGGGAAGGTCACCCGCGACGCCCATCCGGGTGCTATCTACCTCCACCAGGGTGATTCATTTCTCGTGGAAGCCATCGACCACCAACGGCGCGAGGTCCGGGTGCGATCGGCTTCGGTCGATTACTACACCCAAACCCGCACGGAAACCGAACTTGGCATCGTCGAAATGGAGATTCGGAGCAAAATCGGCACCTCCGGGGCCCACATCCACTTGGGGATGGTCGATGTCGACAACCAGGTCGTCTCCTTTCAAAGGCGGAGGCTACGAACCCGCGAGGTGATCGAGACGGTGCCGCTCGACCTTCCCTCCTATCGCATGACAACTTCGGCGGTCTGGCTGACGATCCCCGACTCACTCCTCAAGACGTTGCGAGGCGACTTGCTGGGCTCGCTGCATGCGGCCGAGCATGCGGGGATCGCCATGCTGCCGTTGATGGCCGTATGTGATCGCTGGGACCTTGGCGGACTCTCGACCAATTGGCATCGCGACACCGGGACCGCCACGATCTTCATCCACGAGGGCTATCCGGGAGGGGCGGGTATCGCTCCGATCGCTTACGAGCGCCGGCACAAGCACTGGCAGTCGACTCGCGACGCCATTGCGGAATGCCCTTGCGTATCCGGGTGCCCCTCATGCGTGCAATCACCGAAGTGTGGCAACCTCAACGAGCCCTTGTCGAAAGAGGGCGCGGTCGCACTCCTCGACGCGATCCTTGGTTGATTTTTACCTGGCCATCACCGAAATTCGGTGCACCACGACACCCACTTCTTGACAAATTTGGCGCACCACGACCGACAGTCGGTCGCCCTGCATATTTGGTCAGGAGTGGTCGCCCTGCACCAAATTTGTATCGGACTCCCGAGAGAACGGCTAGGGGACGTACTCGGCCCGGCTGGCAGCCCGCACCTCCACTTCCCCCACGATGGCGATTCGGGTCGCAACCACGACCTCGACTTCAACCTGGCGCGGTTCGAAGGTCTCCACCACGGAGCAGCGACACTCAAGGAGACGAGCGCCGTTGGCCGCCGCCAGCTCGGCTGCGACCTCTATCGGAGTCGCACTGTCCGCTAGAGCCGGGAAGGTGGCCGGAGCCGCCGCCAGTGCCGCGGCGTCGGCTGCCGTGATCGCCCGAGCCCGGGCCGTCACCAGTTGGACGGCAGCCAGCAAGGCGAGACAGGTAGCAATGACGACGAGAACGAGAGCGAGAGCGAGAATCGTTGCCGACCCTCGCTCTCGTCTCGACGTCATTTCTCGACCCTCATCACCGCCCGGCCATGGAGATCGACTGTCGCCCATCTCAGGATCGGTGTGGTGAGTCGATGCCGAAGTGTGACTGTCACGATCGCCTGTCTTCCGACGACCGCTGGTCGCACAACCGACACTTTCGCCCGATCAACCAGCTGGGGAGAAAGAGCGGCGGTCACCGCAGACACCGCCGCCTCCGGGTTGGGAGCAGTGGCCGCCACCCGCACCCCCTCGCGAGCAGCAGCCACCAGTTCTAACTGGATGCGCGCCACCACCACCACTTCCAGGATCGCCAGCAGAACCAGAATGAGGGTCGGGATAGTGACGGCCATTTCCATCGCCACGCCTCCGCGTTCTGGGTTCAGAACTGACCGGCCACCCATCCCACGACCTTGCCCAGGATCGTGCTGATGATCGAGGTGCCACCGCTCGACTGCACCCACTTGAAGAGGATGATTGCCAGCGCGGTCGCCGCCAGGATCACGAGGAAGTACTCGACCGTTCCCTGCCCGCGCTCGTCGCCACGGGCGGTATCCAACCACCGCCAGATTGCCAGCATGACTGGCTCCTTTCACTTGCTCCCGACGACCGGCCGGGGCGGGGGGAAGCAATGTCACGGCAGCGCACCTACGAGGTCGCCGAAGGAGCGGTAGACGATCGGGCCGACGAAGAGGACGACAAAGCCCGGGAGGATCAGGAGACCGAGCGGGATCATCAATGTCACCGGGAGGCGGCGAATTCGCTCGAGCGCTGCGGTCCGCCGCAGTTGACGCATCTCTACCAGGTGATCCGCCACGGCTTCTGCGACCGGCGCCCCCGATGCCGCCGCCAAGGCCAACCGCGACAACATCGGCCGGGTGAGCGGGCCTGACTCGGTGAGGGCGAGTGCCATCCCTTGGCGACGCGCCCGGCGAACCACGGTGGCCGTTTCGTTGGCCACATCCCCGCGTACAAAACCGCGACCGAGTTCAAGGGCTGAGGCCAGTGGCAATCCGGCCGTCAAACCGACGAGAAGGATGCGGGCCAGAAGCGCTTGTTGGAGGGGAACTTCTCGCGACCGAGCTCGGCTCGTCGAGCGTCGCTTCCAGAGATGAAAGAAGCCAAGAGCGCCACCGGCCAGACCCAAGAGGAAGGGTCGCTGTATCAAGAGGACGGTGGCGAACGAGGTCAGCACCGGTCGCCCGCGCAGCGAATGATCGACGAAAGCTCTCATCAAATGCGAACCCGTCTGAGGAGCACGCCAACCATTAACAGGCCGAGGAGGAGCAGAGAAACGCCGCCGACCACCATCGCCGCCGAAACCGGACCTGCCGAAAGCATGAGGGCGAGATCGCCGCGCACGATCTGGGTGGCCAGCACCGCCAACGGAAACCCACCGACGAGTCCGATCGACCAGCGAGCCGCCGCCGTCAATGAACGTTTCTCGCCCTGCAACGTTGCTTCGTCCGCCGCTTCAGCCGCCAGCGCCTCGAGCACGGCCACAACCGAGCCACCCGTTGATCCCGCAACGGCCACCACCGCCCCCACCGCCTCCATGCCTTCACAATCAGCGAGAACGAGGCTCATCTCGGAGAAGGGACGCCCTGCCTCCGCCAACCGACCAACTCGCGTGAGGCCTAGTTCGGGATAGGCGCCCACTGCGCCGGCGATTGCCGAACGCAGAGAATTTCCTGCTCGAAGCTCGCCGGACGCCGTGCGAAGCCAACCAGCCACGAGGCCGGCGCGAGTCGATCGGCGCTTCGCTCGCAGGACCAAACCCAGAGCGACCGCCAACGGTCCTGCCGCCAGCTCCGGGCTTGACCAGGTCAGCGCCAGGATCACTGTTTCCGTCAGGGAGAGGTGACCCCACAAACCAAGGGTGATGATCAAACCCGTCAGCACGAGATCTCCTCGATCCGCCCGTTCCTTATCTCCGCGATGGATGTCAGCCTCCTCGTGCCCGAACGACGTTCCAGTTGGAGGAGACAGTCGATGGCCGCCCACAACTGCCGTCGCACCGCGGTTTCTCCGACCCGCTCCTCACCAGATAGCGCCAGCGTCTCCAAACGCCACATCGCCTCTTCCGGGCTGTTGGCGTGGACCGTGGCCATCGACCCGTCGTGACCGGTGTTGAGGGCGCCGATCATGTCCAAAGCTTCCGCCCCTCTGACCTCACCCACCACGATGCGATCCGGTCGGAGGCGGAGAGCCGAACGCAGCAATGCCCGGAGGGGAATGGCACCCTTTCCTTCCGAGTTGGATGGCCGCGCCTCGAGACGAACCACATGACCGGGAAACGACAACTCAGCGGCGTCCTCGATCGTCACTACCCGTTCGCCTTCGCTGATCTCGCCCCCGAGGATGTTGAGGAGGGTCGTTTTGCCCGTTCCCGTCCCTCCGGAGACAATCAAGTTGCGCCGCTCGGAGACGAGGGATCGCAACATCTCTACCTGCTCGGCCGTAATCGTCCCCCGATCGCGCAAGCCGACCAACGAATCGATCGAGCGAACGAACCGGCGAACCGCTACCACCGGATGATCGACCGCGGCCGGGGGAATGACCGCATGAAGTCGACTGCCGTCGGCGAGTCGGGCATCGACTGTGGGGGACGAGCGATCGAGTCTCAGGCCGAGTGGGGCAATCACCCTCTCCACTGCGGCTACCACGGCCGCGTCGTCGGGAAACCCGAGATCGGCCCGCGAGAGTGTGCCTTCACGCTCGATGAAGACCTCTTGGGGTCCGTTGACCAACACGTCGCTGACCTCGGGATCGCGGAGCAACACCTCGAGCGGCCCCAGGCCGATCAGGCCGTCGACCACCTCTTCGAGCAGACTTTCAGCCGCAAGCGGCGCTTCCACTGCCGCCAGCCGGCGAATGGTGCGTCGCAGCTGGTGACGCTCGAGGGGAGCGTCGGAGTCGATGAGCGCGCCCGTGAGTCTCTCCGCCAGGCTGTGATCGTTCAAGGCCATGGCAACTCCCACACTTGACGCCAACGTCGCACCCAGCGGCCACGAGGTATCGACTGCGTCTCCAACAAGGAATGGATCGCTCGACGATGTAGGGGCGGGAGCACCGGCCCCGGCCCGGGTGCGACCTGGCCAAGGCCGCTCGCTTGCCATACCGCGGGGCGGCCCCCCGCCACGCTCAAGAATCCGGGTAGCAGCGGGACCACCGGAATTACCGGCCAGGGAAGGCCTAGCTCGCCTTCTCCAACTCGGAGACTGATGGAGGGCCATGAGCCGGCTAGTCGCTCAATGGTTTCGGCAGCTTCGATCCATCCCACGCCGCCGTTGCGCAACACCGCCATTTCCGCTGGACCGGGCGTCAGCTCGGCCCGGGTAGGCCCATCAGCGACGAGGTCGGCTAACGACCTCTTGCTCGGATAGTTGGGTCCGGCGGGGTCGAGATCGACCAGGAGAGAAGGGCTATCGGCTGCGGCCGCCAGGCCCATCGGCGCCAGCACTGAGAGCACTGAATCGATCTCTGTCCGGACGCCGAGGATTCGTACCACGATCCGTCGAACCTATGGAGTGAAAGTGGCCCTATCTACCTCTTGTCAAGCGATCATCGAGGTGGCATTAATGAAGGCTTCCGTAAAATTTCTCCTATGGCAGGGTCAGCTGCGTTCTTCGACCTCGACAAGACGATCATCGCCCGATCGTCGACTTTGGCGTTTTCGCGTCCCCTCTTTCGAGCCGGCCTGCTCAATCGGCGGGCGCTGCTCAAAGCGGGCATTGCTCAGGCCTATTACCAAATGTTTGGGGCGGACCATTCACAGCTGGAGAGGATGCGGGCCGAGCTCAGCCAGCTGACCAGGGGCTGGGACAAGGCCGAGATCGAGCGGTTGGTCGCCGAGACGGTGGCCGAAGTCGTGGAGCCGTTGGTTTTCGCCGAGGCGCTCTCGATCATCGACCAACATCAAAGGGCCGACCGGCAGGTGGTGGTGATCTCCTCCTCGCCGATCGAGATCGTCGAGCCCCTGTGCCGCTACCTGGGCATCGACAACGTGATCGCCACCCGGCCGGAGATCGATGAGGACGGCCGCTTCACCGGCAATATCGAGTTCCACGCCTACGGTCCTGGAAAGGCCGAGGCGATGCGGGAGCTGGCGATGGGGGCGGACATCTCGCTCCCCGACTCCTTCGCTTACTCGGATTCGGCCACCGATCTCCCGATGCTGGAGGCAGTGGGCCATCCCGTGGCGGTCAACCCGGACAAGGACCTGCGAGCTATTGCCCATGCTCGCGATTGGGAGATCCTCGAGTTCGAGAAGCCAGTGGCGCTGCGGGTTCCCCGGCCGAGCCCGGTGGTCTCGGGAGCGGCGGTCGCCGCCGGGGCGGCCACCGTGGCGGCGGTCTGGGCGATCAAACACCGCCGCAATCGCGACCAAGGCTGAAAGCGAACCCTGGGACGTAAATAGCCTTCGCCGCAGCGGCGCGGACCATGACTCGGGACTCGACAAAACGCCTCTGACCAGGGAAGATAGCGCTTGCTGGGTTGCCCTTTGGTCGCAGGAGTCAGAGC
>JBOGEX010000092.1:0-13117 GCA_050741915.1 Acidimicrobiia bacterium
GTGATGGTCGACAAGCGCCGTGCCACCGTCGCCTTGGCTCTGCCTGCTTCCTCCAGCCAACGAGCGAACAGCTCGATGTGGGCCCGCCGCACCTCGAACAGATCCAGGTCATGGTCGGCACACCACCAGACCCACTGGCGGAGGTCGAGGGCATAGGCGTCGAAAGTCTGACCGGTGTAGCCGGCCAAATAGCCGCCGACAGCCACTCGAGCCCGGAAGGGATCAAACCCCGAATCGACTACATCGGGGACGAGAACAGTGTGGGTAATGGACATGAGAGACTCCTCCACCCCGCCGGGTGAGAAGCCCCGAACGCTGCACGAAACCGGCGCGTCTCCCAGTAAACGGCACCACCGACGAACGCCAAGGCAAGGGCGTATCCGCCAGGGGCTCTCATGACACTCTGCGATGTTCCAGGGTGTCACGACGCGCGAATCGCGAAAGAAATCCAATGCGACCCACCGCCTCGACCTGATAACCGAGCGGGAGGTGCCGATCTCGTGCACTCTCGGATATGGGCGGTTTCGCTCGAGACCTGTTGATCGGCGCTAGTGAGTTGTTTCCACCTTCCAGCTCTCAATGACAAGGAAGTATGGAAGCCTTCGGCAGTCGTCAAGTTCGGGGCGGCGGGCCACCTGCTCGGCAGTCGGCCGGGGCTCGCGCAACCCCACGATGACTAAACCTGCTCCCCGAACTACAGCGCTCCATTCAGAGAGACTGAGGCGCCACCTCGGGGTCTCCCAGGAGTAGCGGAGCCGCGGCATGTCCCATTGCAGAGTCCCGGTGCCGCTCTCGAAGTACCTATCGACCTTGAGCGACAGCTTGTTCCCCTCCTCGTCCCTCTCCCACTCCCGGTAGGCCATCTCGCTGAAGGGATGAGGCACCGAGAAGACCAACCGGCCGCCTATCGGGAGAAGCTGAGCGGCTGCCTCGATCGCTTTCTGCGGATCCCCCATGTCCTGGATCGACATGCAGGCGGTCACCAACTCGAAGGAGGCCGGCGCCCAACTCCGGTGGACCTGGACGGCGTTCAGCTCCACGTACTCGATGCCCAGAGGCTCCTCCTCCTCGTGGCGACGAGCGTGCGCCAGCATGGCGGAAGACAGGTCGACCCCAACCACCCGGGCACCTCGCCGGGCCAGCTGGCGGCTGAACCAGCCCTGTCCGCAGCCCAGGTCGAGGACCCGCAGCTGCTCTATCTCTCCGCACGCGTCGAGGAGTGCAGGGCCATGGACCTCCGTCCGGTAGTAATCCGCCCCCGACTCCACGAACTCCTCCCAGGCCTCGGCCCCGGCGTCCCAGGCCCGTCGCGTCCGATCTGAGCTGAAGGGCACCGAGGTCCTCCTGTCGGTCTAAGGGGTCAAGGCCCAGGATGACTCAAACGGAATCACGGGCCCATCGAGGGCAATTGTGCCATGTGCGCTTCCTGCGGTCCGTTGCTTCTCCAGATGACGCCCGAATCGTCCATGGGCGGTTGGGGTTGCGAACGGCGGCAACCTTAGACTGGTGGATGCCGATCGAGCAGGAGGTGCGGGGGACGATGGCTGTCTTGGAGAGGAAGAGCTTCGAGGCTCCGGATGAGGTACGAACCCCATACGAGAAGGGGCGAGTGGACGTCGTGAACGCGGGGGAATGGCCCGTCAAGCGGGTCAACCTCGAGCCCGGGTGGAGATGGACCGAGCACACGGGCCCCGTCGTGGGAACCGACCTTTGCGAGGTCTTTCACGTCAAGTTGTTTCTGCACGGCCGGTTCGGTGCGCGCATGAGGGACGGAACGGAGATTGAGTTTGGCCCAGGTGAGATCGGAGTGATCGACCCCGGGCACGACGCATGGGTCGTTGGTGATGAACCCTGCGCTTTCGTCGACTTCGCTGAGGTCGTGAGACAGGCAAGCGGCCAAACGTAGTGCTGCGACCCGTCCACTGGAGGCAGATCCGGTTCGTCTCGCCAGTGGTGAAAGAACGGGGTTTTTGGTGCTGTGCGGCTCGGTTGGGGCCTTTCGAGTGTTCCTTGAGTCCTGTTGGTCCGTCTTGACGGACACAAGCGGCTCTTTAGACTATTTCGCGCTGTTTGTTCTGCGTTTGGTCCACAGCGGTGCGCGCACAGTGCAGGTATCGGGATCGAAGTCACGATGCCGGCGCCCGCTCCCAGACGTGATGCCATGAAGAGCGGGAGCCTCCCCGCTCTGTGACCCGAGACGAAACTCGGGTTGTCATCACTGTCGAGAGCGAGGAGGCCCTTGATGACACGTTACGTTGGTGTGGATCTGCATCGACGCCGGTCGGTGATCGTGGTGTTGGACGGAGACGGCGCCGAGTTGTGGACCCATCGGATCGACAACGATCCGTTGACGCTGGGTTTGGAGATCGAGGCGGCCGGCTTTGAGCCGGAGGTGGTGTTGGAGGCCACCTGGGGTTGGTATTGGGCGGCGGATGTGATCGCCCAGGCCGGTGGTCGGGTGCATTTGGCGCATCCGTTGGGGATCGCCGGGTTCGAGAACCGGCGGGTCAAGAACGACCGGGTCGATGCCCGCCTGTTGGCGGATCTGTTACGGATGGGCCGACTGCCCGAGTCGTGGATCCCACCCGAGTCGGTCCGTCACCAGCGGGAGCTGGTCCGTTACCGGCGGAAGCTTTCCCAACTGCGGGCCGGGTTGAAAGCCCAGGTCCACACCGTGTTGGGCAAGGAAGGCCTGCTGCCTCCGATCAACCATCTGTGGGGTCCGGGCGGCAACCAATGGCTCGATGAGACCGACATGGCCGAGGCGTATGAGACTCGGGTGCGGTCGCTGCGACGGCTGATCAAACTGTACGACACCGAAATCACCAAGCTTGATGCTCGGATCGCCGCCGAGTTCAAAGGCCATGTCGGCTATGAGGCGATCCAAGCCATCCACGGGGTGGGCCCGGTGCTGGGTGCGGTTTTCACCGCCGAGCTGGGTGACGTGACCAGGTTCGGTTCGGCCAAGCATGTCTGTTCGTGGGCCGGGCTTACCCCCCGCCACCGCGAATCGGATAGCAAAGTGCAACGAGGGTCGATCACCAAACAAGGTCCACCATTGGTCCGTTGGGCAGCCGTCGAGGCGGTCTCGAAGAACCATGGCGGCGATCCCATCAAACAGCACTACCACCGGGTCGCTGAGCGGCGCGGTAAGAACAAGGGCCGAGTGGCGGCGTCCCGCAAGCTTCTCACGCTGGTCTATTACGGGCTCAGAGATGGTGAGATCCGGAGCCTCGCTCCGCCCGAGGCAGCGTGACTGGCGGACGCGGTCAGGAGACTGCGAGCTCGATATCGGCATGGCCCCCCACAGCGGGCGTGGCCGACTTATGTGATTGAGCCCAGCCCTGACCTAGGCCGAACAGCTCCATGCCGCCCCCACCAGTGGGGCGACGGCGAAGGCATGACCATGCACACCCCAGAGTCGTGCAACCGGCACCAGCCGCGATACGGAGCCGGCACACCGCACCGTCCAACCTAAACAACATCTACGACGGCTCCGCCGCCGATTCCCCGCGTCCTCGATTGTCCTGACACCACCGAAACACCCCTCTTGACAGGAACCCGCTCTTCAGGCATGCCGATATCGCGCACGTCATGAAATGCTCGTTATCCACGCATAACCGGTGATCTGCGCTGCCCGGCTAGGAACCGCACCGGCAGTATCTAGCGTCCAAAGAATATGAACCGTCTCCTGGCCGTAGCCTTCCTTGCCCTACTGGGAGCCGCTTGCGGCTCCGGTTCGACTTCAGCAGCGAACGATGTCGAGTCGTTAGAGATCGACGGCGTATGGGTGTTTCAGCATGCGAACTCCGGAGGAGACGATGCTTTGCATAGTGGCGTCGCCGAGATCCGGAATGACTGCCTCTATGTTGACGACGCAGTAGTGGTATGGCACCAAGACCAGATCGATCAGGCCTCCCAGCTCATCGCCGGCGTCAAGAGCGGTGACGAACCTGAGGTCTCTCTCCCTGGCGGTGGGACCAGTCTCGATGAGGGTGGCACTCCTATTGCGGCGAGCATCACAGACCTCTGCCCGACCCGAGTCGTCTGGTACACACGTCCAGGACCCTGAGTCCCCTGGCCCAGCACACGAAGTGCCTGATTGATATCGGGCGGGTGAATGAAACGGGCCGTTCCGCCCGGGATCGGCGCTTGAACACATGGTCGTCGTCGGACGACCTTGGCTACCGTCAACGGTCGTGACGGACCCCCTTACCGGATATCTACGCGTCAAGGCAGTCTGCGTCTTCAGTCACAGAGGTCGGATTCTGGCCATCGATGCCTTCGACCCCACAAAGGGACAACATTTCTGGGTCCCGATCGGAGGCAGAGTCGAGTTCGGTGAGACCAGCAGAGATGCGATAGCACGGGAAGTCAGAGAAGAGCTGTCAGTCGAGGGCAGAGATCTGGAACTCTTGGGAGTCCTGGAGAACATCTTCAGATACGACGGAGCGGATGGACATGAGATCGTCTTCGTCTACGACGGCCAACTTGTCGAACGGTCGCTCTATGAGCAAGCTTCTGTCAGGGGTGTCGAGGGGAACGGGGAGGAGTTCATCGCATACTGGATAGACCCAATGAACCCCGAGCGCGGATGGCCCCTCTACCCGGACGGGCTACGTGAGCTGATGGACAGAGACGAATAGCCACTCCGGCAACAACCGAGCGGGAGGTGCCGGTATGGAGCGGTTGACGGCAGGTGCGTTACTGCTCGGGATCGGTTGTTCTGTGATAATCCGACCGATGGGCAAAGTACCGATCGTCGTATCTCAGCCGGTCATGTCAGATGTGCCGGACTGGCGTCTCTTAGCACTCGAGGTGGAGAGGCTATTTGGAGCACCCATGGCAGACAGCGACGAGTGGATCGCCCAATTGAGGCGACACATTGATCATGGAACGGCTTGGTGTGCGCGACTTGCTTCCGGGGGCCCAATGGTGGGTGGAATGCTGTTATCTCTGGGCCATCCGGATGCAGTCACGATCGGTTGGCTGGCTGTACGGAGCGATCATCGTCGTCATGGTGTGGGCCGAGCGCTTGTGGAGCAGGCAGTAACAGAGGCAGCTGGCCGACCAGTGCGTGTCGTCACCTTTGGCGAGGGGCATCCAATAGGCCCTGAGGCCGAAGCCTCCAGAACGATGTACCGCCGCCTCGGGTTCAAGCCGGCCGCTGACATCGCACCCGATGCTTCGGACGGCACTCCGCGTGAAGTCCTCTGGCGCAGTGGCCCCTACTGACCCGTGCGCATCAGTACCTTCTGGGCGGACTGCCACTAGGGGCGATGGCGCTCATATCGGGTGTTCGGGTGCTTGGTGCAGTGGTTTGTGCAGTGCGTCACACTTGGGGTGGTGATAGGCAAAACAAAGGCAATGGTCGGGATTCTCGTCCTTGCATCGGCGTGCACCGTCGGCGATGTCACAAGACCGACAGCGACGACCGCTCCACCGACTGTTACATCGACCGTGCCGCCCACCGCCACGACAAGCGTCAACGTAATTTGCTCGGCGTCGAACGTGGAGCCCGACGGCGAGACCGAGACTGGCCTCCCTGAGCCGGTGGCCGAGATGCGGCTGGCCATCATCGAGGAGGCCCTCGAGTGCAACTACGAACGTTTGGCCGACTTGGCGTTGGCCGGTCGAGACGAGTTCACCTACAGCTTCGACGTGGAAGGCGACCCTGCCGGCCACTGGCGGGAGGCGGAGAACCGCGGCGAACCAATGATGGCCATCCTGGTCGCGATCCTCGGAATGTCGTGGGCCCAGACGGAGACCCAGTTCGAAACTGACGTTCTCACCACGATCTACGTGTGGCCGGCGGCGTTCGCTGACAATCGCTCGGACGCCGATTGGGAGGAAGTCCGTGATCTCTATACGGAGGAGGAGATAGCCTCGATGAAGGAGTTTGTCGGCTACGCCGGCTATCGGGTCGAGATAACGATCGACGGGGATTGGGTGGGCTTCGTCGCAGGCGACTGACACCTTGCTGAGGAGTTGAGCGCCTAGGCGCCGATGTAGTGCGGTCTCAAAGGTGGGCGGTATCGCCACAAAACTGTTGACTTGTGGTTGCGGCAATTCGGTTGCGGTGTTGATGTCTCCGGTGCATCCTGGACGTGGTGGACTTTGATCAACCTGATCAAGAGGCTTACGGACGTGTCACCAACCCTGAGCGCTATCGGGCCGTTGTCGACGCGGCCCGCGCCATGATCGCCAACCTGGTGAAGACGTACCACGTCGAGTCAACGCCGGGAAGTCGGAATGTTGACTTTCCGGATTGCGCTGCGTCTAGTGAAGAAGTGACTCAGCTTCGGCCGAGTCAAGGGGTGCCGCTGGCGTTCCTGTTCACAGAGTTTCCTGGCGTGGTCGTCCGAATAGGTGACTGGTGTGTGGAAGCATTTCCAGCATGCGGCTGCGATGCCTGCAATGAGTCCCCACGGGAGGTTGTCGAGAGGCTGAGCGACGTTGTAGGCGCGGCTGTGGAAGGCAGCTATGAAGAGGAACTGACTAAGCGGACACTCACCTACACCTACAGCGGTAGGTGGGGTTCAACGTCAAGTGAAAAGCGGCTGGACCGTGGAGAGTGGAAGCGACACGGTGTACCGGCCGTGCATCGGTGGCCAGCCTGGCCGAAGTCCTAGTTGGTCGCACGCCAACGTGCCGGTACCGAGCGGCATGACGCGAAGGGCGGTTCCAAGCAGAATGCCTGTTCTGCATCAGTGCTATTGCTATTTCGGCTTGAACTTGGGCGCGTCGGTGGACGTCGTATCGGTGCGAGAATCAGGTCGAAACGAACGATCGGCTTGGGGCGGTCGATCTCTTGCCAATGATCCGGACCGTCGGGTGACAGCTGGCCATAACGCTCCCGGGGCACCGCCCACGCTTCGTCTTCCGCCGGCAACCCGAATCCCGAGTTGGCAACCAGACCGTCGTAGTGGTAGTTGGCTCCAATGACAACCAGCTTTTGGACGATGTCAGGTCGTTTCAGAGCTGCGAGCAGACCAATGATGCCGCCATCGCTAGCCCCGACGAGATAGACGGGTTCACGCACCACCGACACGATGAACCCGAGAGTGTCGTCGGTCATCGCTTGATACGAGATCGGGCCCGGCACGTCCGCGGTGCGAGCACGGCCTCGCTGCTCCGGGACAAAGAGCCGATACCGAGCGGACAAGGCCTCGATCTCTCGCTGCCACGAAAAGGCACCGCCCATAGCTCCATGAAGCAACAGCAACGGCCGGCCCTGGTCGCCTTCGGTCTCGTAATACATGCGGACCGGGCCCACGGTTGCGTAATTGCCCATGCCACCTCCGCTGCGAACAATCTACCCCTTCCCCTCGGCTCACCCTTGATGACGTAACCGAGTCGCCTTTCGTGGCCGGGTTCAGTACCGGTTGAAGCGTTTGGTTGCTAGCGCACAAATCCGAATCAAGAAATCTCCTACAGAGAGCCTCGACGGTTCTCGGGAACCGGCAATCGTCTTTGGTTTCGTATGAGCGCATACGTGCCGATATCGGACGGTTTTCGAAATGTGCGGTTTCACACGGGATCAGTTGTTCTGCGCTAATGGTCGGGAGGCGCATAGGGCGGAGCCTCCGGTCAGTCGCTGACCAGATCCGCAGCGTCGTCGACGATCCATGAGACGTTGTGGTATTGGTCGTTGGTAGTGACATACATAAAGGTTTTGAGGGTTTCGGGTGCGTGCATCACCAGAGTGATGTAGCCGGGAAGGTTGCCTCGTGCCCCGTAGACGGGTTCTGGAGCTTCGAAGAGTTCGACACCGAGGCCATAGTCGTAGCGACGTGCGGGGTCTCGCCGAGAATCGATTCCTGTTCCTGTGATCATCTCTGAGAACATTGACGGCGGGATGATGTCTCCTTTCGACAGGGCGGTGAAGAAGTTGTGGACGTCGACAGCGTTGCTGACGAGTCCGCCGGCGGACCACACAGTGGTGGCGATGGCGGTGTAGTCGAAGTCGACCGGCACCACCGGCTGCGCAGGGCCCCCCAACTGTTCCGTGTACGAGTCGCGGGGTGTCTCTCCTTGTTCGTAGTGGCTCAGGTATGTGGCATCCAGTCCGAGGGGATCAAGGATCCGTTCGCGGAGAGCTTGGTGATATGGCTGACCGGTACCTTCCTCGATGAGCAGTCCGAGGATCATGTGGTTGGTGTTGGCGTACTCGAACCTGGAGCCTGGCCGAAACCTCAGGCCCTCGTTTTGGATGAGTTGATAGAGTTCGTTCGGTGTCCAGACCGTGGAGTTGCCGTCCTGGGTGTTTCCGTAGATGGCTTGCTGTGTGTAATCGGCCAGCCCGGATCGCTGATTCAATAGGTGGCGAACGGTGACGTCTCCTGGAAGGGAGAGCCGCGGGACATAGGCCGACGCCGAGGCATCGAGGTTGATCACACCATCCATGACCAGCGTTAGAGCCAGAGCGGATGTGAATGCTTTGGTGATGCTGGCTATCCGTATCGGGTCATCAGGGCCGAGGGGCGCATCGCCCTTGTCGACGGCATCGATCGATCCGTCGGCTCCTCCAAGCGCCAGAAGCATCGTCCCTGGCCGCGGATCGCCTATCTGACCAAGCCGATCCTCGAGGAAACGCTCCTCAGCGCTGGAACAGCCGACCAGAATCATCGTCGAGATGAGTAGGCAGGCACCCATTCGCGTCCAGCCGAAGCTACGCGGACCAGGTTTCTGCATCAAGGTGGCTCCCCAATGCTGAACCACACTTTCTGGTCGATCAGCTGTGGTCCCCTTGGCGATGGGGACGACGCGCAGGTGCGGCCGGTGCGATCGGCGATCGGTCGGCTTAAGTCGGTGGGACGGTCCGAACATGGGACGTCCCGCTCCTTGATCCAGTTGACCAGGACCGGAGCGGCTCCTCCGGTCAGCAGCTCATAGGACTCGAGACGGGACTTCGCCTCGTTGGAGAGTACCGGTGGGAGGGGGAGGCCGCTCAGTCCCTGTTGGATTACGACGGCCGCCCATTCGGTTCCACGTTGGTTCCATGGGACGTTCGAGTCGGCCCAGTGACTTAGACCTCGCAGGTTCATGAAGGCGGAGCGAGTCTCTTCATCGACGTTGGCCGTCACCCAGGCGTGGGCGAGCTCATGCTCGTAGACGAATCCGATGTCGGAGGAGCAGATTCGAATCTGCCATGGCTCCGGGGTAGCCCTGAAGAGGCCGTAGTGCTCGTCGCAAAGCTCGTGGTCGCTGTAAAAAGCGATGTCGAGTGTGGGGAGTTCGAGTTTGGCTTTGGAAAAGGCTGTGACGGCTTCACCCAGTCTGCCCAGTTCTTCGGCCGTCGCATTGTGCACGGTCAAGCCGACCGGCCGTTGTGTGTCGGCATGGGTATTAGATTCGGACCTTGCGACCATGGGCACGGCTTCTGCGGGCCCTGGGCCGGCGATGATGACTGGTAGATTCGATGGGCCCAGAGGGGAGAGCCACAGCATCAGTGCGACGGCCACGCAGACCGCCGCTATCAGCCACACGATTGTCTTGCGGGTGATCATGGGGCGAAGGTCCGACCTGGGGGCTAAGCCGAGGCAAACTTGGGTCAAGGACTGGCAAAAGCTCGATTAATCGCCGATTAACCGCGGTCGCGTAACCTCCCGGCAGGAGGAAGGGACGATGGCTCAAGGAACGCTCACCGACCATCCGACCGGGCGGCCGGGTTCGGATCAGAGCGTTCAGATCGCCCTTCTCGGCCCTCTCGTTGTCTCCAGAAGCGGCCAGTCCATCGAGGTGTCCGGTCCCAAGAGACGTGCTCTGCTCGCGTTTCTCGCCTTGCATCTGGACACTCCTGTGGGGAGGGACGAGATCATTGAGGCCATCTGGCCAAGACGACAGACCGGGCGGGAGGAGTCGACTCTCAGAGTCCATGTCTCCCATCTCCGGGACCAGCTCGAGCCCGACCGCTCAGACGAGTCCAAGATCCTTCTCACCCGGGGCCAGGCCTATCTGCTCTCGGGACACACCGTCCAGCTCGACACCGCAAGGTTCCAGCACCTCGTCACCGAGGCCCGGTCCCACCTGGAGAGCCGCCCTGATGCGGCTTTGGAGCTTCTGGACGAGGCTCTCGCCCTCTGGCGTGGGCGCCCCCTCCAAGATGTCGAATACGAGGACTTTGCTCAGGAGTCGATCAGGAGCCTGGAACGAGCCCGTGTCGACGCCATTGAGGACCGAGCCGAAGCCTTGATCGCGGTGGGTGAGGACATTGCCGCGGTTCAGGACCTCGAGCCGCTGGTCCGCGACGATCCAACCCGCGAGCGGCCGACCTCACTGTTGATGCTCGCTCTCTACCGATTGGGACGTCAGGCCGACGCTCTCCGTACTGTCCGCCGCCATGCCCGTCACCTGACGCAGCAGGGTCTCGTGCCGTCTCCCAGGATCGGCCTTCTCGAGGAGCGGATCCTCAACCATGACCCAACCCTTCTCCCTGAGGAGGCAAGCACGCCGGAGATGATCCGACCCGGCCGCTCGATCCGCGGCTACGAGCTGAGAGAGGAGGCGGGACGGGGCTCGATCGGGGTTGTCTACCGGGCATACCAGCCGGCGGTCGGCCGCGAAGTGGCGATGAAGGTGATCGATCCGGAGCTGGCTGGGACCCCGGATTTCGTGAGACGCTTCGCCGAGGAAGCCCACGTCATCGCGTCGTTGGAGCACCCACACATCGTCCCCCTGCATGACTTCTGGCGCGAGCCGAACGGCGCCTTCCTGGTAATGCGTTGGATGGACGGTGGCAGCCTCGCCGATCGCCTCGGGAAGTCATGGGAACCGGAGAGGCTGGCTCGAACCTTCGATCAGATCGGAAGCGCGCTGGGTCATGCCCACAGTTGTGGAGTGGTCCATCGTGACGTGAAGCCGGCAAACGTCCTCTTCGATCCAGGCGGGAACGCCTACCTGTGCGACTTCGGGTTGGCAGTGGCTGGCATCGAAACCGGCTCGGCTGGCGGCAGGCTGGAAAGAACGATCGAGCCGCCATACGCCTCGCCGGAGTTGACTAAGGGCGAAGGGCCCACGGTGGCGTCGGACATCTTCGGTCTTGGAGTGATGCTGGCCGAGGCGGCGTCCGGTCAGAGATTCCCGGAGGCGACGACGGCCCTTCCCGACTCGCTGTGGGAGGTGGTCAGCATCGCCACCGCGTCTAATCCGGCCGACCGGTTCCCGGACATTGCCGCCTTTCGTCTTTCACTGGCAGAGGCAGTAGGAGGGCTGCCGTCACCGGCGCCGAGGACGGTTCGACGCAACCCCTACAAAGGTCTGGAGCCCTTCGACGAGGCCGACGCTCCTGACTTCTATGGACGGGATAACGTAGTTGACTCTCTTCTCGGGGCTGTTGCATCGAATGGTCTGGTGACCGTGGTCGGAGCATCGGGATCGGGCAAGTCGTCGGTGATCAGGGCCGGCTTGGTTCCGGCGCTTCGTGACGGTGCGATAACCGGCTCGGAGGAGTGGTTCATCGTCACGATGGTTCCCGGATTAGATCCGTTCGACGAGTTCCACATCGGGCTGCGTGACGCGGCGGTTGGGTTCACCGATGCCTCGACACGCGAGGGCCACCGGGAGTTGCGTGACTCCTTCGCCACCGCCCTCGACAGCCCCAACAGCCGAGCCCTGTTGATCATCGACCAATTCGAGGAGCTGTTCTCGGCCGCGGTCAGCGCCGAGACACAGGAGCGGTTCCTCGAGAACGTGGTCGACCTGACCCGAGACCCATCGCATCGGATCAGGGTCGTGGCCACGATGAGAGCCGACTTCTCGGATCGGCCATTGGCCCATCCCGGTTTCGGGGAACTGTTCGCTAAGTCCTCCTATCTGCTCGCTCCGATGCGACCCGAGCAGGTGGAAGAGGTGATTCGTGGCCCCGCCGGCCGTGTCGGGATCCAGGTCGAGCCTGGGCTCATCTCAGAGATCATTCGGGACGTTGCCAACGCCCCGGCCTATCTCCCCTTGCTGCAATACATCCTCTCCGAGCTATTCGAGCGAAGGACACAAGACCGGCTCACGGTGCAGGCGTACCGATCCCTCGGCGGGGTAGAAGGGGTGCTGGAGCGACGGGCAGAGACCACCTACTCAACACTGAGCGACGGAGCCCAGCGAGCATGTCGGCAGCTGTTCCTGCGCATGGTCCATCTCGGCGAGCATGGTGAGCAGACCCGCCGCAGGCTGCCTCTCACCGAGGTTGCCGGCTTAGGGGAGAGAAGCGAGGTGGACGAAGCCCTGGAGGCGTTCTCCAAGGCACGCCTGCTGACGTACGACCGCGACCCGGTGAGCCGAACCCCGACAGTCGAGGTTGCCCACGAAACCGTCATCGACCGATGGACCCGATACCGGGTCTGGATCGATGAAACACGGTCCGACCTTCTCGCTCACCGCCGGCTGGCCTCCGCCGCCGAGACCTGGATCGAATCTGGCGAAGACCCATCCTATCTGTTGACAGGAGGGCCATTGACCGCTGCGCTCGACCTTTCTCAGTCAGCGAGAATCCTTCTGAACGTGGTCGAGACGCGATTCGTCCACGACAGTCGACGTGCTGAGGAGGCGCACCAAGAGAGAGAGCAGGAACGACGACAAAAAGAAGCTGCCCTACAACAACGATCACGCCGGCGTCTAATGATCGGTATCAGCACTGCGGTCATCGCCGTCGTGGTGGGAACACTGGCCGTCTTCGCATTCCTGCAACGACAACGAGCCGACGACCTAGCGGCGGCCCAAAGCAGGGAGAACCTCTCGAGGGAGTTGGCTGCTGCCGCCGTAGCGAATCTCGACTCGGCAGACCCCAACCTGAGCCTTCTCCTTGCTATCGAGGCCGCTGATTTGAGCATCGACGCCGGCGGAGAGGTGCTCCCCGAGGTGACCGAAGCATTACACCTTGCCCTGATCAACCCTCGCTCAGAGGTAGTGGCGGGTGGAGCCGGTCAGGCGCTCGGAGGCAATGTCCTGGATTATTCGAGTGATGGGGATGCGTTGGTGGTTCTGGCAGAAGATGGCGCGGCACTCGTCATGGATCCCGACGACGGTGATGAGCTGGGCGGAGTCCCAGCGATCGAACCCCCGGCTTTCGGCGTCGCCTTCCACCCGAGCGGCGACAAGATTCTCACTTCTCATGCCGACGCAG
>JBOGEX010000093.1:0-43622 GCA_050741915.1 Acidimicrobiia bacterium
TCCTCGTCATCGCTCACCACCTCCTCGTCACCGGCGCCCTCTACCAGGACCCCGGACCCGACATCGTTGCCAACAACACCACCGAACAGATCCGCAAACGGGCCATCCGCCAGCTGGAAAACCTCGGGCTACAAGGTCACCCTCGATCAGACTGCCGCCTAGGGAACGGGAACCGTATTTTCAGAACAGAAGGAAGAAATGATTCTTCATGGACTGGCATAGAGAGCCGAGCACCCAGGGACGGAGGGGGCGAAGTCATCGGTCCCACGACTCCGTCCTATCCCGGCCCGGGTTTGGTGTGGCCGGTCGGCGTTGTCCCGTAAATCGACCGGTCACACCGTGGCTCGAAGTCGGGTTCATTCTTCTGCCAAATCACGTCGAAGCGTTCCAAGCAGGAGTCACAGCGATAGACGAGCACTTCGCCAGATCGCAGGGGCACCTCTTCCTCGATGACCGTCAACAGATGGATAGTGCCGTCGCAGTCGACACAAGGCATAGTGGGGTCGGGCTGCATCATCGTTCGGTTGGAGCGAACCAATGCGCGGACGCAAGTTGTCCGCGATCGGCAGGAAAAATGACTACCTTCGTTGGCGTGACAAAGTTAGTGCCAGGACTGTTGAACGCTAACTGCTTACTAGCACCCAGTATTTCTGTCGTCGCATGAGAGCGCGGGACCTCGCCACTCCGAGGACATCTATTCCACCTTCGGAGAGCTTCGGAAGGGCGGTACAGCTCGTTGCTGAGCAGGGGCCGATCCTCGTCGTAGACGAAAAGCGTGGCTTGCTTGGTGTGGTCTCCGATGAGACCCTCTTGCGAGGTTTGCTTCCTGCTTACGTCCGGGCCGAGGATCTCCTGGCCGGCGTGCTCGACGAGCAATCAGCCACGACGCTATTCGTCGAGGCCCAAAAGCGAAAGGTCGAGGAGCTGCTCGAAGTTGGTGACGTTCCCCTGGTCCAGGGTGAGGATTCTCTGATCGAGGTGGCGTCGGTGATGGTGAGGACCGGTTCGGCGCTGGTGGCGGTGCAGGAAGAAGGCAGAATTATCGGGGGAATCGCCCTGACGGAACTCTTAGCGAAACTCGCCCGATGACCGAACTTGTAGCCGTCGCTGTTTTCTTCGTCGCGTACGCCCTCATCGCGACCGAGTGGGTTCACCGAGTGGTCGTGGTGCTGGCCGCAGCCGGACTCCTCCTGGCCTTGCGAGTGGTTACCGGCTCCGAGGCCTTCCACTCCGAGGAGTTCGGCATCGACTGGAACGTAATTTTTCTGCTTTTCGGGATGATGGTGATCGTTGGCGTGCTCAAACAAACGGGTCTGTTTGGCTTCATCGCAATTTGGTCGGCGAAAAAAGCCAGAGGCCGACCATTCCGGATTTTGGTGATGCTGATCCTGCTGACAGCGGTAGCTTCAGCCCTCCTCGACAACGTCACCACGGTGCTGTTAATGGTGCCGGTCACGTTCCTCATTTGCGAACGTCTCGGCATCACTCCGGTTCCGTTTCTGATTTCCCAGGTGATGGCATCAAACATCGGTGGCACTGCCACCTTGATTGGGGATCCGCCGAACATCATCATCGCCAGCGAAGCAGGACTCAGTTATGTCGAGTTCTTGGTCAACCTGGCACCAGTGGTGGCGTTGACCATGGTCGTCTTCATCGCTTTGGTCTGGGTGCTGTTCCGTAAAACGATGACTTTCAACCCAGAGCGTGCAGCCTCGGTGATGGCGCTTGACGAGAAGGAAGCCCTCCGGCGAGGACCGCTTCTGAACCGTTCACTCTGGGTTCTGGGCGCCGTTACGGCTGGCTTCGCCCTTCACGGATTGCTCCACTACGAGCCGTCGGTAGTGGCACTCCTCGGGGCAGGAGTTCTGCTGTTGATCTCGGGTCGGAAGCCCGAGATCTTTTTTCGTGACGTCGAGTGGCAGACGCTGGTGTTTTTCGTCGGTCTCTTCATAATGGTCGGTGCCCTGGTGAAGACGGGAGCGGTCGAACGACTAGCCGACGCAGCCCTCGATGCCACCGGCGGCAGCATTTTTGCTGGATCGATGCTGCTTTTATCGGCGTCGGCAATCCTTTCCGGCGTCGTCGACAACATACCCTACGTCGCAACTATGGCGCCTCTCGTGACTGCGCTGATTGGCGGACTACCGGAAGGTGCGAACTCCGACGTCCTCTGGTGGTCGCTCGCTCTCGGCGCCGACTACGGCGGCAACCTCACTGCCATCGGGGCCAGCGCCAATGTCGTCGTGATCGGGCTAGCTGAACGGGCCGGGTCAAAGATCCGTTTTGTGGAATTCTTCAAGTACGGATCTGTGGTGACGTTGGTTTCGATGCTGATCGCGACCGCCTATATCTGGATCCGTTATTTCCCCATCGGTGGCTAACGCCGCCAAGACGCGGGTCCGGCGCCAAGGTCCGTTCGAGAAGATCAAATTCGCTGGCCCGCCGACCGGAGGTCCGCGCATGCCTTCACGACTCGCTTCGCCATGCCCGCCTCCGCCTTCTTCATATACGAGCGCGGGTCGTAAGTGGACTTGTCGCCGACGTCACCGTCCACCTTCATCACCCCTGAGTAGTTGGAGAACATGTGGTCGGCGATCGGGCGCGTGAAGGCGTACTGGGTGTCGGTGTCGATGTTCATCTTGACGACGCCGTAATCGAGCGTCTCCCGGATCTCCTCCAGGCTCGATCCGGATCCACCGTGGAACACGAGGAAATGCCCGCCCTGCGGCCCAAACTTTCTCTCCATCGCCTCCTGCCCATCGCGGAGGATCGAGGGGCGGAGTTGGACGGCGCCCGGCTTATAGACGCCATGGACATTGCCGAACACCGCAGCCAGCAAATAGAGATCATCAGACGGTAGGCCCAGGACCTCGGCGGTCCGGACCATGTCCTCGGGGGTGGTATAGAGCTTCGACCGCTCCACTCCTTCGTGGTCCATCGCATCCTCTTTGCCACCGACGATTCCGATCTCCAGCTCGAGAATCGAACCGACCGCCTGGCATTCGTCGAGTAGTTCCTTGGCCAGGGCCAGGTTCGCTTCGAGGGGGAGCATGGAAGCATCGAGCATGTGGCTCTGGAAGAGGGGGCCGGCCCCGGATTTGATCCGCTCCCGGCTCATCCGAAGCAAAGGTCGCACGTACCCGTCGATCTTCTCTGGCTGGCAGTGGTCGGTGTGGAGGGCGATGCTGACCGGGTACCGGTCGGCCACCACGTAGGCGAACTCGGCCAGGGCGGCGGCACCGGCCGGCATATCCTTGCGTGTGCTTCCGGACAGAAACTCCGCCCCGCCGGTCGAGATTTGAACGATGCCGTCGGACTCGGCCTCGGCAAATCCCGAGAGAGCGCCATGAAGAGACTCGGTTCCGGTCACGTTGATGGCAGGGAAGGCATATCCCCCCTCCCGGGCAGCGACGAGCATTGCTCGATACTTCTCGGGGCTGGCAATTGGCATTGGTTTCCTCCCGTGGGTCGAGGAGAACTTAGCCAGCGGACCCGACCCGACGCGAAGGTGCCGACTCGCTGTTGACAACCGGGCCGATAGGGTCTGACTTCGTGGCCATGCCCGCCGAGAATGCCGTGACCTCCGAGGAGCCGCCGGTTCGAAAGCCCCGCAGCCGCTTCGTTCGTGGTGTCTACCTCGTGCTGGGCCTTGGCTGCCTCGGACTCGCCTACATGTCCTGGTTGCCCGGAATCCCCACGTTCGATTTCGTGATCCTGGCCGCCTTCTTCTTTGCTCGCTCCTCGGATCGCTTCCATGCTTGGCTCGTCAGCCATCCGGTTTTCGGCCGGATCATTCGCGGGTATCGCAGCGACGGCTTCACAGTGCGGACCAAGGGCGTCGCCTCACTGGCGGTGGTGGCTTCTCTCACCTTCTCGGCGACCGTGCTGAGCGATTCCGTTCCCCTGCGCTGGGTTCTAGGCATCGTCGGCCTGGTAGCCGTGGCGTTCATCTGGACCCGGCCTACCAAACAGATCGAGGCTCGGCAGTAGCCGCCCGGTCAGGCGATTGCTAACTTTCCGGCCAGCGAGTCACCGCGACTTCGCTCGAATCCTTCTGTCCGTTGGGTTCGCTGTTCGATGAACCGACTGGGGTTGCCCAGCGGCCAGGAGGAATGTTGAGGCTATACGTAGGAAATCTTCCTTTTCGGACCACATCAGAAGACTTGCGGGCGACCTTTAGTCGAATCGGTGAGGTCAGCTCGGCCGAAGTGCTGAGTGATCGGGAGACCGGTCGCTCGCGCGGCTTCGGGTTTGTCGAGATGGCCGATGACGCCGCCCGGCAGGCGATCGAGGAGCTCGATGGCAGCGACCTGGCAGGTCGGCGCATCGTCGTGAACGAGTCACGGCCGATGGCTCCCCGTCCACCCCGTCAGGGTGGTGGGGGCGGTAACCGCTACCGCGATCGCAACTAGCTGTTTCTTCCCCCGCTCGGGGAGCAACCTCGAGCACCTCATGGTTTAGCCGACTCCGTGGTGACCTAGGACTGCTGGTCTCCCCGCTCCCGAAGGAACCGTTCTATTTCGGCGGCGAGCTGCTCGCCGGATACCGACTCGGTCGCGTCCACCATCGACTCCAGCTTTTGCACCGCCTCCGCCAGATCCGGTCGCTGGCTGGCCACGGTGTCGAGTTCCTTTCTCTGCGCATCGGCCGACTCGGCCAGATCCCCGGTGGGAAGCGAGTGCTCGAGATGTCTTTCGAGTCGGCGGATGACGGCGAGCGCGGCGGCAGGATAAGCCACGTTGACATATTGGGGGACCCGGGCGTAGAACCCGACGGTGGGGACTCCGGCCCCGGCTACGAGAAAGTCGAGCGCGCTCACAGCAGCCGCCGGGACGCGGAGCAACCCGCGAGCATGATCATCATTGTCGGCCAATAACGATTGGTCAGAGGCAGCGCTGATGATCGGAACCTCCCGCGTATGGGGCCAGGCCCATGGCACACCGCCGATCGAGATCTGCTGACGGACTTTCCACTCAATGGCCAATTCCGAAAGTTCTGCCCCGAGTTGACGCCAGTTCCAGTTGGGCTCGACGCCCGACATCACCAATAGGTCCCATTCATCGAGAGGAAGCCGGCGGATGACGAGCTCGGGCCAGACCATGGAGGTCATCACCCCATCGACGAAATCGAGCACGGGCCGGCTGACCCGATAGTCGAACAGAAGGTCCGAGCGGCCTTCGCCGATCTTGTCTCCACCGAGAGTGTCGGCGACCAACGTGGCGACTCCCCCGGCGTTGACCCAACCGTTCAAACAAATGACGAGGACGGGCTCGCGCAAAGGCCGATCAAAGCCCACTTCGAGGATTCTCATGCGGTCCATTCCAGCAAGACCTTGCCGCTTTGCCCGCTGTCGGTCACCGCGAAAGCCTCTTCGAAACGAGTCACTGAGTAGCGGTGGGTGATGACCGACGCCACTTCGAGTCCGCCTTGAAGCAAGGTCGCCATCTTGTACCAGGTCTCGAAGATGAGACGCCCGTAGATGCCTCTCAGGGTGAGACCTTTCAAGATGACCGCGTTGAGATCAATCGTCACCAGAGCGGGTGGAAGTCCCAACACGGCCACGCGTCCGCCGTGGTTCATCGCGGCGAGTAACTGGTTGAAGGCCTCACTGCTCCCCGACATTTCCATTCCGACGTCGAACCCTTCACTCATGCCGAGCTCGTCCATGACCTCCTTCAGATCGACCGAGGCAGGGTCCACCACCCGGTCAGCACCGAGCTTTTGAGCCATTTCCAGCCGATAGGGATTGAGGTCGGTGACCACCACGTAGCGGGCGCCTACGTGTTGGGAGATCGCCGCCGCCATCACCCCGATCGGCCCAGCCCCGGTGATGAGGACGTCTTCGCCGACGAGGTCGAAGGCCAGGGCGGTATGAGTGGCGTTGCCCAAAGGGTCGAGGATGGCTCCGATCTCGTCGCCGACGTGATCGGGCAGAGGGAAAACGTTGGCGGCCGGGATGACAACGTAATCGGCGAAAGCTCCGGGCCTGGTGACGCCGAGGCCCACGTGGTTGTGGCAGAAGTGTCGCCGGCCGGCCCGGCAGTTCCGACAATGTCCACACGTGATGTGGCCTTCTCCCGAAACCCGCTGTCCTGGCACCAGACCCTGGACGTAGTCTCCGATCTCGGTTATCTCCCCCATGAACTCGTGGCCGATGGCCATGGGGACAGGGATCGTTTGCTGAGCCCACGCGTCCCAGCGGAAGATGTGGAGGTCGGTACCGCAGATCGAGGTTTTCCGGACTGCGATCTTCACATCCGCTGGCCCCACCTCGGGCTCGGGAATCTCCTCGAGCCAGAGGCCCGGTTCTGCCTTTGCCTTTACCAGGGCTCTCAAACGACGACCCCGAGTTCTTTGCCGACCTTGACAAACGCCCCAACGGCGGTGTCAATGTCCTCAATCGAATGGGCGGCGGACATCTGGGTGCGGATCCTGGCCTTTCCTTCGGGTACCACCGGGAAAGAGAAGCCGATCACATAGATCCCTTCTCGTAGTAGCCGGTCGGCCATCTCCGTCGCCAGCCGGGCGTCGCCGAGCATGACGGGAATGATGGGATGGTCGGCTCCGGCCAATCGGAAGCCCGCCTCTGTCATAGCCGCTCGGAAGTGGGCGGAGTTTTCTGCCAACTTCTTTCGCAGCTCGGCGCTCTCCTCGATGATGGAGAGGGCGACGAGGGACGAAGCCGCCAGGGCTGGAGCCAGGCTGTTGGAGAAGAGGTACGGGCGCGAGCGCTGTCGCAGCCAGCCAACGATCTCGGGAGTGGCGGCGGTGTAGCCACCGCTGGCCCCACCGAGTGCCTTGCCCATAGTGCCGGTGAGGATGTCGACCTTGGTGTTGGTGAACTCCGGGGTTCCCCTGCCGCCAGCGCCGATGAAGCCGACTGCGTGGCTGTCGTCGACCATGACCATCGCCCGATGCTTCTCGGCTAGATCGACAATCGAGGGCAGGTCGGCAATTACTCCGTCCATCGAGAACACTCCATCGGTGGCAATGAGCTTGTAACGGGAGTCGCGGCATTCGACCAGACGCTCTTCCAACTCCTTCATGTCGTTGTTGGAGTAACGCAAACGCCTGGCTTTGCAGAGCCGGATCCCGTCGATGATCGAAGCGTGGTTGAGCGCGTCGGAGATGACGGCGTCTTCGGTGTCGAGCAGGGTTTCGAAAAGCCCGCCGTTGGCGTCGAAGCAGGACGAATAGAGGATGGCGTCACCCATTCCGAGAAACCCGGCAATGCGTTCCTCGAGGTCCTTATGGACGGACTGGGTGCCACAGATGAAGCGGACCGAAGCGGTCCCGTAGCCATGGTCTGCCATCCCGGTGGCGGCGGCTGACTCCAAACGTTCGTCGTTGGCCAGACCGAGGTAGTTGTTGGCGCAAAAGTTGATGACTCGCCGGCCGTCGGCCAGCTCGATCTGAGCCCCTTGCGGTGAGGTGATTGTGCGCTCTTCTTTGAAAAGCCCTTGGTGGCGGAGTTGTTCGGTTCGCTGCTGGAGATCGTTCGAGAGACCGGTGTCCATCAACAGAAACCTAGATCTGACCGGTAGTAGCGAGCGCGGAGATCTCGGCGAGATAGTTGGGGTCCCGGTAGCGATCGAGAGAGAAAGCGGGGGCATACTCGGGCAGCGGGGCGTCGGTGATGATCTGTGCCATCAATTCGCTCGCCCCGGCGGCTGCCATCACCCCGAAACCAGAGAAGGCGCCCACAACGAAGGCACCCTCGATCGGAAGTCTTCCGATGAGTGGTCGATTCTCCTGGGTCTTCGTGTAGTAGCCACCGTCGACGACAGGTTGCGGGAGATGGTCGCGATAAACGGAGAATCCCGGAACGGCGGTAGTGAGACCACGCAGTACAGCTTCGGGGTAGAGAGGGTCGTCGGGCAACGGCCAGGTCGGTTCCTGCACGATCCGGTGGTAATCCCACAGGCCCACCACCCACTGCGAATCCAGCCCACCTTCTGGTCGGTAGTGACAGGCGGGGGGCATCTCGCCGAGGAGATCGTCTCGATTCTGCTCTTGCAGCCATCCTCGCTCTTCGAGTGACCAGTCGATGCTTTGCGGATCTGACCAGATCATCATCGGGGAGAGTCGAGGGATCACTGCTGCATGATCGCGAAAGGCCACCTTGACATGCACTTCCGAATAGACGGGCAGATCGACGCCAAGCAGGGCGGCCACTTCGCTCAGCATCGGCCCGGCGGCGTTGACGAAGATCGGAGTCTCGATTCTGTCGCCATCCGTCCTGACTGCGGTGATCCTGGCTCCGTCGGTTTCGACGGCGAGGACTTTTGTCTTGACAAGATCTGCGCCATGCAAGCGGGCCTGCTCGAGCATGAAGGCACCCAGTTGTTGGGCCGAGAACCACCCGGCGCGAAGGGCGTGCAGGCCACCCACCGCCTCCTCGGTTAGAAAGGGAAACTGGGCCAAAAGCTCCTCTCCGGTTTGAAAAAGAACAAACGGGCCGCCACCTAGCGAGGTGATGACCTCTGCCTCCTCCTTCATCTGGAGAAGGCGGGCAGGGTCGGCGGTGACGTATAGATAGCCCTGAGGGGTCATGTGAAAGGCGTTGGCGGTCTGGGTGGCGAAGTGCTCCAGCAGATCGATCGAGCGGTTCATCAAGCCGACCATCGGGGCATTGGGCCACCAATTGCGGTAGCACTCGGTCGACTTGTCAGAGGTCAGGGCGAGCGGTGGCAGGGGGTCGACAATGACCACCCGGTCGAAACCGAAGTGGGTGGCGAGCTGGTAGCCGGTGGCAACGCCGGCGATTCCGGCGCCACAGATCACCGCGTCGGCTTTCACCCGCCGGAGACGGCTTGCAGGAAGACGATCTCGTCGCCCTCGGAAAGAAGGGCCGCGCCGTCGGTGAGCTCGCGATCGAGGGTGCCGTTGTGGAAGCAGAGAACGTGGGGACGCAACTGGTTCTGCTCGTCGAATAGATGCACCCGGAGCGTGGGATGTTGGCACAGCAAGTCAGCCATGGCTTCTCCGACAGTGGTGCCGGTCACGTCGACCCGGCGGATCTTTCCCACCGCCGGCTCGAGGAGGCGCGGGAGCTTCACGACCGCTCGCGCCATCAAGCTGCTTCGACGGCGAGTATGCGCGGAAGCGACACGGGGATCTGTCCCCAGCTCTCACCGTCGTCTTCGGAGACGAAGACCGACCCTCCGGTGGTGCCAACCGCCACCCCGCCCCGACTGTCGACGGCCATTGCGTTGCGAAGCACACCGTTGAACTGGCCGCCCGCTGGCCATCCACTTCCTGACTTGTGCCACGACTTGCCATCGTCCTGTGATCGGTACACCGCCAATTGGCCATCGACGGGTACCCGGTTCTCGTCGGCGGTGAGCGGGGCGACAAAGAGCGATCCCGTCCCTTGGTTGCGACCGATGGCGAACCCGAATCGAGCCGGGAGACCTTCTTCGATTCGTTCCCAGCTGTCGCCGCCGTTTTCTGTGCGATAGACCCCGGAGTGGTCCTGGCGCCAAATGCGGTTTGGGTCTTCTCGATCCGCCACCAACCCGTGGACGCAACGCCCGTCGTTGGCAGACCCATCCGGGTTCTCCACTCCCACCGGAGTGACACCGACATCGTGCCGAGCAAACGTCGCCCCGCCATCGTCGGAACGGAAAACTCCAACGGCGGAGATCCCGACCCATAGTTGACGCCCGGCCGAGAGGATGTGATGGGCGGCGAGCCCTCCAAATCCAGGCTGCCACTCTGCCCGCCCTGGGTATTCGTTGAGTGCAGGAACCGGCTCCCAGGAAAGACCCTGGTCTTCGGAGAAGAAGAGACCGGCCTGGTCGACGCCGGCGTAGATGCGACCGCCATCCTGATCTCCCACGGTGTGGAACATCCAGACCTGATTGAGCTTGAGCCCGGAATCCTCCGAGTAGCTTGGCCCCTTTTCGACCTGCTGCCACTCTTTGTAATCGTTCGAACGGTGAACTGATGCTCCAAACCAATTCGAGCCCAGCCCGGCGAGGTAGGTGCCTTCAGGAGCCTTTCCGAAAGCGGAGACCTTCCATCCTGGAAAAGCTGGACCTTCCACCGTCCACGACCCTCCGCCTTTGGTGAGCAGATACCCACCTTTCTCAGTGCCAACGATGAGCTGGTCCATCGCCCCATGATGGCAGGGCGGGGCTTGGTGTACCTCCCGACATCCATTCTTACGAAAGAAGCGAGGTCGAGTGTCTCCCTCTTAGACCGTGCGGTCCAAGAACTCCTCGACGCGGATGGCCAGGGCCCGGCTTCGAGCGCCTGCCATGATGTCGAAGGCGTGCTGGCCCCAACGGACCCCGATCAACTCCACCGGCACGCTGTTCTCCTCGAGCGCGGCGGCGAAAACCATGCTTTCTGCCACCGGGACGAGCGAGTCCGACGTCCCGTGAACAAGCATGAACGGAGGGGCTTCGGGATGTGACTGGTCGAGCGGCGACGCGGCCCGATAGCGGTCGGGGGCAGCCTCGGCAGAGGCTTTCATCACCCGATTGGGGATCACCGGCCAGTCGTAACGATGGCGGTGGCGGTTGAGGAAGTCATATACGCCGTAGAGGCACACGGCGGCCTTAATCGAGCGGCGGCCACCCAACGCCGCCAGGCTGGCAAGGTGAGCCCCGGCAGACCCCCCGGCAATGGCGACGCGATCGGGATCGATGCCATGGGCGGAACCTTCAGCGCTGATCCAGTCGAACACCCGCAGGGCTCCGGTGAGGTGCTCTGGGAAGGTGGCCAACGGGGACAACGGATAGCGGATGGCCGCGACCACCCACCCTTGGGCGACGAGGTGATGAATAACCGGCCGGAACTGTCGGCGCGGATCTCCTCCGCCCCAGCTTCCTCCGTGGAGATAGACCAGACACTTGCCCGTCGAGCGCGGTCCGCGATAGATGTCGAGGGTGAGACCGGCGGCATAGGGGATGTCGGATTCGCGGACCACCCCGGCCGGAAGGCGAAATGGCCAGGCGGTGAATCGCTCCCACCAACTGGCCGGTGCCCGCCGCCTGCTCACCTCTCGCGCTGAGATTCCGGCTCGCCGCACGAGCTCTAACTGCAAGCAGAGAGAGACTCCAACAAGCCACAAACCCCAATCACCTACCGGGCTCTTCCTGCCCCCCAGCAGCACGAGAAGCCCGGAGAAGAAAGGTCGGAGGAGAAACCACATCCAGGGCGCCTCGGCCACCAGCACGGCCGGGAACCAGAGCGCCGGCAACCGGGCACCCGGGGGCGAGGGCTTCCGCAGGGCGTTCACAGTCGTGAACAGGGTCAGGAAGCCGTAGACGAATAGGGCGGCGGAGGACATCAGCGCATTTTCATCGAATTATCGACCCCGGCGGTCAACCGCCGTTTCTACATCCCAGCGAACTTCCCCCCTCCCCGGCTACGCCGGTACTCCCCCCTCCGGGGGGAGAAACAGCGAGCGTTGGGGGGAGTGCCCGAAGGGGGATGGGGACGCTGGCCGCGCGCAGCGCCTACCTGGGCTGGTCTCCAACTATTCGTAACTGATTGCCTCGAGGATGTTGCGACGGGACGCCCGCCAGGCCGGCACCGCCGCTGCCACCAACCCGGCCAGACCCGCCCCGAGGAGGGACAGGCCGACTCGTCCCCAGGGAATCGACATGCGGAGGACCTCGTCGTCGAGGGCCCCGATGACGGCCCAGGCGAAGACGAGGCCCAGGCCCATTCCCAGCAAAGCGCCGAGCAGGGCGATCACGATCGCCTCCCAGTTGATCGCAGCTCGGAGTTGACGGCGGCTGAGACCAACGGCTCGAAGAAGTCCGATCTCCCTTCGACGTTCGAGGACCGAAAGAGTGAGGGTGTTAGTGATACCGATCAAAGCGATCACCACCGCAACACCGAGGAGACCAAAAACCAACCGGACCAATTCGTCGATGCGCCTTTCGGCTTCGCTGGCCAGTTCATTCTGATCGAGAACCTGACTTCCGACATACCCGGCGGTGACCGACTCAACCTGCGCCCGGCCTTCCTCATGAGACACTCCTCCGGCCAGATCGACGAATATCTGCGAGTCAAACTGCTCGGTGAAGTTGGCGGCGAACGTGGGTGAATCAACGAGTAGACCAGCGCCGATTCCGCGGGCGTCGAATATCGCGGCAAGTTCGAGGGTCTGGGGACCAGTCCGGGCGAACTCGATCGTCACCTGATCGCCAATCGAGAGCCCTTCGGCCAAACTGCTCCGCATCCCGATGCGATTGCCGCTGATGTCAGCGATGTCGCCCTCGACCAAGGTGAAGTTGATGAGTTCGGGTAGAAGCGCCGTCGGCCCGCCCAAGAGAGTACGGGTCTCGTCCCGGTAAAGAACCTGACCGTCGCGCACCGCGGCCAGGTATGCGACCTCACCCAACTCGGCCAGGTCAGCGGCCAATTGCGGAGAGAGGCGGCTCGCTCCGAATCCGGTGGGGGCCACGACCAGGTCGGCCTCGAAGCGGTCTCCAATCAATCGGTCGGCGGTGGTCTTGAGAGAGTCGGCCAGGACCAGAGTGAGGCCGACGAGAGCGAGCCCCACCATGAGGGCAGAAGCTGTTGCCGCGGTTCGTCGCGGCGAGCGCCCGGCATTGTCGACCGCCAATCGTCCCGGTACCCCCAGCTGAGCGAGAGGCGCACCTACCGCAGCGGTGACCGGTCGGGCGAAGACGGCAGCCAGCACAGCCACTCCAATGAAGATGAGTCCAGCCCCGAATCCGACCAGCACCAGATTCGACACCGGTAGGTCAAAGCCGAGGAGGCCAACCACCAGAAGGCCAACACCTGCGACCGTTATCAGGAGCCCGACGATCCCGCGGCGTCGGTTGGTGGCGGGTGATTCCGGAGCCTGCACCCGGCGGAGGGCGGCGATCGGATTGATGCGGCTCGCCCCCCGGGCGGGCAAGAGCGCCGACCCGATCGTGATGACGAGGCCAGTCGCCACCGCGACCCCGATGGTGCGCGGCGCCAGCTCGAAACGTGCGGCCGGGAGCGTCCCGCCGAAGGCCAGCAGGCTTCTGATTGCTCTCGCCAGCACGACGCCTAGGGCGAGCCCCAAACCTGACGCGACCAATCCAACAATGCCCGCCTCGACCAGCACTAGCGAGAGGACCTGGCGACGGGAAGCTCCCACCAGACGCAGTGTGGCGAGTTCGTGCGTGCGCTGGGCAACGATGATCCGAAAGGTGTTCTGAATGAGGAAGGCGGCAACGAACACGGTCACTCCGGCAAACACCAAAAGGAAGGTGTTCAAGAAGCCGAGGGCTTCCTTGAATGTTTGGAGCTGCTCTTCGGCGGCGCTCTGAGCCGACACCGCCTCGATCCCCTCCGGGAGAATGGTCTCGATCCGTTCGATCATCTCCTCGAGCGGCTGGTCGGTTTCGATCTCGACCGTGAGCACCTGGCCATCGAGATCGAGTAGCTCTTGTGCGGTCTCCAAGGTGACGTACACCGATACCGCCCCACCGAAGGACTCGAAGCCCTCGATGGCGGCAGTTCCGGAAAGCTGCAATGACTGCGGCGCACCCACTCCGGTGACCACGATCTCATCTCCCAGAGAAAGCCCGGCCCGGGCGGCCGTCGATGGATCGAGGGCGCCCTCCTCGGCCTCGGGCCTTTCTCCGCTCCGGACCATAAAGGCGTCGACCAGCTCCGGCCAGCTAACGACAAAGGTGGGTGAGGTGCCGTTGGTGAGGCTCTGCCCCCGAGCCGACACCTGGGCAAAACCAAAGATGCTTCCCCGGGCGGCATCGATCCCCGGCAGCGCCGCGATCTCGTCGACCAACGCCATGGGTAAAGGTGCCCCCTGGGTGAAGGCGAGGTCCTCGTCGACCTCCGGGCGAACCTGGAGGTCGAAACCGGAGAGGGTGGCGGAGAAGAGGTCATCGAAGGCCTGGTCCAGAGAGTCTGTGAACATGTAGCTGGCGGCTACCAGCCCAACTCCGAGGGCGATGGAAAGGGCGGTGAGGGCAAATCGCAGGCGATGACCAATGAGGCCTTTCCAGGCCGCGTTCCACACGACTAAGCCTCGAGGTGAAGAAGCCGATCGATGACTCGGTCGGTTGAGGGGGAAGCCATCTCATCGATCACCTGCCCGTCGCCCAGGAAGACAATTCGATCGGCCTGGGCCGCCGCGCTCGGGTCGTGGGTGACGAGGACGATCGTTTGGGCAAAATCGTCGACCGCTTTCCGAAGGAACTCGAGGAGCTGGCCGCCGGATCGAGAGTCGAGGTTCCCCGCCGGCTCGTCGGCAAAGATCAGATCGGGTCTGGTGATCAGCGCTCGCGCCGCGGCCACTCGTTGTTGCTGCCCGCCGGAAAGCTGGCTGGGTCGGTGGTCGAGGCGATCGCCCAGATGCAGGGTCGAGATCACGACGTCGAGCCAATCACGGTCGGCCCGATGGCCAGCAATCGACAGGGGGAGGACGATGTTTTCCGCCGCGGTGAGGGTGGGCACCAGGTTGAAGGCCTGGAAGACGAAGCCGATTCGATCGCGACGGAGGCGAGTGAGGTCGTTGTCGTCGAGGGTGGCGAGATCGATGTCTCCGATCAACACCCGACCCGATGTGAGTTCGTCGAGTCCAGCCAGGCAGTGGAGCAAAGTCGACTTCCCGGAGCCCGAGGCCCCCATGACCGCCGTGAATCGGGCGCGGTCGATGTCGAGTGAGATTCCATCCAGGGCTCGCACCGCGGTGGTGCCCTCTCCGTAGATCTTGGTCGCCTCGATGGCCCGCGCGGCGGGCAAGGCGAGGGCGGCCGAGGACATAGAGCAGCGGAGGCTAGAAGCGAGCCGCCGTTATCAATGCCGGCACTGGGCGAGATGGGTTAAGGTCGAGCTCGATCGGTCCCGAACTTGGAGGTGATCATGGACAGACGTCAGTTCCTGGGCTCAGCCGGAAAAGGGGTTCTAGGAGCGGCAGCCGTAAGCTTGGCCGCCTGCAACCAAGCTACGGATGCGGGAGCAACCACATTGGCGGCCGAGGCCGCCGGTGACAACAGCCTCCCGCAAGTCGAATGGCAGATGGCGACCAGTTGGCCCGCCGCTCTCGACACGATTTTTGGGGGGGCGATTTATTTCTCCGAGAGAGTGTCCGCACTTTCCGGGGGGCGTTTTGTGGTCGACGCTCGTGAGGGCGGCGAGTTGGTCCCCGCTCTCGAGGTTTTGCAATCGGTGCAGTCGGGCGGGGTCCAGTCCGGCCACACCGCCTCGTACTACTACACGGGACTGAGCCCGGTCACGGCCTTTGGGACTGCGCTGCCGTTCGGTCTGACCTATCGCGAGCAGAACGCCTGGCTGTATGCGGGGGGAGGCCTCGCGCAACTCCAGGAGTACTACGCGGCCACGTTCAACACGATTCAGTTCCCGGCCGGCAACACCGGGGTGCAGATGGGTGGTTGGTTCAACAAAGAGATCAACAGCGTTGCCGACCTCCAGGGTTTGCGGTTCCGAACCGCCGGCCTCAACGCTCAGGTGTTATCAAAGCTCGGTGTTCAGGTGCAGACCCTTCCTGGGGCCGAGATCTTCCAAGCTCTGCAGACCGGTGCGATCGATGCCGCCGAGTGGGTCGGACCCTACGACGACCAGAAGCTCGACTTCCCCGCGGTCGCCCAGTTCTATTACTACCCGGGGTTCTGGGAGCCGGCGCCAACTCTCGAGGTGCAGATCGGACTGGATCAGTGGAATCAGCTTCCTTCGCTGTATCAGGACATCATTCGTTCAGCGGCGAAGGAAGCCAACATGAACATGATGAACCAGTACGACCTCCTCAACCCGGCGGCGTTACGCGAGATGGTGGAGAGCGGTGATGTCGAGCTGCGTCCGTTCCCCGATGACGTGTTGGCGGCAGCGGAGGAGGCAGCGTTCGAGCTCTACGACGAGATTGGAGCCCAAACTCCCGAGTTCGCCGAGGTCTTCGAGGGATGGAACACCTTCCGCCAAACCACCCATGAATGGTTCGGGGTGGCGGAGCGAGCCTATCTGTCCTACGCCGCCCAACCCCCCGCCTAAAGTTGCCCAGCTTTCTGTGAAGGTTTGCGCGGGCCCCAGCCGCGAGGATCTTCACAGAACGTGTTCGCAAAGCTTTCTGTGAAGGTTTGCGCGGGCCCCAGCCGCGAGGATCTTCACAGTTGATCAGGTAAGGCCGGCTTGTTCCACCAGCCACAGCACGGTCTCGGGGAAAAAGGCCACAATCACGAGTGCGACGCCTTGCAATGCCATGAAAGGCAGCGCCCCGCGATGGATGTCGGCGGTGCGGATCTCAGGTGGGGCCACGCTTTGCAGATAGAAGAGCGAGAACCCAACTGGCGGCGAGATGAACGCCATGTTGAGGTTGATCGCCATCAACACCGAGAACCAGATCAAGTCGATTCCAAGCGCCTGGGCGGCGGGAACGAAGAGCGGCAGCACGATGAAGCTGATCTCGAGGAATTCGAGGTTGATTCCCAGCAGGAACACCACCAGGTTGGCGACGAGGATGAAGCCCCAAACCCCGCCCGGAATGTCGGTCAGCCATTCCGTGATCAGCCGCTGACCGCCCAGCCGGTCGAAGACCAGAGCGAAGAACGTGGAGGCGAGCAGGATCTGGAGAACCAGGCCGGTGATGTTGGCCGTCGTACGAGCCGCGGCCTTGATCATCTCCCAGCTCAATGAGCGGTTGAAGGCGGCCAGGATGCAGGCTCCGACCGCTCCCACCGATCCCGCCTCGGTGGGGGTGGCGAAGCCGAAGAAAATGCTTCCCAGGACCGAGAGGATCAGGAGGATCGGTGGGACCACTGCCACCAGGGTCTCTCGAAACAAGTCCCAGCCGTGGAGTGTGCGAGCCTCCATCGGAAGGGCAGGAGCAACGCTGGGTCGCAGCTGGGCGATGACGAGCACATACGATGCGTAGAGCCCGGCCAGGATCATCCCCGGGATCAGCGCTCCCGCGAACAGCTCTCCTACCGACACGTCTGGCATCTGGCTCGAGATGACGATCAGCACCAGACTCGGCGGAATTAGCTGGGCCAGTGTGCCGGAAGCCGTGATGATGCCGGTCGCTAGGCGGTGGTCGTACTTGTAGCGCAGCATCACCGGGAGCGAGAGGATTCCCATCACGATCACCGTTGCCGCCACGACTCCTGTCGCGGCGGCGAGGAGGGTTCCGACCACAACCACCGCCAGGGCCAAACCTCCCCGGAGTGAACCCATGAGGAGGCCAATCGTCGTCAGCAGCCGCTCGGCCAGGCCCGACTTCTCGAACACTGCCCCCATGAACACAAAGAAGGGAATGGCCACCAAGACGAAGTTGGCCAGACCGTCGGAGAACCAGCGGTTGAAAAGCAGGTTGAGATTCGCCAACGGGAACACGTCGAGAAGGATTCCCAGAACCGAGAAGACGATGGCCGTGCCGGCAAAGGAAAAAGCAACGGTGTAGCCGGCGAGCAGGAGGCCCAAAAAAATGGCGAACATCAAGATCGCCAGCCATTCGAGATTCATGAGCGAACCGTCATTCAGTTATTCAATTCTCAAAGGCGCTTCGTGTTCTTCGATCTCGACCAACTCCTCGTGTCCTCTCAGGATCGTGATCAACTTGACGACTTCCGCCAGAGCTTGAAGCAAAAGGATGACCATGATCACGGCGATCAGAGTTTTGATCGGGTAATAGGGCAGCCCTCCTTCAGGAGAGGTTTCGCCTATGCGCCACGAGGCACGGGCGGCCGGGTAGGAGATGTAGATGCCGAGGAAGGTGAAGGGGATCAGACCGACGAAGTGACCAACGAGGTCGATCCAGGCCTTGCGATGCTGGCTCTGCTTTGTGTACCAGAAGTCGACTCGCACATTGATCTGGTGCTTGAGGACATACGGCAACACGAGCAAAAAAATCAGTCCGTATACGTACCACTGGGCTTCAATCACTTCGTTGGTGGTGAGCCGGGCTCCTATCAACTCTCCGACGTAGCGCAGGATCACGTTGCCGAAACCGATGACCACAAGGATCGGGACGAGGTAGAGCGCTGCAATTCCCAGCCACTCTGACAATCGATCCATCGTCCGTTGAAAACCTTGGGCGGCTCGCATGAGGGGTCCGACCGGTCGATCACCCCTCGCTCGACTATCGGCAGTAGCGGTCACACCCCTCCTTTCAGCGCCTGGCGCCGAGCATAAACCATCACCCCGGCGAGCGGTCGACGATCGCAAAGGAGTTCTGGCGCCACGCCTCGTACACCACAATGGCGGCGGCATTGGCGAGATTGAGACTGCGTACGCCCGGCTGCATCGGAATGTTGATCACCTCGGTGACAAACGATGCGCTCATCACATCGTCGGGAAGGCCAGCCGACTCCGGTCCCAAAAGGAGGCTGTCGTCTTCTTCGAAGTCGACTTCGGCGTATGTCTTATGACCCTTATTGGAGAGAGCGAAGACTCGGCGGGGCCTGGCATCTCGAAGCCACCCCGCCAGGTCTCGGTGGGTGACGACTACGGCCCGGTCGCGATAGTCCATCCCTGCCCGGCGAAGCTTCCGGTCATCGAGGGTGAACCCGAGCGGCTCGATGAGATGGAGTCGGCAGCCCACGTTGGCCGCCAGCCTCATGCAGGCGCCGGTATTGGGGGCGATCTCGGGCCGATAGAGAACCAGGTTGAACAGTCTGCGCCTTCAGCCGGCCAGCAATCGCAGGGCGACGGCCTCTGCGAGGATCGACTTCTCCAGATCCCCGAGGTGCTGGCTCTCGTTGGGTCCGTGAAAGGCAGAGGTGGGATCGCCGGCGCCGATCAGGATTACGGGAGCACCTGGCATCTGGGCCGAGAACGCGGCCACGAAGGGAATCGAGCCCCCGGATCCCATTTCCACCGGGGGGGTATCCCAGACGGTTTCCATTGCCTTCCGGAAGGCCTCGAAGGCCGGGGCATCCGTGGCGAGGGCGAAGGCATCGCCGAATCCATCGGAACGCACTGTCAGTTCCGCTCCCCAGGGGACGTTGGCCTCCAGATGGCGGCGCAGCGCCTCCTCGGCCGCTTTCCCATCTTGCCCAGGAGCGAACCGCATCGAAACTTTGGCCGCGGCCACGGGAACCAGTTGGTTGATCGCCTCGGAGATGGCCGGAGCATCGATCGCCAGCACCGAGATGGCGGGCTTCGACCACATCCGGCTGGTCCACCCGCCGTCTCCGATCGCCTTCAACCCGGTAACAGTTCCTGCCTGTTGCCTGACTTCGTCCTCGGTGAGGTCGAGAGGGTCGCTCTCGTAGGCAACGAGTCCGGGGACTGCGACATTGCCGCCCTCGTCGTGAAGCGTGGCGAGCAATCGACATAGGGTCGTGATGGCGTCGGGAAAGGCTCCGCCGAACTGCCCGGAGTGGACGGCCGAGTTGAGCGTCCGGACTTCGACGATGCAGGCAGTGATGCCTCGCAACGATGTGGTGATGGCCGGTACTCCCACCCGCCAGGTCCCGGCGTCAGCGATGACGATGACGTCCGATCGAAGAAGCGACGAGTACTCATCGAGGAACGCGGTTAGATGGCTCGAGCCAACCTCTTCTTCCCCCTCGAAGAAGAACTTCACCCCGACCGGGGGCTTTCCAGCAAAAGCTCGCAGCATCCCCAGGTGCATGACGACGCCCGACTTGTCGTCGGACGAGCCCCGACCGTAGAGCCGACCGTCGCGTTCGAACGGCTCAAAAGGCCCGCTTTGCCATTCCGCGGACGGTCCCGGCGGTTGGACGTCGTGGTGGGCATAAAGCAGCACCGTTGGCGAACCGGGTGGACCTTCGGCCTCCCCATAGACGGCGGGATGGGCGCCGTCGAGCTCCAGTAGCTGGACGCGTTCGGCGCCGGTCTCCGTGAGCAGCCGGGCCACAGCCTCGGCAGAGCGTCGGACCTCCTCTGCGGGATAGGACGAGGCGCTCACGGATGGAATCCGGACCAGGTCAGCGAGAGTCTCCTTCATATGCGGAAAGTCGTCGGCGACAGCTTTACGTAGGTCTTCATGCATGGTCCGGAGCGTAATCTCAGGTGTAGGGTCGGGCCCGATGGACTTCGCCTACAGCCCTCGCACCGAGGAGCTCCGAGCACGGTTGGGAGCCTTCATGGACGAGAAGGTCTTTCCGGCCGAGGCCACGTACCGCCAACAGATGGCGGAAAGCGGTGATCCCAATTTTTTCCCTCCGATCATCGACGAACTCAAGGCCGAGGCTCGAACACGGGATCTCTGGAATCTCTTCCTCCCCGAGGAGAGCGGGCTCTCGGTATCCGAGTACGCCCCGCTGGCCGAGGTCACCGGTTGGAGTCCTCACCTTGCCCCGGAGGCGATCAACTGCTCCGCCCCCGATACGGGAAACATGGAGATCCTGCATATGTTCGGCACCCCGGAGCAGAAGGAGCGGTGGCTCGCCCCGCTCTTGGCCGGAGAGATCAGATCCTGCTTCTCGATGACCGAACCCGACGTGGCCTCCTCGGATGCCACCAACATCCGGACCCGTATTGAGCGCGATGGCGCGGATTACGTCATCACGGGCCGCAAGTGGTTCTCATCCGGCGCCGCCTCCCCGCGCTGCAAGGTGGCGATCGTGATGGGGGTCACGAACCCAGATGCCGACCCTCATCACCGACAGAGCATGATCCTCGTGCCCTTCGACAGCCGCGGCGTGATGCTGGAGCGACAACCCACCGTGTTCGGCTACCACGACCGGGGGGCTCACCCGGTGGTCCTCTATGACGGGGTGCGGGTGCCAGCCAGCAATCTGCTCGGCGAAGAAGGGGGAGGCTTTGCCATCGCCCAAGCTCGGCTCGGACCCGGTCGGATCCATCACTGCATGCGTGCCATCGGCGCGGCCGAACGGTGCTTTGAGATGATGTGCCGGCGGGCCAAGGGCAGAGTCGCGTTTGGCAAGACGATTGCCGAACAGGGTGTGGTCCAGGAGTGGATTGCCGACGCACGAATGCGCATCGAACAGGCGCGTTTATTGGTGCTGAAAACCGCCTGGCTGATCGATCGATTTGGAGTCAAAGGGGCCCGCACCGAAATCGCAGCTATCAAGGTGGTGGCGCCGGAGGTCCTCACCTTCGTCGCCGACCGGGCCATGCAGACCTTTGGCGCGGCTGGTTTCACCGACGATTTCCCCCTGGCCGGGCTGTGGTCGATGGGCCGCTGGCTCCAAATCGCCGATGGTCCGGACGAGGTCCATCGAAGATCGGTCGCCCGGGCCGAGTTGGGCCGTTTTGAACCTGGATTTACCGGGTAAGAAAAGTTGGAACGAAAACCCCTTGACAAGCGTTTTAGCTTCCCTCATAGATAAACGATCTAACGAAACCAAAATGACTGCCCGTCCAATCACCATCGAGACCGAGCTCGCCTCCTGGCGGGATGATGCCGCGTGCATCGATTCCGAGATCGACTTCTTCCCCAATCCTGAGGACGTGTCGGCGATTGGCGCCGCCAAGGAGGTCTGCTCGACTTGCCCGGTGGCCGATGAGTGCCTCACCTACGCCATCGACACCCGCCAGGGCGAAGGAATCTGGGGCGGGCACACCGCCAAAGAGCGGGTGAAGATTCGCCGGAAGTGGGCCGAGCAGGTAAGGCGAGCCAGCTGACGCGAACCCAGGGTTGGTAAGGCGGTTGTACAGCCTTACCAGTCCCCAGAACGGCTAAAACAAGAGCATGCTCGACACGGAGGAACTGCGGAACGAATTTCCCGCGTTCGCTGGATCGCAGATCTACCTCGATGGACCAGCAGGCACCCAAACTCCTAACCGTGTGATCGAAGCCGTGGCAGCGGCCATGGGGTCGTCGATGTCGAACGTCGGAGGTGACTTCGCCAGTTCGCATCGATCCTCCGACCTGATGAGCCGAGCCCGACAGGCCGGGGCCGACCTCACCGGAGGGTTGCCAGAGGAGATCGTCTTCGGCGCCAATATGACGTCGCTGACCTTTGCCCTCAGTCGGGCGCTAGCAGAAGGGTGGAACGAAGGCGATCGGATCGTCCTCTCCGCCCTCGACCACGACGCCAACGTCACCCCTTGGGTGCTGGCGGCGCGGGCGCGGGGTGTCGATGTTTTATTCGCCGAACTGAGAGACGACTCCTCGCTCGACCTCGATCATCTCGAGTCGATTGTCGACGAGCGCACCCGTCTCGTGGCAGTGACCGGCTGTTCCAACGCCTTCGGAACCTTGGTCGACGTGTCCCGGGTCTCGGCCGCTGCAGCTCGAGCCGGTGCTCTCAGCTATATCGACGCCGTCCATCTCGCTCCTCATCACTACCTCGACATCGAGGCGATCGGCTGCGACTTCCTCGTTTGCTCCGCCTACAAGTTCTTTGGTCCGCATGTCGGGGTCCTCTGGGGTCGGCGCGCTCATCTCTCCCGGCTGCCGGCGTTCAAGGTCCGACCCGCCCCCGATTTGGGACCTGCCCGCTGGGAAACGGGAACGCCGCCCTTCGAGCTCTTGGCAGGGTTCATTGCGGCGGTCGACTACCTCGCATCGTTGGGCTGGGGCGGCGATCGCCGGGGGGCGCTCGAATCGGCTTTCCGGGAGATTCGTGAGCAGGAGACACTTTTGGGCGAGCGTTTCCTGGCCGGGCTGCCTGACGGTGTCATAGTCGTCGGAGCGCCGACTATGGAGGGAAGGGTTTCCACGTTTGCGATGGATGTCGCCGGGGCTCCAGCTCCGGAGGTCTCGAAGCGACTGGCCGAGGAAGGAATCGCCACCTGGGCAGGTCACTACTACGCCATCGAACCGATGCGCCGGCTCGGCTATTTGGATCAAGGGGGCCTGACCCGAGTCGGGTTCTTGCACGTCAATACCACGAGCGAAGTCGACGCCGTCTTGGAAGGACTGGCCCAGATAGCGGGAGCCCAATAATGGTGGACCAGTGAGCGACCACGGATTTGCGACCAGGGCCATCCACGCTGGGCAGCGTCCCGATCCCGAGACCGGGGCGCGGGCCATGCCTATCTATGCCACGACGTCCTTTGTCTTCGAGGATGCCCAGTCTGCCGCCGACCTCTTTGCGCTCCAGACCTTCGGCAACATCTACACCCGCATCGGCAACCCCACCAACGCCGCCTTCGAAGAGAGGATGGCGTCGCTCGAGGGTGGGCTTGGTGCCCTCGCCACGAGCTCGGGACAGGCTGCCCAGCTGATCTCGATTCTCACCTTGTGCCAGAAAGGCGACGAGATCGTTGCGGCCCGCAACCTCTATGGCGGGACGTTCACTCAGTTCGACGTCACCCTGCGAAGGATGGGGATCGACGTCAATTTTGTCGACCCCTCTCCAGCGGCTTTTGCCCAAGCCATCACCGAGGGGACGAAGCTCCTCTATGGCGAGACGATCGGCAACCCCCGTGCCGAGGTCTTTGATATCGAAGGTGTGGCCAATGTCGCCCACGACCACGGGCTGCCGCTCGTGATCGACAACACCTTTGCCACCCCTTTCCTTTGTCGCCCCTTCGAATGGGGAGCCGACATCGTCGTTCACTCGGCGACCAAGTTTCTCGGCGGTCACGGGGTGGTCATCGGTGGTGTCATCGTCGAGTCGGGTCGATTCCCCTGGGACAATGGCAACTTTCCGCTCCTCGTCGACCCTTCTCCGGCCTACCACGGCCTGCGTTTCTGGGACAACTTCCGTGAGTATGGCTATTTGATGAAGGCCCGGACCGAGTTGCTCCGTGACGTCGGGGCGGCTCTTTCCCCTTTCAACGCTTTCTTGTTGTTGTTGGGTTTGGAAACTCTTCCCTTGCGGTTGGAGCGCCATGTCCAAAACGCCCGGACGGTGGCCGATCACCTCGCCAACCACCCGGCCGTAGCGTGGGTGAGCTATCCCGCTGCCGACGATGACATGGTCCAGAAGTACGTTCCCGCCGGGCCGGGGGCGGTGTTCACCTTCGGCGTCAAGGGAGGATTCGAGGCCGGCCGCCAGTTCATCGAGAAGGTCGAACTGGCGTCACATCTCGCCAACGTGGGAGACGCCAAGACCCTCGTTATTCACCCCGCCTCCACCACCCATCAGCAGGTCCCCCCGGAAGAGCGCGTTGCCTCCGGAGTGGGCGACGACATGATCAGGATTTCGGTGGGAATCGAAGATGTCGCTGACATCATCTCCGATCTCGACCAGGCCCTTGTGACGTGATTGCCGACGCTACGCCGCAGGAACGTCTCGAAATCCTTCGCAAGTCGCAGACGGTGGCTTTGGTGGGGGTCTCACCCAACCCGCTTCGGTCGTCGAACTTCGTCGCCACCTATCTCACCCGCACTCCCTACACGGTGTGGCCGGTCAACCCCCACGCCGACCTGGTCCTGGGCAGGAAGTCGTATGCCTCTTTAGCCGAATTGCCGGCAGCTCCTGACATCGTCGATTGTTTCCGCAAGGCTTCCGAACTTCCCGCGGTGGTCAAGGAGGCGATCGCAGTGGGGGCCAAGGTTGTGTGGTTTCAGCTCGGTCTGCGCAATGAGGAGGCGGCAGCAATGGCGGTCGAGGCCGGGTTGAAGGTAGTGCAGGACCGCTGTCTCAAGATCGAACACGCCCGCTTTGCCGGCGGGCTCCACCTCGCCGGTTTCGACACCGGTGTCATCTCGAGCAAACGCCGCCTGCCGGTTTAGGCGAAGCGAACCTCCCCACTTTTGTGAAGGTTTGCGCGGCTATGGGCCGCGCGAACCTTCACAACTAACGCATGGCACCTTTCTGTGAAGTTCTTCGCGGCCCCCGGCCGCGAAGAACTTCACAGAGCGAGCGCTGAGCTACCCAGGTCTAGCGGCTGGCGAGAAAGTCGAGCACGCGCCGGGTCAACAGCGCGGCGGCATCTGCGTCGTAGGAAGGCAGGCTGGAGTCTGCGAAATAGTGCTGGTCGCCGGGGTATAGGAACAGCTCCGCCTCCTCGGTCGATTCGACCAGTGCGCGGGCGGCATCGAGGTCGCCCTCGTCGACAAAGAACGGATCGGAGTCCATGCCGTGGATCTGCACCGGCACGTCTGCGGGCCAGGAGGACCCGAACTCCGAGGTCGGCAGACAGGAGTAGAACAGCAGCGCCCCTCGCGCTCCTGGACGGGTCTGAGCCAGCTTCTGGGCGGGCAACACCCCGAGCGAAAAACCCGCGTATACGAGTTCGTCGGGGAGCTCGCCTGCGGCCCGCACCCCGCGCTCGATGACCTCGTCGAAGCCGACCTTCCCGGCATTTGCAACTCCTTCATCGATATTGCCGAAGGTGCGGCCCTCGAATAGGTCCGGCTCTAGACCGCGTGCGTTACGAGAACCTCGCCGCTGTATCGTGGCCCGACTACGGCAATCTGACGATTTGGGAAAAAGGAGGCCGCTCATTGACTCTCCGCGAAGATTCCGCCACGAGCCTTATCCCGATTCACAACTACGTGCTGCAAAGGCTTCAAGAGGCAGACTCGCCATAACCTCAATTCGACAATACGCCCGGACAAGTCCTGCACGAATGCCTCCAACCTTTCAGCGCTCCAACGCTGTGTTGACGCTTAAGCGCCGCCGAGTAGGTTGCTTGCCAAGGCCTTGCCCGAGTTCGAGCGGCCAGCGTCGATAAGGAAGCTCGGGACGCTAACGGCCTTCTCCTCTACTGCCAGTCTTCCCGATGCGCCAACCCTCAAGCGGGCTTCGGTCGTTGCGCCGACCATTACGGCGGTCCGGTTCGGTCCGCAAAGCAAGTCGCCGAGGTCCCTGAGCTACCGACCGGCCTTGAGGAGTCATGCCAAGCGTGCGGGCGCTCCTTCCGTGCTCGGCGCCGCGACGCTCGCTATTGCGGGGACACGTGCTCGAAGAGAGCGCGCCGGGCCTCGTAATGAGTGGTCGCGTGTCCGGTAAAGAGGGCAAAAAACCCAATGGTGACGGGCCTCGATTTTCCGATTCGGGCACTTCTGGACCCAGGAGGCCCAGACCTCTCAAATGGCACTTAAGAGGCCGCTCACCGTGGCTGTGGCCTCGGGAGAGTTTGAGCGCCTCAGGAGTCAGGCCGCCTAGAAAGCCACTCCCAAATTCACCGCGCTGTCTAGTTCACTCATAGCTCGTTCGATTGAGCAAAGTCTTTGTCTAGCAAGTGCCTTCGCCATCCCGTCGCCTCAAGCTCTGCGATCAGACGAGGAACCTTGCTCGGCGCAATCTTGAAACTATGGATGTAACGATTTGAGAGAGGGAGCGCGTTGCCAACAATCTCGCGGCCATAGTCGAGGCTCCAGATTTCAAGGGCCAAAGATAGGTGCTCAGCAATCGTCTCTGAACGCTGCGCCGCCCGTAGCGAGTCGGCAAGTTCCGGAAGCGACGTTGGAGCTAGGTTGGAATCTGGTAGCGCTTGATAGAAGCACGTGTCCGTCTCTGGGTCGGTAATCGTCAGAGTTACATCGTCGGGCCAAGACGCGTCGGGTCTCGGATAGACACGACGAGGAAACATCTCGGCATACGGGTCAGGGACCGGGGAAGGCTCTACTCCCGCGCTCTGAACAGCGTTCGCCCGCCTTGCGACGTCCTCCCAGATATCTTTCGGTGCCGCCCACCACCTCGCAGACCGTTGGAAAAGGTGCTCGCCCTCGTCAATAATCGCAAGACGAGTTGCGTCATAACCCCAACCCGTCCCAGCCGCGATGCGGCAGGCGTGAATATCGACTGCAGTTTCCATGAGCCAAACCGACACCCGCGGATACTCCATGGGCTTCGTTCGACGCCGAAGTCGGTCTAAGTCTCGGAGCGCGTTGCGCAGGGTGGAGAGGTCGGTGCTTGCCAGCGAGCCTTCGAATCGCTCCGCTTCCTCAAGGGCCTCGGAGCTATCGAGCTTCGCCACAATATCGACCTAGCTCGTGCGCGAACGAGAAAGGGATGCTCACGGCCCCGACCCCCGGTTCATGTTGCGCTTCCTGGAACCAATCATGATGACGTTCCCTGCCTCCACTGGCCCGAACCTCGTGCTCTGCGCGGAAGCTCGTGCCGCCCGCCCCGCCAAACATTGGACTCGCAATTACGGCATCGGTACCGGGCGTCGTCCCCGGTTATGACGCATCCGCCAAGAGCGACCTCGCCCTCGTCGGCCTGAAGCATAAGTCAACCATTTGGGAAGCCATAAACAAGGTGGACTAGCCCCTTTTGGCCGCAATTGGGACACCGGCTTCGAATATTCACGCCTCGGGCCTTGCTCATGCCATACCCCTAAGGACGCCCGCGGCCGTGGCTTTCAGCCTGATTCCCCTAACTTCGGCCTTTGAGCGCCCGCTTCTGCTCGCGGAGGACGGCGATGTCGTCCCACTTCTCGACGTCGGCGATGCTTGGCCAGTCAGCCGCGGCGGTTTCCCAGCCCTCGGGCCGCACGCCGAGCCTTTTGCCAAGCAACCCGACAAAGATCCGGGATTTGGCCTTGCCGAAACCCGGGAGCGCCTGCAACCGTTCCAACAACTCTTGACCCGAGTCGGCGGTTTCCCAAAGCGAATCCGCCGACCCGCCGTATTCATCAAGCAGAAACCGACACAGTTCCTGAGTGCGCTTAGCCATTGAGGCCGGATAACGATGGATGACGGGCGGGCCCCGGAAGACCTTCTCGAGCTGTTCCGGCTCAACTGAGGCGAGGTCGCTCGCCTCGAGCGGGCGACCGAGCCGGTCGGAGAGGAGCTTGGGGCCAAAGAACGCACGCTCCATCGGGAACTGCTGATCGAGGAGCATTCCGATCAGAAGCGCCAGGCCGTCTTTCGCCAGCAGACGATTGGCGTCCTGATCGGCAGTGAAAGGAAGCGATTCTGGTCGGTCCAAGTCGTCGACGCTAGCGCAGTCGCCGGCGCTCCCACCAGCGGGCACCGCCGACTCCGCCGGCGATCAATCCGGCCAGGGGCAGCGTCAGGGCGATCCCATTGAGACCATCCTCGTCGGCGATGCCGAAGTAGGCCAGTAGGCCCAAGCCAACGCAGGCGCAGATCACTGCCAGCACCGGTCGCCAGGAGGCGGGATGGGGCCGCCGATCGGTGTGAGGTCGCTCATAGCGGCCGAAGACGGCGATGAAGGGAAGCGTCACCAGAATGAGAGCGAGGAACCACAAGGGGCGGGTGAACCACCAGGCCGGGGTATCGATGGGGATCCCGAGCCCGGGCCCGCCTAGGACCGCTAGCAGACCAATTAGTCCCACCATGGCCGTGAGGTGCCACAAATAAAGGGTCATGATCCGGCCGTTGACGAGGATCGTCGCCGCCCAGTTCCGCTCGCGGGCGAGAAAGCGCCGAGCCGGTCCCTCCAGCGCCAGCACGAGACCTGCCTGGAATACACCCAGGGCCACGAGCGTAACCTTGGGCGGCTGGCTGTTGGTCACGGCCGCGGTGTCAAGGCCGACCATCGCCGCTGGATAGGGCCCGAACGCCACCAGGGCGGCGGTGGCCGTGAGCCCGGCGAGAGCAAATCCCAAGCGCGCCTGGGTGTGGCCCATCTTTCCGTCCGCCCAGGCGTAGCCGAGGCTGTGGATCGTTCCCCAAACGAAGAGATAGTTGAGATATCCCATATAGGTCAGATCGAGACCCAGGCTGACGACGTCGAGCAAGGCGGCGATGACAGCCGTGAATCCAACCGAATACCAACCCCATCGCTCCCAAGCCGCCAGGGAGAGCGGCGCCAGGGCGACGATCGCCACATAGGTGGCGAGAAACCAAACCGGGACCAACGCCGCCTGCGATCCCAGTTGCACCAACTCGAAATCGATGCCGCGATCGAGGAGAACCGCGGCGCCAAATGACCAGACGATCAGGAGCGGAACTACCGGCAAGAGCAGCCGGCGCAGGCGGGCGCGCAGCCACGCTCCGTACGGTTCCTGGCGCCTGTGAGCGGCCCGGAGACCCGCCGCATTGGAGTACCCACCGACGAGGAAGAAGATAGGCATCACCTGCAGAAGCCATGTCAGATAGTGGACCTGCCGGTTCTCGGTGAGGAGGTTGAACACCTCGAGCTCACCGTTGCCGAAGTAGGCGCCGGCCATGAGCCAGTGGCCGAAGACCACCACCATGATCGAGGCGGCGCGGAGGAAGTCGACGTAGCGGTTGCGGTGCTCGGGAGTCTGGCGAGCCATCTCCCGGGTTCGGGTCCACATTTCGGTCATGATGAAATCATCGGCCGGTCGAAGCCCGGCGTCGAGTAGGGAACCCCCTGATCTCGATGCTTACCAGCTGGCAAAGATGAACTCCTCGGCGAGGCTGCCGAAGCGGTCAACGGTGTCGTGCCAATGGACCGTGCCGTCGCCGTCGACATAGATGAGAAAGGTGCCCGTCGGATCAAACCCGCCCAAGCTGGATCCAACCTCAATTGGAAAGTCGCGGACGAAGGTGCCGTCCGGTCGGAAGATCACGACTCGGCCAGATGTGTTGTGATAAGACAGTTCGAAGCTGATCAGAAGCCCGACTGTCGACAGCGCCAGTCCGGATGGATAGGTGTCGGCGGACCACCAGGAGAGCTCAGTGGTATACAACAAATCGCTGTCGAGCTCGGCGGTCGTGAGAACAGGAGGCGCCTCTCGCGCGTCTTTGACCAACACAAATAATGTCGAAAGGTCCCAACTCCAGGCAGGTGGACTGGCCGCATATTGCAGCTCTGAATTGACGGGTGACCAATTGATCGAGCCGTCGTAGGAAATGAGACCTGGGAAATAGCCCGCGGTTGCCACGAATGGGCCGCTGGGGGCGGGCTCGGCGTACCAGGCGTTGAGTCCCCGGCCTTCGTGGCTGTGATTCTCGGGCGTCACCGGCTCAGCAGTGGCATCGGCCCAAAACATCGACCCGGAAGCAGGCTCGCAGCACTCACTCACCAGGAATGCCGATCCATCAGCGAGCCTCCATACCTGGTCAACTGCGTTAATACACGCCGCGCACTCGGCGTTGGCCACGTCGGCAGCCGTGGCGATCTGGGCGATCGGTCTGACGATCTCGCCGGTGAGAGTGTCGACCTCGACCGCGGCGTAGTCGTCTGTTACACCAACGAAGGTGGCGGGCCGGCCGTCGGACAAGGGTGGAAGCGGTTCGATCCGTGTGCTCCGCAGTTGGTCGACCAGAGAGGGAGCGGCCGCGGTCGTCGTGGAAGGAGCGAGGCTGGTCGTCGTCTCGGCCACGGGCCGGGCGATGATGGTCGTGCTCGCCGTTGGGAGCGAGGTGTTTTCTAACGGGGCGTTGCTGCATGCCAGTAGCAGCGCCGCCACCACGAAGGATTGTCTAGCCCGAGGCTCGATGGAGGAACGCTGCCATCTGTTCCCGGAGGACCAAGCCACCCGGACAGTATGACAAGGGCGCGAGCGAGCACCCAGTGGTAATTCCAGCCTGATGAATGGCGGCGATGTCGACCGCGTGGGTGCCGCCGACGTCGGCAAACGGGTTGGCGGCGCCGATAGGGATCTCAAACGCTCGGACCAGGAAACTGGCCATCTGCTCCCGGGTCACCGACTGCTCGGGGCAGTAGGTGCCGGCAGCGCAGCCCGTGGTGATCCCGGCCGCGGCCAGGCTGTTGATGTCGGCTTCGTGCGAACTCCCTCCGTCGTCGGTAAAGAAGTCTTGAGTGGCAGCCGGGAGATCGAGAGTGCGAACCAGGAATGTCGCCATCTGTGCTCGCGTGACAGGCAAGCGAGGGCAGAACCAATCGTTGAAGGGCGGGTTGCAGCCGACGGTGATGCCTTCGGCAGCCGCCCATTCGATGTCGGCAACGAAGGGGTTCTGATCGTCGTCACCGAAGCGCCCGACGAAGTTATAGGCGGGGGGATCATCGCATTCGAAGTCGGGGGAACGGAACCAACCATCGATATCGGAGTAGATCGGTCGATTGCCTAGGGCGATCGCCACTGCTCCAGAGGAGCTCAATCGAAAGAGATCGCCGTTCCCGTCCCCGTCGTAGTCGGAAACCCGGAAGATGTCATCGGGACCCACCGAAAGCGGAAGCGGAATTGTCTCCGAAGCGGCGCCATAGAGCGAGGACGCCAGCACCACCTGGAGGGTGCCGTTCGGGGCCAGTCGGTAGAGATCGGGTATCCCGTCGAGATCTCGCTCTCCGATCATCACTCGCCCATCGCCGGCCGGAAGATCGGTAGAAAGCAAGAGCGATCCGTAGCCCGAGCCGGCATCCCAGATTTCGAGTTCGGTGCCGCTGACCTTGTAGAGATCGGCTCTTCCGTCGGAGTTGTAATCGGCCAGCAAGAGGGTGGCTGAAGAGTCGGCGGAGGCCCCTGTGGTAACCGTTCGCACGTCCTGATAGAAGCCCTTCGCTTGATAGATCCGCAGCTCCACTCGATCCCCGGCGCTGGCGGCGAAGGCGATGTCAGGGCGTCCGCCGAAAGCGGTGTTACCGAAGATGGCTTGCTGGCCGACCGGGGCGCCTGGCAGTTGGAAACGGGAAAAGCCGCACATTCCAAAGTCGGCCCAGGAGCCGGCGATCTCGAGGGTCGGTCCCGCGACCGGGTGCTGGCGAATGCGGATGACGTCGACCGCGCCGTCGCCCGTGAGGTCGGAGAGGGCGTCTATCGCTCCGCTTTGACGAGAGCCGAAGGCAGAGCTCGGAACGGAAAGTATTTCTGCAAATGAGGCCGGCGGGGCCAGGGACGGATAGGGAGCGGGTACCGGGCCGTAGCTGGGGGTGGCGGCGGGGCCCATCCACGAATAGTGCATGGCGTCCTTGTTGCCCACCCAGTCGCCACCCCAACAGAAGCCGGCCCGTCGCCAGGCATCGACGTACCACTCCGGCATGTCGGTGATGAGACTCGAGGCGGTCGGGTTGGTGCGGGAGTTGATATCGACCGCGGCTCCAAAGGCGTGGTAGCTGATGGAGCGGGTCCCGGTGACGGTGCGCGCAGTGAACCCGAAGGTCTCCCCGGATCGGGTCGCATAGTTATTGAGTGAGGCCGCAAGGTTGGCGGTGACCTGATTGAAGGCGGCCAGAGCGCGGCTGTGGACCCGCACTGTTAGACCCCCGGCAAAAGGCACGGGCCAGGAAACCGTCGCCGCCCGGGCCTGGCCCACGGTCCTTCCGAACATCGCCCCGAATGGACCTCGCAACGGCTCCGAGTCGGCGAGTCCACCTTGATTTCGTGCCAGGGCCGAAAAGAGTCGAGGCACACCGCACCCGTTCGACTCCGAGTAGGTGGCTTCGACGTCGCCGCCGGCGTCGGCCGCAGCCGGAAGCGGAAGCATCGTGAAGAGGAGGACAGCTCCCACGATCAGCCGTCCCCGGCGTGAACTCCCCCGGGAGCCATGGACGCCCACTGGCCTGGGTGCCATGGCTTCACCCTAGCCTGCCAGGCGTGGCGGCCAAGGTCAGGAGGTTCAATCAGCGCTTGCAGCCCTTCGGCTCGACGATCTTTTCTGAGATCACACAGCGAGCCACAAGCGCCGGGGCGATCAATCTCGGTCAGGGGTTTCCCAACTTCGACGGACCCGACTTCGTCAAGGAGGCCGCGATCGAAGCGATCCGCCAGGGGATGGGCCAATACGCCCCCAGCATTGGGCTGCCGGCGCTCGGCGAGGCCATCGCCGTTAGGTATCGCCCGAGCCTGGGAGAGATCGACCCGCATCGTCATGTCACGGTCACCTCCGGCTGCACCGAGGCACTGGCCTCGACTCTCCTCGGCGTCCTTCAGCCCGGCGACGGGGTGGTCGTGATCGAACCGACCTACGACGCCTATCCAGCTGATCTGGCGTTAGCCGGAGCGCACCCACAGTTTTTGACCCTCCGGCCCCCCGACTTCCGCCTTGATCCCGAGCGGCTCGAATCCGTGGTCACCAAGGCGACAAGGGCGATTGTGCTCAACACTCCTCACAACCCCAGCGGACACGTTTTCACCCGGGATGAGCTGGAAGCGATTGCCGATCTTTGTTGCCGCAACGACCTCATCGCCATCACCGACGAGGTCTATGAGCACATGGTCTATGAAGGCAGCCATATTTCGCTGGCGGCACTGGAGGGGATGTGGGAACGAACCATCACCTTGTCGTCGCTCGGCAAGACCTTTTCGCTCACAGGGTGGAAGGTGGGTTGGGCAGTGGCACCCGACGAGCTGACCAGGGCTGTGCGGTCGGCCCACCAATTCCTGACGTTTGCCACCGCCACCCCACTCCAATACGCAGCGTCGGTTGCCCTCGGTGCCCCCTCTTCGTACTACGAGGAGTTGCGCGCCTCCTATCTGTCGAAACGGAATCTGCTCGCCACGGGCTTGGAGGAGTTGGGGTTCGAGGTTTTTCTCCCGAAGGGCACGTACTTCCTGATGGCCGACCATAGGCGATTCGGGGACCAAGATGACGTTGCCTTCGTCCACCGACTAATCGACGAATTCGGAGTGGCGGCGATTCCTCCCAGCGCCTTCTATCACAATGCCGATGACGCCCGGAGCCTGGTCCGCTTCGCCTTCTGCAAAGACGAGGCGACCCTGACCGAGGCCCTTGTTCGACTTAGCAACCTTAAGCCAGTCGATCCTTAGTCCTCGAGCATCTCCTCGAGGATGCGAAGGCCCTGGACGAGCTGAGCGAGTTCGCGCTCGCTGCGACCGCGCAGTCTGGCGGCCATTGCTCGCACCCGGTTCGCTCTCGCCTTGTTGACGTAGCGCCGCCCTACTGGCGTCAACCGGACTATGACGCTGCGGCCATCGAGGGCGTTGCCGAGCTTCTTCACCAAACCCGCTTCCTCCAGCATCAGCACCACGCGGGTGATGGCCGGCCGACTCACCGTCAGCGCCTCTGCGAGCTCGCTGACGGTGAGCTGGCTCAGTCTCTGACCGGTGCCTGCCTTCTCCAGGGCCGCCAGCAGCTCGATTCTTTCAACGGAGAGCCCGGTGTCTTCCTCGAGGGCCCGGAACTGTCGAGACCAACGAGTGAGAACTGCTTCGGCGCGAACCGAGGTCAGGTTGGTGACGGTGCGTCGCAGAGGCGAGGGAAGCGAGGGCGTGTCCACGTCTCCACGGTAAACGCCACAACTTTTCGTAAGCCCTTGACGAATTTCCCGATCTTGCGATAGAGTGACTCCGTTCTCCGGAACCACCGGACCGTGTTTCCAGCACGGCCGGAATGATTAGGTCCTGTTTGGGGTTTGCTTGCGCGTCTGCTAGCATCCCCTTTGCTGTCCCGGAAACCACCCCAAGGAGGATCCCCGTTGGCTTCGCGCGTGGCTGAACGCTTGTCCTTTGCCAAGATCCCCGAGGTTCTGCCTCTGCCCGATCTTCTGGCCGTCCAACACGAGTCTTTTCAATGGTTCATCGATGAGGGTTTGCGGGAGATCTTCGAGGAGATCTCCCCGATCGAGGATTTCACCGGTTCTCTCGCCCTCGAACTGACCGACCATCGTTTTGGCGAGCCGCCTCACTCCCTCGAGGAGTGCAAGGAGCGCGACCAGAACTACGCCAAGCCGCTGTTCGTCACGGCCCGCTTCATGAATCGAGGCACCGGCGAGATCAAAGAACAGCAAGTCTTTCTGGGCGACTTCCCGATCATGACCGAGCACGGGGTCTTCATCATCAACGGCACCGAGCGAGTGGTGGTCTCTCAGCTCGTCCGGTCGCCCGGCGTCTATTTCGACGAGGCCGACGATAAGGGCTCGGACCGGAAGATCTACTCCGGCCGCATCATCCCCGGTCGGGGCGCCTGGCTCGAGTTCGACACCGATAAGCGCGACACGATCGGCGTCCGGGTCGACCGCAAGCGGCGCCAGTATGTCTCGGCCTTCCTGCGCGCCCTCGGCATTGCCGAGACCGATCAAGAGATCCTCGATCTCTTGGACGGTGCCGAGTCGATCAAGAACACCATCGAGCGCGACACCGCCCACGATCGCGACGAGGCGCTGGTCGACCTTTATCGCAAGCTCCGTCCTGGTGAGCCGACCACCATCGAATCGGCCAAGAACCTGATCCAGACTCTCTTTCGCAACCCCAAGCGCTACGACCTCACCCGCGTCGGTCGCTACAAGGTGGCGCAGAAGTTCAACGACGTGAACGACCCCGAGAACAAGATGCTGCGAGACGAGGACATCCTCGACACGATCAAGTATCTCGTTGCGCTTCATGCTCGCCAGCCCACGGTTGTCACCCACCGGGGCGTCGAGGTTCCCGTAGCGATCGACGACATCGATCACTTCGGCAATCGACGTATTCGTACCGTCGGCGAGTTGATCCAAAACCAGGTTCGGGTCGGACTTACTCGGCTCGAGCGCGTGGTGAAGGAGCGGATGACCACCCAGGATCCGGATGCGATCACGCCACAGAGCCTGATCAATATCCGCCCGGTCACCGCCTCGATCAAGGAGTTCTTCGGTACCTCCCAGCTCAGCCAATTCATGGACCAGCCCAACCCGCTGGCCGGCCTCACCCATCGTCGCCGCCTGTCGGCGCTGGGGCCGGGCGGTCTCTCGCGGGAACGGGCCGGCTTCGAGGTGCGTGACGTTCACCCCTCCCACTACGGGCGCATGTGCCCGATCGAAACCCCTGAGGGTCCGAACATCGGTCTGATCGGTTCGCTGGCCACCTACGCCCGCGTCAACCGGTACGGATTTATCGAAACTCCTTACCGGCGAGTGGAGAAGGGTCGTGTCAGCGACCAGGTCGACTACCTAACTGCCACCGAAGAGGAGCGGCACGTCATCGCCCAGGCCAATGCCCCTTTGCGTGAGGACGGACGCTTCCGTAACGATCGGGTGCTGGTCCGGCGAGGGAGCGAAGTCGATTCGGTTACCCCCGGACAGGTCGACTACATGGATGTGTCGCCGAAGCAGATCATCTCTGTTTCGACGGCGCTGATCCCATTCCTCGAGCACGACGACGCCAACCGGGCGTTGATGGGCTCGAACATGCAGCGCCAGGCGGTGCCTCTGCTCAAGTCGGATGCTCCGCTGGTTGGGACCGGCGTCGAAGGTCGCGCCGCCCTCGACTCCGGCGACATGGTCGTCTCCACCGTGTCCGGTGACGTCACCGAGGTCACCGGTGAGCACATCATCGTGAAGGACCGCGACAACCGGAAGCACACCTTCAAGCTCGCCAAGTTCGAACGGTCGAACCAGGGCACCTGCATAAACCAGAAGCCACTGGTACGCGAGGGCGACAAGGTGAAGGCCGGTGAGGTTCTGGCCGACGGTCCCTCCACCGATCAGGGAGAGCTGGCTCTGGGCCGCAACCTGCTGGTGGCGTTCATGCCTTGGCAGGGACACAACTTCGAAGACGCCATCATCATCTCCGAGCGGCTCGTCAAAGACGATCTGCTGACCTCGATCCACATCGAGGAGCACGAGATCGATGCCCGCGATACCAAGCTCGGGGCCGAAGAGATCACCCGCGACATCCCCAACGTCGCCGAAGAGATCCTCGCCAACCTTGACGAGGACGGGATCATCCGCATCGGCGCCGAGGTGGGGCCGGGGGATTATCTCGTTGGCAAGGTCACGCCCAAAGGTGAAACCGAGCTCACTCCCGAGGAGCGGCTTCTCAGAGCCATCTTCGGCGAGAAAGCCCGCGAGGTTCGCGACACATCGTTGAAGGTGCCCCACGGAGAGTCGGGCAAGGTCATCGCCGTCAAGGTGTTCAAGCGCTCCGAGGGTTTCGAGCTCCCGCCCGGGGTCAACGAGCTGGTACGGGTCTACGTGGCCCAAAGCCGCAAGATCTCAGAAGGCGACAAGCTCGCCGGCCGCCACGGGAACAAGGGCGTCATCTCCAAGATCCTGCCGGAAGAGGACATGCCGTTCCTCGAGGACGGGACCCCGGTCGACATCATCCTCTCCCCCCTGGGGGTCCCTTCTCGTATGAACCTGGGCCAGGTCCTCGAAACCCACCTGGGCTGGGCGGCGGCCAGCGGCTGGAACGCCTTCCGCTCCGACAGCCCTGCTGCGGCCGGGACCGAGGAATGGACGAAGGTCGCCACCCCTGTTTTCGACGGTGCTCGCGAGGAGGAGCTGGCGGCGGTGCTCGCCAACTCCCGCCCCAACCGCGATGGAGTGCAGCTCGTGGGTGAGTCGGGCAAGGCCGTGCTCTACGACGGACGCAGCGGGGATCCGTTCGACACTCCGATCACCGTCGGCTTCATCTACATGCTGAAGCTGGTCCACCTGGTCGACGACAAGATCCACGCTCGTTCGACTGGCCCGTACTCGATGATCACCCAGCAGCCGCTCGGTGGTAAGGCGCAGTTCGGAGGCCAGCGCTTCGGAGAGATGGAGGTCTGGGCCCTGGAGGCCTACGGCGCCGCGTACGCCCTCCAGGAATTGCTCACCATCAAGTCCGACGACGTGCAGGGCCGGGTCAAGGTCTACGAAGCGATAGTCAAGGGCGACAACATCCCCGAGCCTGGTGTCCCGGAATCATTCCGGGTGCTGGTCAAAGAGATGCAGAGCCTCTGCCTCAACGTCGAAATGCTGGCCGCCGGGGAAGAGGTCGAACTGCGGGATCTCGACGACGACTTCCGTCCGTCCGAATCGCTCAACATCGACCTTTCCCGGCCGGAGCGGCCGGAAGCCGATTGAGGCCGACATCAGATATTGGATTTCAGACAACTGATCACGTAGGAGAAGTAATTGGCAAATCAGGTCTTTGACGAACTGAAGATCGGCCTCGCCTCGAGCGACCAGATTCGCGCCTGGTCGTACGGGGAGGTCAAGAAGCCGGAAACGATCAACTACCGCACCCTTCGTCCGGAGAAGGAGGGCCTCTTCGACGAGCGCATTTTCGGTCCTCAGCGGGACTGGGAGTGCTACTGCGGCAAGTACAAGCGGATTCGCTACAAGGGAATCATCTGCGAGCGCTGCGGCGTGGAAGTCACCCGCTCGAAGGTGCGTCGCGAGCGGATGGGCCACATCGAGCTGGCGGCTCCGGTTACTCACATCTGGTTCTTCAAGGGAGTGCCGAGCCGGCTCGGTTACCTGCTCGACATGTCACCCAAGGAACTCGAGAAGGTCATCTACTTCGCAGCCTACCTGATCACCGATGTCGATCACGACAAACGGCACAAGGACCTCTCAGAGCTCGAAGAGAACTTGCAGGCCGAAAAGCAAGTGGTCCAGGACGAGTTCAATCAGTGGAAGGAGCAGCGACTCGAGCGTCTCGAGGTCGAGCTGTCCCAGATGGAAGAGGGTGGCGCCAAAGGCCAGGAGATTTCGGCTCGCCGGCGCGAGGTCGAAAAGGAGATGCGCGAGCGGGAGGAGCGGGCCAAGCGCGAGATCGAACTGATCCAGGACGCCTTCGACGTCTTCGGCAAGATGGAGCCGAAGACTCTCGTCGAGTCCGAGCCGCTATGGCGGGCAATTTCCGATCGCTACGACCAGTACTTCAAGGGCGGGATGGGAGCCGAGTCGGTGAAGAACCTGCTCGACCATCTCAATCTTGATGACGAGCTGGCCAAGCTTCAGCAGGATCTCGGCGCCAACTCCGCCCAAAAGCGGCAGCGAGCGACGCAGCGGATCAAAGTTGTGCGTCCGTTCTGGGAAGGAAAGAACCGACCCCGCGACCTGATCCTAGAAACGGTCCCGGTGATTCCCCCCGACCTCCGGCCCATGGTCCAGCTCGATGGTGGCCGCTTTGCCACCTCCGACCTGAACGACCTCTATCGCCGAGTCATCAACCGCAACAACCGTTTGAAGCGGCTGCTCGACCTGGGTGCTCCCGAGATCATCGTCAACAACGAGAAGCGGATGTTGCAGGAGGCGGTCGATGCCCTCTTCGACAATGGCCGGCGAGGTCGAGCAGTGACCGGGCCGGGCAACCGCGCCCTGAAGTCTCTCTCCGACATGCTGAAGGGAAAGCAAGGCCGATTCCGTCAGAACCTGCTCGGAAAGCGAGTCGATTACTCGGGCCGCTCGGTGATCGTCGTCGGTCCTCAGCTCGAGCTCCATCAGTGCGGGCTCCCCAAGGTGATGGCGCTCGAGCTGTTCAAGCCCTTCGTGATGAAGCGGCTGGCGGAAAAGGGCCACGCTCAGAACATCAAGTCGGCCAAGAGGATGGTGGAGCGCCAGCGTCCCCAGGTTTGGGACGTCCTCTCCGAGGTGATCCAGGAGCACCCGGTGCTTCTCAACCGCGCTCCGACCCTGCACCGTCTCGGGATCCAGGCTTTCGAGCCGGTTTTGGTCGAAGGTAAGGCCATCCAGATTCACCCTCTGGTATGCGAGGCTTTTAATGCCGACTTCGACGGCGACCAGATGGCCGTTCATCTCCCGCTCTCAGCCGAGGCCCAGGCCGAGGCTCGGGTGTTGATGCTTTCGACCAACAACGTGCTCCGACCCTCCAACGGGAGGCCGGTCATCACTCCTTCCCAGGACATGGTCATTGGGATGTACTACTTGTCGGAATCCGTCCCGGCGAAGGGTGAGCTGCGGGTGTTCGGGACCATCGACGAGGCCAGCATGGCCTACGACCTGGGCCAGCTTGCCCTCCATACCCCGATCAAGCTACGGGTCGGCGAGCGGGCCGGGGCGCCCGAACGGCATGAGCAGTTCAAAACTGCGCTCAGGGGTCTGATCACCGACGAGCCAGTCGACGGCTCGAAGTTGTTCGAGACCACGTTGGGTCGGGCATTTGTCAACTCGGCCTTCCCGGTGGACTTCCCCTACATCAATTCACCTCTCTCGAAGGGCGACATTGGCCGCCTGATCGAGGTGGTGATCGAGCACTACCCGCGCTCGGACGTAGCCACGACTCTCGACGCCATCAAGGACCTTGGGTTCCGATACGCGACCAAGGCCGGTCTCACGATCGGCCTCGAGGACGTGAAGACCCCCAGCAACAAGGCGGAGATTCTCTCCGGGTACGAAATCATGGCTGACAAGGTGCAGCAGCAGTTCCTCAAGGGCGTGATGACCGAAGAGGAGCGCCGGCAGGAGCTGATCGAGATTTGGACTCGGGCGACTGATGACGTCAAGGATGCGATGGAGGCGAACCTCAAGTCCGAGAAGTTCAACCCGCTCGACATGATGGTTGGATCTGGGGCCCGGGGGAACATGCTCCAGGTCCGCCAGATCGCGGGCATGCGGGGACTCGTGGCCAACCCCAAGGGCGACATCATCCCCCGTCCGATCGTGTCGAACTTCCGGGAAGGATTGTCCGTACTCGAGTATTTCATTTCGACGCACGGAGTTCGCAAGGGTCTGGCCGACACCGCTCTGCGGACGGCCGACTCGGGCTACCTGACTCGTCGTCTAGTCGACGTCAGCCAGGAAGTGATTATCAAACAGCCCGACTGCGAGACGGATAAGAGCATTCGGGTCGCCACCAATGACGAGCGCGGGCGCCCGATTCGGAACCTCCGCTCCCGGGTGTTCGGCCGGGTGCTCTCCGACGACGTAAAAGTCGATCGCAAGATCGTCGAGGGAGACGACGTCAAGCTCTCGGCCGGGACCTTGCTCGGGACCAGGGAGATGCAGCTCATCTCGGCAACGCCTCGTATCACGGAGCTGCGGGTCCGTTCACCGCTTACGTGCGATGCCCCCATCGGGGTCTGCCAGCAGTGCTACGGACTCTCACTCGCCACCGGCAAGCAGGTCGAGCTCGGAGAAGCAGTCGGGATCATGGCCGCTCAGTCAATCGGCGAGCCGGGGACGCAGCTGACGATGCGGACCTTCCACACCGGTGGAGTCGCCGGTGAAGACATCACCCACGGTTTGCCCCGCGTTGTCGAGTTGTTCGAGGCTCGCACGCCCAAGGGGAAAGCAGTGCTGGCCGAAGTCGGTGGACCGGTGCAAATCGTCGATGACGACGAAGGAAAGCGGGTGGTGGTTGACGCCAAGGAGGGCGAGGCGGCCTATGGAGTCTCTCGCCGGGCGCGGCTTCGGATCGCCGACGGTGATGTGATCGAGGCCGGAACCCAGCTCACCGAAGGTCCCCTGGATCCGAAGGAAGTGCTCGAGGTCCGGGGCGTGCGTGCGGCTCAGCAGTATCTGGTCGATCAGGTGCAGGAGGTCTATCGATCCCAGGGGGTCGAGATCCACGACAAGCACATCGAGTTGATCGTTCGGCAGATGCTTCGTCGCATTCGGGTCGTGAACCCGGGCGACTCCGAGTTCATGCCGGCCGAACTGGTCGACGAGCGCGATTTCCGCGATGCCAATCGACGTCTCCTTGAGGATGAGAAGCAGCCGGCTGAAGGTCGGACCGAGCTCATGGGGATTACAAAGGCCTCGCTGGCTACGGATTCCTGGCTCTCGGCAGCGTCGTTCCAGGAGACCACCCGGGTGCTGACCGACGCTGCCATCTTTGGCAAGTCGGACTACATGCGGGGCTTGAAGGAGAACGTGATCATCGGTCGCCTGATCCCGGCCGGAACCGGCGCCAAGGATTATCAGACCCTCCAGCCCAACTTGCCGGGGGCAACGACGGTCGAATCACTCGGCTGGCAGTTCGGACCCCGGGAACGAGAGTGGACGGCCGAAGAAGCCGCCAATTGGCTGCGGGCCGGTGGCAACTCCGATGACGACTTCGATCTCGCGGAGGGCATCGATTTCGAAGAGACCGACGAGGACGAATAAGGCAACCGATCTCACCATCGTCCCGGTAACGCCGGGGCGGTGGTCTGATCTCGAAAAACTCTTTGGTCCGAACGGGGCGTATTCCAATTGCTGGTGCACGTGGTGGATCCTCGCTGGCAAGGAGTTCTCCGCGGCCTTGCCCGGCGAGAGAAGGTCGGTTCTAAAGGACCTCGTCGCTCGAGGACAGCGGCCCGGTCTGCTGGCGTATCGCGACCGCCAACCGGTCGGCTGGTGTGCCGTCGGCCCCCGCCAGAGATACACCCGGATGATGTCGGCCCGCTCCCAGGTTTACGGACCGCCTCCGGAGTCTCAGGGCAGCTGGGTCATCAACTGCTTTTACATCGCCCGGCCGCATCGGGGGAGCGGGGTGGCCACGGCGTTGCTCGAAGCAGCAGTTCTCTTTGCCCGCAAGTCCGGAGCGTCAGTGCTCGACGCCTATCCGCTGCTCGATGACACCCATGGTTCCGCTTCGCTCTACGTGGGAACCCATTCGATGTTCGCCGGAGCCGGGTTTGTCGAGACTTCTCGCGTGCGCGACCGTCCGCTGATGCGCCTCGTGATGTCAGGTAAAGGCTGACCGAATCGAGTTGCCTGCGACGGATCCGAAGATCGGTCGTACTTAGGTCGAGGACGTCCCTGCCGGGGTCAAATAGCCCTCGTTCACCTCGTTCTTGTGAGCCGCGAAGGCCGCCAGAACCTCGCCCTTCTCCTGCTGAGGAACCTTGAAGAAATCAAGCGCGCTCCCAAGTTCAGCCGCCACCGCGTCGAACTCCTCGGGGGATATCTGAAACTGGCGATGGGCCTCCTCCAGTCCGATGACGGTCGACCCTGCTTTCGTCGCCGAATACTCGAAAGGTCCACCAGCAACATTGCAGACCCAGAGGGTGCGCATGAATTTCAGGCCCGGCAAGCGGCCGAGGTTGTTGGTGTGCCACTCGCGGAGGGCAGGGTTCTTCGATCCCCGGCCGGCGATGGGGTTCTCCACCACCGCATCGCTGAAGTGGTCGATCACTGCTGCGATGGCAAAGACGCCGCCCAATCTTTCGTACAGGCTCTTGTCGCTCATTTTCCGTCCTTTCTCCTCTCCTGGTGCGAGCGCCGTCATTATGCCTCGATATGTTCGAACGCGCGGCTCCGGCCCGCGCTCTGACGGCCGGGGGATGATGTCAGGTAAAGGCTGAGGCGAGCGAGTTCTCGGCGATCGTCTTCAGCTCTTCTCGGGTGAGGCCGAGGGCCTGGGAGGTCCGGAGGTAGTTGTCGCCGAGGTATCCGCCGAAATAAGCGGGGTCGTCGGAGTTAACGGAGACGTTAAGGCCCAGATCGAGCATCTGCTTGAGGGGATGCTGATCGAGGGAGGAGACGACCTGGAGGCGCAGGTTCGATTGCGGGCAAACTGTGAGGGGGGTTCGCTCTTGTTGCAGTCTCTGGACAAGGTCGGCGTCTTCGAGCGAGCGCACGCCGTGATCGATCCGTTCGGCGCCCAGTAGATCGAGGGCCTGCCAGACGTACTCGGGCGGTCCTTCCTCGCCGGCATGAGCGACCGTGCGCAGGCCCATGCTCCTGGCGCGGGCGAACGCATTCTTGAACCTCTCCGGTGGAAACCCGACCTCAGAGGAGTCGAGGCCAACGGCCAGGATCTGGTCGAGGTAGGGCTCGGCGAGGTCGAGGGTGCGGAGGGCGTCCTCCTCAGGGAGATGGCGGAGGAAGCAGAGGATCAGAGCTGAGTCGATCTGGCCGGTCCATTCGGCTTGAGCTTCTCGGAATCCGGCCATGAAAGCCTCGAAACCCACCTCGCGAACGAGGTGGGTCTGCGGATCGAAGAAGATTTCGGTCCGGGCAACCCCGTCAGCGGCGGCCCGCCGCAGATAGGCCGACATCAGGTCTCGAAAGTCGTCCGAGGTTTGTAGGACTGCGGCCCCCTGGTAGTAGATATCGAGGAAGGACTGCAGGTCCGAGAACTGGTAGGCCTGGCGAGCCTCTTCGACGCTACGAAAGGGAAGTTCGACCTGGTTGCGGGCGGCGAGGTCGAACATCAGGTCGGGCTCGAGGGTCCCTTCGATGTGGACGTGCAATTCGGCCTTCGGCAAACCCCTGACGAAGTCACCAATCCCCTCCGACATGCTGGGACGGTAGCGAGCTTTCCTCTCCGCTTGCATCTGTGAAGTTCTCCGCGGCCAGGGGCCGCGAAGAACTTCACAGAAACGTCCCCGGCTTGTTTCCGTGAAGGTTTGCGCGGCTCTGGGC
>JBOGEX010000094.1:0-5193 GCA_050741915.1 Acidimicrobiia bacterium
GTCCTATTCGTCGACGCCCTGGTCGACACCTATCCCGACCCGTGGTCCAGAACGCGACAGATATCCCGTCCCGATGGCCTCGATGTCGAATTCCTGAGCGAGCAAGGGACGGTTCTCTTCACCCGGCAGGTGGCGCTGGAGGCGAACACCGCCTTTCTAAGCCACTCCATCCAGAGCGGTTCCGAGACCGAACACCGCTGGACGGTCTACCTGTGGCCGGCCTACAACATTCATTGGCGTGACGTCCAGCTCGACGGCAACGAGGTCTCGCTGGCTGTCGACTACCGCAACACCAGGGTCGAAGTCACAATCGAGGTGCTGGAAGGGGAAGTGACCTACCTGCCGCGCGACGACCGGTTCGGTCTGCAAACGATCAGGTTGAGCGGCGTTTCGCCTCCAGCCTTCCGATTCCGGGTGCTCGGACCAGGGCACGACGCCGATGAGGTCGGTCTCTTCGACGAGGCCTCGATCGTCTCCCGGTACGAGATCAGGGATGTGCTGATCTGGAACGAGACGGGATGGCACGCCCGATTCGAGAGCTCCGGGTGCTTCATCCAGCAGGCCTCCACCATCAACCTCACCTGGTATTCCCTCAACGACCCGGCCTGCCTCGAGTAGAGGTCAACCCCATAGGCGGCGCGGGCGACGACGGCGGGCGGTGGCCTACGAAAGAGGCACGCAGCGACCATCCGTGATCGGTGTCCGCGTATCCGAGATTCCCCGCAACCTCGCGAACTACCACCGCCCCGGGTGCATGAACACGAATTGGGTGTCCTCGAACGCCGGATCTAGGGCCCTCGATATCGACCGCCGTCGGACGCTTGTTCGCGCACACACAGCCGGCATTCTGCGCTTCCGTCCCCGGGCTCTTGAGCCTCTCCCTGGAGGCCAGCGGCTTGCCTGGCGCCGATGCCTTCGGGACCGTGCTGTGCATGTCCCGAACTACGATCGTTGCGTTGCTGGTGGTGGCCTGTGGCGGTGCAGCGGCCCCGTCGTCCGATCTTCCCAGGACGACTGAGCAGAACATCACCGTCACGATGGTCGAGTACCGCGACGCTCGCCGACGGCCAGACACCCTGACGGTGCGTGCTCCTCGGGAGGTTCATTGATGCCTCGGCGCCGATCCGTCACGACCAGAGGTCGTAAGGCGAGGTCCATGAGCTAACCCCCTGTCGCCCTTGGGTGGCAGCGCTGCGTGACCGGAGCCGTCAATGCGGTTTGGGGTACCTCTCGGAGGAGGGGGGATATGTCACCCAATCGATTGATCTGTGATTGCGGGTGCGGCGTGATGATGCAGCCATTCAGGCCCTCATAACCGCAAGTCGGAGTGTGGTCGGCAGCCACTACTCGAGCGGAGAGGCGCGGCACCGGTCCCCGTTCGGGTTATTGAAAAGAGACGGGGCAATGGTGACTGTCCGTCTATTCGTTCCGTCGAAGTTCGCGATCTTCGACGTGTTCCCGGATGACTCGGGCCGAACAGCGCGCCCGTCGGGCAAGGTCGCCGAGGCGCTAATGGGGCTAGCTGGCGAACTCTTCGCTTAGCCCTCCTGACATCCAGCAGATCGATGTGATCGCGGCGAAACTTCCTCATCAGCGGTCGACTGTCCTCACCGCCAATGTGAGCTGAGACATTTCCCAGCGAAGTTGCCGAAAGACCCTGACTTGAAAGTCCTGTGTTGAAGCGCCAGCCAAGGATGCTCGCGGAGGCGCCGATACAGCGCTCTGCGAATGAAGGCTACGCGCCAAGATCGGGTGCTCGATCGGAGAACTGTTGAGTCGGGTCGGCATCCGACGAAGCCGAGACCTCACTGGTTTTCCCCAAGGAGCAGCAGCTTAATCCGGGGACCGTGAGGCTCCCAAGTCACTCGGAAGCAGGTGGGTGCCACGCGTCGACCGGCGAGCGTAGAGCAGCATTGCGATTGACGACACCCTACGCCTCGCTACTAGCCAGGTCCACCAGCCCGGACGGCTTTTTGTCCGGTGCCGATGGAGGTCGTGTGTGGGAAGGCCTTACGGATCTCTTGTCCAGGGTCGAACGAGGCTGAACTAGGGAACGGAACCAAGGCCATCGTCCGAGTATGTCATAGCCACCTCACGCCGGTAGACGCGGCGCTCGGCCCGTGGGAGGTTGACCGGTATCACATCGATGTGCGATACCGGCCGGGCTTGACTATCAAGAGAGCCTGCCGGGTATATCGCAACCAAGCCGTCCAGATCCGACGGATTGAAGCCTGAGCTGTCGGGAACGTCGACCCGGGCTGTGATGATTGCAGTCACCTTCGATCTCGACCTCGACGGTGAACCCGGGCATCTTGGCGGCGACCGGACTGGCGGCCAGGATCAGCCACGCGGGGCGAAAGCCGCGTCAACGAGTAGCCGGCGAACGGTCCTCCAAAGCCCTACCACCGCTCCCATACACCGACCATCGACTGAGAGTTCCGATATCACTGGCCCATTTTGTATTTGGGTTTTGGCGTGCCCCTTCCAACCACCCTCGTCATGCCACTGTGCCGAAAGGACTCCGGATCATCAGTCTTTCAGAGGGTCTGTGCGGGCCTGTTGCGGTTCTGGGCGAGGCGTTGTAGTCGGGCTCGGGCGTGGAGGTCGGCGACGGCGGGGTCTGGGGTGGCGGGATGGGCTGGAAGTTGGAGTGCGGCGATATTACCGGATGGGTCGCCGTGGAAGATCACGTTTCCGCCCATGGCTCGGGCGAGGATGCTTGATACGGTGAGACCGATACCCCGCCCTGGGATGGTCTGGGTGTAAGGAGCCCGATAGTAGGGCTCGAAGATGCGTTGCTGTTCGGTGGGGTCGAGTGGCGGTCCGTCGTCGTGGACGTAGAAGTTGATGGTGTCTCTTTCTTGTTTGGTGGACAAGAGGATGTGGGGTCCACCATGTTCGGTAGCGTTGCTGATTAGATGCCGGATGATCTGGCGGACCCGGGTCCGGTCGCCGATGACGACACCGTGGACGTCGGCGTAGGTCAGCTTCTCGACTGCTTGGGGGAGGCCTTCTAGTACCAGGTCGACTTCGGCGCGGAGGCTGACTGGGCGCAGCAGAATTTGGAGGCTGTCGGCGGCCGATCGTGCCACCACGATGAGGTCGTCGACTCCGTCGGACATTTCCCAAGCGCGCCGGGCGACGATATAGGCGTACTCCTGTTGGGGGCTGGTGTCGATGTCGGCGACGAGGAGTTGTGCGAATCCGACCACCGCGGTGAGAGGGGTCCTCAAGTTGTGGGCCACGGCCGACACGAACTGATCCATCTCGTGACGGAGTTGTTCTCGACGGGCCAACAGGTTGCGTATCGACCGGTAGCTGGCCGCCGACATGACCAGGGCAGTCCCGACGATGGCCAAGCCCATTCCAGGGGTTCCCGGGAGAGAAATCGGATGATCGGGGATCCCCAACCCCAAGAGCAGGGGATCAGCCGCAGCCGCCATGAGGACTAGAGCGACGAACAGCCACATCCGGCGGAGGTTTTCGATCAACAACACGCCGGCTCCGAGGACCCCGATTAGGACCGCATCGAGAGCCAGCGCCAATTGCCCGTCGATGAAGGGGGCGATAGCTCCGATCAGTATCGGCACCGCCACCAGGAAGGGCAGGGACTGTCGCACGTCCCGGATATAGGCGATGGCGGCCGCTGCTCCGAGAAGGACGCTCAAGCAGCCGACGACCATTGAGGAGGTCACACCAATCCTTGAGGAGAGAAGGATCAGCAACAAACCCAGAAGCAGGCCACCGCCCGCGGTGAACGCCAGAACCAGCCGATGTACACCAATCGTCCAGCGGTACGGCCTGACCATGACGGTCCTCCAATCAGATATCTATATCGTCATCGTCGACTAGGCGGGAAACCTTGAACTCGCCACTTGTTGGCGAGTCCCAAGTGGCCGGCCCGTGGGCGGCCGCCAGCCCTCCTGCGGCTTCCGTTGGTGTAAACCGGTCAGCCAACCACAGTCATGTGAAATGGTGCGGTGCCGCTATCCAGGCAGCTGGGTCGGGGATGCTCGAAGACGTGGCGGACAGCGTCGTGACCTTCCCCCGCTTCTCAGGACACTCTGCTATCACCCAGCCGACAAAGACCGCGCTCTGTCAATTCGCCGAGCAGACCACACAACGACAGGGTCTCCATCAAACCCGGGACGATTCACGCCGGTCAGAGGCAGGACTTGGGAATACCTAATGTATGAAGTCGAGTATTGAACTTCGGGATTGTGAGATCGACTGCTCAAGGAGTGGGTTTGCCGGGATCGTGGCCCAAGGCAATCGAGCCTGCCTGGCCGCCGCCCAGCCTCGAGCTGATCGGATTGACGAGGTGGTCTCGACTCTGAAACCAGTCTTCACGAGGGCTCCGACTGGAGGCGTGGGTGCAAGAACGGGCATCAGTTTCTTAGGAATCCGAAAGTCTTGGAACCTGAACACCGAAGGTGGCGAGTTCGTCTCATCCGGCTGAATACGAAGTGGAACTCCAGCGATCTATGGTTGGACACGCTGATCAATGCCCAGATGGTCGATGATGTCGAGACGATCCGTGGCAGGAGATGGCTGTAATGAAACAGCTTCAACCGATGGCTCCCAACGTCAAGGCGGACGGTCTGGCGAACGGGGACGAGTTCCTCGCTGTCCGCGACTTCTACATGAGGGCGCCAGAGAAGGCCAGAACATGGCTCGGGTCGGGTGGCCGGCTACCTGCGGGTGCGATGACGTGAAGCGAAGCGACCTCCCTCCAACCAGGGCAAACCTGATCGGGACCGTAGTCTGGGCGGTCCTCTCAGCTTCTCGGCGGTGGTCAACGGTGTCCTCTCTTGGCAGCGGGGAGACTCCTTTATCTTCTGGGCTAGCGCCGCCCAACTATTGGTCACGCTGGCCTTGGTGAGGTTGACTGTGGCGAGGTGGAGGAAACGGAGGTCGCACCTGTCCCTGGTCAAGCCGTCTTAGCGACCGTCGCCGGAGGCTCGTTCGCCCGCACGGACCCGGCTCTGGTCTTGATCGGTGATCGGCCTGCGAAGCGGCCGTTGCTCCCAGATAACGTTTACTTGCTGGGTCTCAAGCCGCAGACCGACCTCGCCGCCTATCTCGCCCACACCGAGGTCGCCCTCATCCCCTTCACCGTCAACGAAACCACTCATGCCGTCAGCCCGCTCAAGGTCTTCGAATATCTGGCCATGGGAGTCCCGGTGGCGGCAC
>JBOGEX010000095.1:0-12468 GCA_050741915.1 Acidimicrobiia bacterium
CGGCCGGCAGGGCCGACGGCGAGGACAAGGAGCGCAGCGGAGTCCCGCAGCCGCTCGCCCCCTTGCGTGGAGCGGGCGGCGTGGTGGACGGCGCTTGCGGCCGAGAGGCCCCCACCAGGCAAGCGAAAGGAGCGGTGGCTATGGATCTCTATCACACCGAAACAGCAAAGGCGGTGGCCTCATGATCGCCCCGCCGCTTCGTTTCGGGATCGAACCATGCGGGTGCCTTACGGAACAACCCCGATGGTCGGTGCGGGTGTGGTGCCGTTGCCTCGAGCATGTCGACAAGTTCGTCCGAGTCGAGGCCATGTACACGTTGCGTCGGTGCGAGTCGTGTCGGCGCCGTTTGGCAACGTTTCGGGTCAGCTTCGGCGACGGCGACCGCTGGCTTACTTGTCGGTTCTGCGATCCGTGGGAGGAGCGCCATGAGCTCTGAGCGGGCCGAGGCCCTCCATGCAGAACTTGTCGAACGCGTGACGGCTCTCCAGTCTTCGGCTCAGTGGCTAGAAGCGATGAGTGCCGCCGCCCGGTTCCACGAGTACTCGTTCGGAAACTGGCTGTTGATGTGGTCACAGGCCGAACAGAGGGGGATGGCGGTCACTCGCCCGGCTGGGTTCCGTACCTGGCAGCAGCTCGGCCGCCAGGTGCGGAAGGGGGAGCGGGGGTTTCAGATCCTGGCGCCGATGGTCCGCAACGTGGGGGACGACGAAGGTGACGAATGCCGCCGGGTGCTGACGGGGTTTCGAGTGGCAACCGTGTTCGACGTTTCGCAAACCGATGGCGGCTGTCTCCCGGATGTCGGCCCTCAGAGGTTGGCCGGCGACGATCCGACCCAGCTCTTTCACATAGCAGTTGACATGATCGCTGCGGAGGGATTCAGCTTCGGGCGTGTTCGCCTGCGAGGCCCGAACGGGGTCACCAATCCGATCGCCCGGACCGTGGTGGTGGACGACCGACTCAAGGCTGCCCAGCGGACCAAAACGACCGTTCACGAGCTTGCGCATGTCCTGATGCACGCCGGCACCCCCGGGTTCGAGTGTCGGGGCCGGGTCGAGGTGGAGGCCGAGTCGGTGGCGTACGTGGTCTGCCGAGCGGCTGGGCTCGACACATCGGCCTACTCAGTGCCCTATGTAGCCGGGTGGGCTCGCAACACCGAGGATCCCACCCGAACGCTGTTGGTCACCGCCGAAACGATCGTTCGCACGTCCCGCCGCATCCTAAGCCGGATCGACCAGACCCAAGCGTTCCCGGTCGAACTGATGCATACCGGATCATTACAATGGACAGTGAGCGCGGATAGCGATATAATGCTGGCGAACGTTGTGGGATCGGTTGGACCGGGGTCGAGAGGAAGGAGCGCCTCGTGAATGTCACCGTCGCCGGAAATCTCTGCGCCGATCCCGAGCTACGTGAGACCCCGGGGAAAGTGCCGGTGGCCGACCTCCGCATCGCCGAGAACCGGTACAGCAAGGCAGCTGACGGTGAGAGGAGCACCGATACCAGCTTCTTCACCGTGGTTTGTTGGCGGCATCTCGCCACCCACGCCACAGAGTCGCTGCACCGTGGCGATCGAGTGGTGGTGGTGGGCCGGCTACGCCAGGACACCTGGACCACCGATACTGGCGAGAAGCGAAGCCGCTTTGTGATCGACGCTGAAGACCTGGCCGCCTCGATTCGATTCGCCACGGTCGCAGTCACCAAGGCCAGCCGTTCAGAGGAACCGGAAGGCCCGGTCACCTACGACCCCGAAGACCCGACCCGCCCGTTCGAGTGATGTGCAAACCCTGTCGGAACTGTGATGCCGGTCGCTCTCTGAACGACGTAGGGCTTTGCACTCCTTGCCGGGACACTCTGCGATTCGTGGTGCGACCCGAGGCCCATCGCGAGCATTATCGCCGCAACCTCGCCGCCGAGACCCTGCGCCATCAAGAGGTCGAGCGGCTCGGAATTGTCACCATCACCAGCCTGCCCCGGGACAACTCGCTGTGGATATGCGACTTGTGCAACGCCCAGATTCCCGTAGCCGGCGAGCACACCCTCATCCCCCTCATGGGTGGATACGCCCTCTGCATCCCCTGCGCGACCGACTTTCCCTTCTGGCCAGACGGCTGGACCCGGCCTATCCCGAGAGCCTGTCGGTGCGGAGCCTGCCAGCGACCCCTACTCGCCGCCTCCACGGTCGCCTAGATCGGGAACCCGCATGCCAGTCACCACCTTCCAGACGACCGGGCGTTTCATCACTACACAGTTGCAACCTGCGGTTGCGGGGAGATAACGATGCAGACGATCGGCAAGCTGGTCGCTTCTCAGGCGTCCTATTACACCGACCAGCTGGTCCACTCCGTGGGGGAGGACCGGCCTGTGCTCCGCCCCGCAGGAGCGGATCAGGTCGACTACTACTCCGGCCACGAATCCCCATCCAGATGGATGGGTACCGGACTCGAGCGGGTGAACCTCTCGGCCAATGGCGAGGTCGACACAGAGATCTTCGCCCAGGTCATGAGCCACATGACGCCGTCAGGTGATTCGATGACCCGACTTTTCGCCGGTCACGGGAGAGTGGCTGCCTTCGACCATACCTTTTCAGCCCCCAAGTCGGTTTCCCTCTTGTTCGCGTTTGGTGACGATCAGACCCGTCAAGCGGTGGTGGACGCTCATCGGGTCGCTGTTGAGGAAGCCATTGGGTACATGGAAGCCCGGTGCTCCCAATCTCGAATCGCGACCAAACACCGCGATGGGGAGGGGAAGTGGAGGGTGAAAACCCGCTCGGTCAACTCCGAGGGTTACTTGGCTGCCGCCTTCGACCACTACACCTCCCGGGCCAACGACCCCCAGGTCCACACCCATGTGGTTGTTATCAACCGGGTTTGGGCCGACGGGGGATGGCGAGCCATCGACGCCAAACGGGCCTATGCCCATGCCAAGGCCGGCGGAACCGTCTACCAAGCCTTGCTACGCAACGAGCTTACCTCGAATCTGGGCGTGTCCTGGAAGCCGGTCGTGAACGGGATGGCCGATATCGACGGCTTCTCACCGGAGCTGATCCGCCACTTTTCCACCCGCCGTAGCGAGATCGTCGAAGCCGTCGATCGTTTCATCGCCCAGCACGGTGGTGAAGCCCATCCCCGGGTCTGGCAATCTTTCACCCTCGAGACCCGCCAGCCGAAGTCCTATCCCGCGGGTGAGGTCGCGGTTGCTCGCAGGATGAAGGACTATGGGATAACCGGCACCGTCGAATCTCGCTGGTTTCAGAAAGCGATCGACGCACCCGAAGATGTGATTGGTGCAGTCGAACGGGTCGTCAACTTTGGCCGTCAGGGCCTTCGGCCCACCGAAGAACAGGTCGTCGAAGCTGCCACCGCCCTGACCGAATGGGTCACCGACCGTCAATCCGTTTTTACCGAGCGTGACCTCCTCGCCCAAGTCGCCTCTCTCTACCCCGACGGAGGAACAGCTTCGGAACTAATCGGAACCACCGAGGCCCTGTTGGGTGTAGCGAAAGCCACCGGCGCCGTCCTCACCATCATCCCCACTGGTTCAGGCGAACTCACCCTGCCCGACGGAATCACGCTTACCCCAGATGAGGTGGACCTGGTGACGACCGACCGATCCGGTTGGATCGCCCAAGGATCGACGGTCCGATTCCGCGCCCTTCCTGGGGAGCCTCGCTACACGACTCGGACCCAGCTCGAACGGGAAGCTCGAGTACTCGCTGCAGTCAACGCCACCAGCCCTATCTCAGCAGACTCGACCACTCTCGAAGCATCGATCGCTGCCCGCGGACTTGTCGTCGACCAAGCCGCCGCCGTTCGCAGCCTGTCGCATCTGAATGGCAGGCTGGTCGCCTTGGTAGGACCGGGCGGGTCCGGCAAGACCTACGCCATTGCGGCTTACGCAGACGCCGCCCAGGCCGCAGGAAGTCCCGTAATAGGCGTCGCCACCTCCGCCTCAGCCGCCCGCAAACTAGGCGACGACCTCGGCGACCGATGGAACGGCACCATCGCCATGCTCCGCAGCCACCTCGATACCGCCGGTCGGCCACTCCAGCCGGCAACCATGGTTCTCGTCGATGAGGCTTCCATGGTGTCCACCGCCGATCTCGCCTGGCTGGTCGGCAAGGTTGAGGAGTGCGACGGGAAGTTGATACTGATCGGCGACCCCAAGCAACTCCCATCGGTCGACTCGGGCGGACTGTTTCATCGGATCGTCGCCAATGGACAACAGGTGTCCGACGAGCTGACGCTGGTCAACCAGCGGCAACAACTCGACGTCGACCGTCAGAACCTGATTCGGCTCCGGCGGGGAGAGATCAGCGCCGCGGTCCACGACTACTCGGAAGCCGGACGGCTTCATCTCGGCCGGGACGAATACGCCACCAAGGCAGCCATGGTCGACGCCTGGTGGGAAGACGTTCAACACCAGGGCCTCGACCAAGTCCGGATGCTTGCCTCTCGGCACGACGAGGTCTGGATGCTCAACCAACTCGCCCGAGTGAACATGATCGACTCAGGGCTACTCAACGGACCGGCCTTGATCAACCGGTGGGGGCTCCAGTTCCAGGCTGGTGACCGGATCGTCGTACGGGACAACTGGTACTCGCACTCCGATCTTCGCAACGGCCAAACCGGCACCGTCGTGACCATCGATCTTCAGCTCGGTGTCCTTCGTTTCCGCCGCGACCTCGACGGGGAGGTCATCGACCTTCCGAAGCAGTACGTCGATCGGGACGTTGACCACGCCTACGCCCAGACGATCCACACTTCTCAAGGGCAGACCTTCGAGGTTACCCACCTCTACTCGGACGCCGGGGTCAAAGCCGAGCACGGATACACAGCCCTTTCCCGAGCGCGCGGTGAAACCCATCTTTGGCTCAACGACTCCGTCGGACCACTCGGGGAGTGCACCCACATTCACGGCGACCCTCTTCGCGAGAATCGGATCGAAGAGTTGGTTCGACAGCTAACACAGTCGGTGATCGAACCGCTCGCGCATGACCAGGGCCTTTCGGTCCCGACTGCTACAGATCGCCAACTCATCGAATGGCGCGACGAGCTGACAGCGACCATACGGCAGAGCCCGGTTGCCGAGGATTTCACCGACGAGTTCGTCGCTATCGAAGCCGCGATCGACGAAGCACACGCTGTCGCCGAGCGTTTGAGGACGAGCGGTGCCCGAGCCCAGGTCGAGCTCATTGAGGCGCAACGCGATGCGATCGCCGACCGAATGGACATGCGTCAAGCATGGCTCGAGCAGAATGCGGAGCTCTTCCACCGCTATGCCCTTGTTGCGGATGAAATCCAATACCGCGTCTACGCGCGAATCGCTCTCTACGAGATCGACCCACCCGAGGATCTCCTTATCGGTATTGGTCCGAAGCCGGCTGATGCCGAACTGGCGAAGATGTGGCGGACGTCGACGGCGGAATACACGGAGGCCAGGATGGTGGCCGGTGATCAGGTTGACCTATTAAACGCGGGAGTCCTCGCTGGGATGAGATGGCGAGACGTGACCAGCCGTCACCCGGATGAACTCACCACCGAGCGCGCTCCAGTGCTCAAGCTGGTTGGGTAGATGCCGGAACCACCGCGAGGCTCGAGATTGCTTGATGGAATCGTCAAATGACCAATGAAAGAACGAGTGACTCGATGCCAAGGGTCGGATTTTCACCTCGTTTTTTGAACAAAAGGGTCGGGTTGCGCTGCGACCTATGCCACTACTTCTTTCGGTCTCCAGCTCAAGGTTCTCTTGATCGGGCCTAGTGTCGCGCTTATTCAGCGTCGAGTAGCCGACTTCGTTTGACCAGCAAAGCCACGCTTTCGGAGCGGCTCTTCGTCGGTTCAGTAGACGACGATGAACTCGCAACTGTTCTCTCATCTGTACTCCCTCGTGGGGCACAGTTCCGTCCCGGGGAGGTTGAGTATCGGACATTGGCAGATGAATGGGTGCTGAGTCTTGAGTACCGAGAGGGCATCGTGTCGGGCGCGAAGCCTGGACCAGCGATAACGGAGGGCATTATCCGAGAGATCGAGGAACGAGTCAACCAGGATCTGCTCACACGAAGTAATCAGAAGGTTTGCCGCTGGACGATGTTCAGTGGGAGACCTGTCGAGGGATGGTGCCGATATCGAAACCAGTTTCAGATTGTCCCTGCGCCGCCCGAAGCCCCACGCCCTGACGTTCTGATCGCTGAACATCCTTTCATTGTGGATTTCGTGTTCAATGACTCTCCTAACTTCATAGTCCGCAACCTCCGGGCCAGCCGCAGAGCGTACGAGCTTGAACTCCTGCTCGACGCTCTTCTTTCACAGAGGATCACGGCGCCAAGCGCTCGTTCTCGCCACCACTGGGTCTTCGCACCGATCGGCTCCGATCCGCCGGTGTTGTGGACCAACGAGGGCTACATAATTCCGGGTTTCCGATTCCTCGTCGATGAGATGCCTGAGGTCGAGTCGGGCACCTTGCCGCTTGCTGGAGTCCATTCAGAAAAGTACTACGACTCTCTAGAGGGCTACTCAGACACTCTTACCGTTCCGACGACGTTCGAAAGCCTTCTCGACGCTTTCGACGCGCTCGCCGGTGACGACCGAAACAGGTTTCTGCGAGCCTGCTATTGGCTTCATGTTGCAGGCGCTATCTGGGACTACACGCAGTCTCTTCATCTCACCTCCTTGATCAACGCGATCGAGTGCCTGGCGAGTGTGGGATCCGAACGATCGGAACCGGAACGGCCCAGCAGGCTCTTCAAGGATTTCATGAGGGAGTACGCACCAGGGAGTCCGAGTGGCACCAAGCTGGATCGAATCTATGGTTCGCGAAGCCAGATCGCCCATGGCGAGCGGTTGCTTCATTATGACCAGTCACCAAGCGGACGAGGCCTAAGTCAGGAGTGGGCGACCGATCGCGAGGTTGGCAACGACGCGTTCGTCTTGAACCGAGGTGCTGTAGTGAACTGGCTCTGGCGTAACCACCTTTCATCCTCGGAGAATCTCCTCAAACGCGGCTTACCTACAGGCAAGCCAGCAACGCCCGGCACGAAGAGTGGAGTAACCGTTATCACCCCGAAACAGAGGTGACATCGCCGATTCGGGCTACCGGTCTTGCCGTCGAGCGCGCCATGCCCTGCCGACTGTCTCGACTACTTCTACCACTCGATCGACTACACCGGCCTTGTCGATCGATTGCGGAGTGACGAGTTTCGGTTCCGGCTTGCTTAGGTCGGGACTCATGCCCGTAGGTTCCGCCATTCGCTTCATAAGTTCCGTGACTTCGTCGCTGGACCAACCGAGCTGTTCGAGCGAAAGGCGGGGGAATTGAATCGAACCCGAGCTCCAAATCCAAAGGATGGCCATTCCGTTGGGCGGCAGACCGACGACTAGGTTTCCTTGCGCGCCGCCTCCGAACCGGAACTCGATCAAGCCCTGTTCAGAGAGCGCCTTGAGCCGTTCATGCATGTTCTCCAACGGTCCTAAAGCGTTGGAGTAATCCTCACGAACTTGGTCGAAGTACGCGTCCAGCGTCCATCGTCGCCTACCAGACCTGGCTGGCGCGCCTGCAGGTTTGTCTCCAGCAATGTCAAGTATGCGCGGCGCGATAATTTCGTGAAAACCATCCTCCGACCGGTAAAAGCCAACCTCGACCAGATAGATCTCGAAATCCGCGTGGCCGTTGACATATGAGACACTGCGTTTTAGCTGTGGGTGCGGCTCACCGACAACTATCAGGATCCGGAATCTGCCAGTCTCAAGATTCTCTTTCAGTCCGGCTGAGAAGTCGTCCGGCTCGACGTCGGAGCCCGTGATTCTTGAGAAGACCGCCGGAAGGTCTAACCCGGCCACCTCGGGTCCGTGGGCGTTCGCCAAGTAGGGACCCACGAGATGATCAATGAACTCATCAATTGGCATTCCCTGGAGGTAGGCAGCGTAAGAGAGTGCTTGTGCCAGTACTTCTCGTCGAATCTCCGGATTGCTCCTCAGCTTCACCTCGACGATCGTCAGGCGTCCTTCGCTGTCAATCCATAACAAATCGGCCGAGCCCGAACCAAGCGGAGCTTCGCGAGCAACGGTTAGCTGCACTGTCGACTCGCTTCCTTGCAGGTCGCCAAGCGGTATGACTTCGGGCGTCTTGACTAGGAGGGTTCGGAGTTCCTCTTCGTCTCGATATGAAGAGCCGGCAATCTTTACCCAAGGCGCTTGACCGGATCGATAAAGAAGCAGCATCGCTCGACAGTACCCAGTCTTGAGCCGATGGATGAGTCAGGTACTCCAGGTGGTGCCCAACATTCTGTCCCTCGGGTCTTTTAGGGTGGCTCTCGCTAGGTCGATAGAAAACCAGAGGAGGACGAACAACGATGGCCTTGCGGCCGATAACCGAGACGTGTCGCGCTCGGTCAGATGTTTTGGCAGGGGGACTCACCGACGCCCACTTCGCGGCCCAGCTCGACCAAGTGGTGCGCGACCCAGGCAAGTACAAGGTTTATGGCGACCCCACCGAGTTCTTTGCCATCACCTATCCCACCGATGGTCTGAAACGTCTGCTGAGCTCGACCTTCGGACGACTATCCGGGGAGGGAGGCAAAGTCGAGGGGGCTGAACACGGTGTCGTTCGCTTTCAGACCAGCTTCGGTGGTGGCAAGACCCATGGGCTGATCGCCGCCTACCACCTCGCCAAAGGTGCTCGGCCGCCAGCTATCGGTGAGTTCGTTGATCCCGATCTCTTACCCGATGACTGCAGAGTGGCCGCGGTGGTGGGCGATGCCCTCGACGCCTCCGGCATGGAAGTCAATGGTCGGATGGTGCACACGATGTGGGGAGCCATTGCCGCCCAGCTCGGCGGCCCGGCATGGGAAGCGATCCGGGAACTCGATGAGACTCGCTCGGCGCCTTCCACCAACACTTGGCTCCAGACCTTCGGGGACGCTCCCACCCTGGTCATCATCGACGAGGTGGCTGCACACATGCGAGCCCTGTCATCGTCCGCTGATCCCGAGCGTCGACGGCAAGCGCAAGCAATGCCTGTCTTTCTCTTCAGCCTCTTTACGGCCGCCGCCCAAGTCGATACGGCCCGGGTCGTAATCACCCTCGCCACTCAGACGGATGCCTTCGCCAAGGAGACGGCCGATGTCGAGAAGATGCTCGATACAGACTCTGGTCCAGGCCAGGAGTCCCAATCAGTGATGTCAAGATTCCGCGAGGTCCTGGTTCCGGCCGAGGATGAGGAGATTGCGGCCATCATTCGGCGGCGGCTTTTTAGCCACATCGACGAGACGGCGGCGATTGAGGCGGCCGATGGGTTCAGGGACTACTACTCAGCGCAGGAGAAGGGCGGTCATAGCCTGAACTTCAGCGCCGACACCCACCAAAGAATGGCTGCGTCCTATCCGCTCCATCCCGAGCTGGTGCGGGTGCTAGACAGCCGTGTCGGGACGATCCCTGCCTTCCAGCGAACCCGGGGCGCTCTCCGCCTTCTCGCCGAGACCGTCTCAGCGCTATGGGAGCGAAAAGCAGATGCCGTAGTCATCAACGTAGCCGATGTCCCCCTCGACGCCTCACCGGTCGGCAACGCCCTGACCCGGGGCATCGACCGAGAGGCGTTCGCGCAGGTGATCGCCGCCGATGTCGCCGGCCCAGGGAGTCACGCGGCAGTCGTTGACCAGACTCGCTTTGCCGCCACCAAGCCGTATGCCACCCGCGCCGCTACCACTGTCTTTCTCCACAGCCTGGAGCAAACGGCATCCCGGGGAGCTACACAAGTCGATGTGTGGCGGGGGACACTAGTACCCGGCGATGATCCAGACCTTATCCAGGAGGCCCTCACTCAGCTCGATCTCCACGCGTGGCATCTCGACTACGACGGGGCCCGATGGAGATTCGACACCGAGGCCCAGCCTCGCAAGATCGTCGAGGATGAGAAACTCAGCGTGGCCCCTTCCCTGGTGCGGGAGGAAGTGGACCGTCGCATCGGCCAGATGTTTGCTCCCCAGGGGGCGGTTAAGACCCGGATCTTTCCCAAAGGCCCGGGAGATGTTGACGACCGATCCGAACTCCAGCTCGCGGTGATCCACTATGACGATCTCGAGGTCACGGCTAGGAACGCCAGCCCTCCGGCGGACTATCTGATCGACATGCTCGATACCCACGGTGTGGCGGGTTCCAACCGTACATTCCGTAACGGGGTTGCTTTTCTGGTCTCCGACTCTGACCAAATCGAATCGATGAAAGACGCCGTGCGATGGGACTTGGCGGCCCATCGGGTGAAAAATAACGGTGAGCGGATGAGTTCGTACGCAGAACCGGTGCAGAACAAGCTGAAGCAGATCGCCGACAAAGCAGGTCTGGACGCTCGAGTGGCCATTACCCGTTGTTACAGGCACCTTTACTACCCGAAGGCGGACAAGGCCAACCGTCACTTGCGTCATCACGAACTCTCCCCCACGAGCCAGGGTGACCAGGTGAAGAACCAGACCATCGTGATCCAAGAGGCCCTGCAGAGTCTCGGCAAGATTCGCGACACTCCCATCGCCAGCGACTTCCTCGCGAGGATCGCCGGCTTTCCCGCCACCGACCGGGTTTCAACAAGCCAGGCGGTCGAGGGATTCTGGCGAGACCACAACGCCGAGATTGTCCTCAACCCTGTGCGTCTCACTGAGACAGTGGCTGTTGGCATTCGAAACGGCGAATGGATCTATTACGACAGCGAAGCGGGCAAGGCATACACCGCCGACACTCCGCCACCTGCCGCCAGGATCTCTACCACCACCTACCTGTACACAAAGGCAAGGGCCGAGGCAGAAGGGCTCCTTCGGCGCGACCCGACCTGGGCAGACGTGGAGAAGGAGCTGACCAAAGCTAAGGGAGAGTTGGAAGGATCTGAGCTCCGATCCCGTCTAGAGCAAACCCTCGGGGACGAGCCGACCAAGACCATTCTCACCGAAATTCTAGGTCGCGTCCTCAAGCAGGAACCGGTGCCGATCATCGTCATCGATGGCTCGCCCTCCGCCGACTCAAAGCCGCTGGCAGCATCAACCATGTCCAAGCTCCCGCTCGAGCGAATCACGATCCTTTCTAGGTCCCGGGCAGAGGAAATCGGTATCGAGGTCACCGCTCGCCCTACCGGCTTCAAACTCAACGGCGAAGGGTCGGCCGGACCGGTTTTCGGGACCCTTACCGACAAACTGGCCGAACTGGGCACCGGCAAGCGGATCACCCGAGTCGCCATATCGAAGACGGTCACGACCGCCAGCACCGCAGAATTGCGGACCCTTCTCTCGGCGGTGCCGATGCTCCCAAAACTCGACTTTGAGATCCGGCTCAATGCCTCGGGGTCGTATCTCGACCTCTCCGGCGAGGTGCAGGTGGCGTACTTAGCCGGCCCCGCCGCCGGTTTCCGCAAAGTGGAGAAGGAGATCTTCGCTCTGCTGGATCGGGCCGGCGACCTCACGGCCGGGCTCACTCTCACTTGCGCGCTCCTCGACGGGATCGAACCGGGGAGCGAAGCGTGGAAGACACTCGCATCGACTATGGCCGATCTCAAACCGGGCGAGATCAGCGTCGAGGTCAGCGGCCAATGAAGGGAACTCCGCGCACTTTCGAGTTGGCCATCACACCAACTGCCGATAGCGATTACACCGTCGATCTAATCGTCTCCAGCAACGGACGGCCCGAGAGGCTGACCCGGATGCAAGACCAACACCTACGAAGGATGCGGTCAACGCTTCTCGCCGCGATTGTTTCCTCGAAGCACGCCCGCACCGCGCTCTCACCTACTCGGCGGGCCCCGATTCGGCTCACCGAGGATGCTGGCGTGCGCCTCACGCTTTCCGCTCTGGCCACGCGACCGCTCTCGAAACCCTCAAGAGTGGAGGAGGTTCGACAGGCCATCGACGCCATGTCCTCCGAAGAGGCGCTCTACTGGTACGCCAACTGCACCGGACCCAAAGCAGCCCGGTCTTTGAGGGCGCTGCGGATCATGCTCAGCGAGGAGTGACGATGGCTCGACCCGACCTGCTCATCGAACAGTGGCTGCCCACCAAGGAGCTGGGCATCGAGTCGGTTCGCGAACGTGCGGCTGCCTCAGCCCTGCCCCCGATCTATTTCCTTCACGTCTGGTGGGCCCGTCGACCACTGGTCGCCAGCACCGGCGCCATCTTGGCGTCGCTGATGCCGGCCTGGACCCCGGACCTGGCCGAGCGCTTCGCCGAACACTCCGAGCTCGCGACGAATAAGGACTACAAGCAGTGGTTCCTCCGGCTCTGCGGAATCTTGGGAGATCCGATCGCTGGCCGGATGCGAATCGCTCGGGCAAACGAAATCGGCGAACGCCTAACCGACGGTGGCTACGGGTACCGGCAGGCCTACAAGAATTCCCCCACGGTTGCCGATCTCAACCTGTTGCACCGAGTTCTGGACCTTGTTTGGGGCCGGATTCCCACAGTCGCCGATCCGACTGCTGGAGGTGGGTCGATCCCTTATC
>JBOGEX010000096.1:0-32908 GCA_050741915.1 Acidimicrobiia bacterium
CGCTCACGAGATTGACCTCGGCCGCCGCCACCGAACCGATCTGGCGAAGATGAACCTGATCCGGCTCGAGTCTCCATTCGGGATCGAGCGCTAATCCGACGTGGGGCAATCGCAGCAACTCCTCGTAGAACTTCGCCTGAGTGAGGAAGTCGGTCCGCCCCGGCTGCAGGTCGAGAATCACGTAGGCCCCTTGCGCTGCGGCGACTTCGATCCACGGTCTGAGGATGTCGAGACCCATCTCTTCTGAGTAGTTCCCGTCGGCGGTGGCGCCGGCCGAAGCGACGGTGGCGATGATTTCGAAGGCGAGGAGGATGGGGGTTCCATCCGCTTCGTAGCCTTTAGCAATCTCCGTCGCTCGAGCTACGGCCTCCTCGGGTCCCTGTTCGCCGAGAACACCGAGCGCCGAAGTGGTGGGATTGCCGTAAAGGGCGACGAGTCGTCGGCCAGGAAACATCGTCAAACCGCCGCCGGGTAGCTCCGGCGCAACAAGGAGTGCCGCTCTTTGCCAATCGGCGCTGAGGGGATCGAAACCACCCGCCAGGAAGAGGGTGTTGGGGGACATCTGCCGAACGGTCGCGATCAGGTCTCGGTCGCCCAGCACATTGGCGGGGTCGGCGAGGATCACTCGCTCGCTTCGATGTCCAGCGAGCGCGAGCACGGGAGCCACCAAGTCCGGGCGGGTCGAGTCAGCGATCCAAAGGGCATCGGACAGGTACACCGGCAGACCGCCCGGTTCATAGATCGGACCGAACCCAAGCTGTTCGTGCGCCTGGTTGGATGCCTCAACGACAGTCAGTGATTTAGTGCGGGTGCTCGAGGGGATGCCGGTCGGTAGCAAATCACCGACAACGATCACGGATGCTGGATCGAGCCGGGCGAATTCATCGACAAGGTCCTTGTCTGTGTTGGCGATGAGCAAAGGGGCGGCTCGCGCGGCCGCAAACCGCCCGGCGACCTCAAGTTCCTCCGGGCTGCCGCTGGCAATCACGATCTCGTCGGCGCAATCGAGAGTGGCGCTGGCCAAAGCGATCGAGAGCTTGACCGGATCAGTGCTCGTGAAGACTCGTTCCTCGGGCTCGAGACGACAGTCCCGTACGGTCGTCGTCGACGCGGCCACCGATATCGGTGGGGGAGAATCCACGACGGAGGTTGGGCTCGGAATGGGTGTCACGGCGCATGCCGTCACGACCAGTGCGATCCCGATCGTTCTATGGGCCGTAGGCGTCGGTTTCGCGGGTTTATAACCCTGGGTTCGCAAAATGGCTAACGGATAACCGCCAGCACGGCGCCGAGGGAGACGGTGTCGCCGGCCTGGATGCGGAGGTCGACCACTTCCCCCGCCGCCGGAGACCGCACTTCGTTCTCCATTTTCATCGCCTCGAGCACACAAAGCGGCTGGTTGGCCTCCACCTGGTCTCCCGCCTTGACGTGAACTTTGACGATGGTCCCCTGCATCGGGGCGGTGACCACTCCGTCTGAAGTGCCGGTGATGGCTGCGCGCTGAAGTTTCGGCCGGGCCCGACGCGGCCCAGCCGGCCCCGCGGCCGGCAAGGTATCGGGCGCCCAGTAGGTCACCGAGAACCGACGACCCCCGATCTCGACCGTCATGTCGGTCCGCTCCAACTCCTCTTCCTCAGGGAGGGTTGGTTCGGCTGCCGGCGGCGCATCCGGGAACTTCACCTGATCTTCCAGCCAGCGGGTGTAGTGGCGCCCGTCGACGAAATCGGGATGGTCGAGGACCAGCAGATGAGCCGGGATGGTCGTCGCCACCCCGGTCACCTTGTACTCCGTCAGAGCACGGCGAGCACGGCGAATCGCCTGGTCGCGATCATCTCCCCAAACGACCAGCTTGGCCATCAGGTTGTCGTAGTACGGACTCACACGGGTGGTGGCCTGGACCCATCCGTCGACGCGGATGCCGGGTCCGGCCGGCTCTCGATAGTCGACCACCTGTCCTGGAGTGGGCAAAAACCCTCGCAATGGATCCTCGGCGTTGATCCGAAACTCGAGCGCGTGTCCCCTCGACTCCACCCCCTCGAAGTCGAGCTCCTCACCGGAGGCGATGCGAAGTTGCCATTCGACCAGGTCGAGACCGGTGACCATTTCAGTAATGGTGTGCTCCACCTGAAGGCGGGTATTCATCTCCAAGAAGTAGAACTCACCCGACTCCGGCTCGAAGAGAAACTCAACCGTCCCTGCATTGGTGTACCCGCAGGCCCGGCCGGCCGCCAGCGCCGCCTCCCCCAACGATTGCCGTTGCGAGGGCGTGAGCCCGGGAGAAGGCGTCTCCTCGATCAACTTTTGATGGCGTCGCTGCACCGTGCAGTCGCGCTCGCCGAGGAAAACTCCCCGGCCCTTTTGATCGAAGAGGATCTGCGCCTCGACGTGGCGAGGACGGGCCAGGTACTTCTCGACGTAGACCTCGGGACTGCCGAAGTAGGCGTCCGCCTCGCGACGGGCGCCTTCGTAACCGGCGCGAATCTCTTCGGCCGACTCGACCACCCGCAGACCCTTGCCACCGCCCCCGTGAGCGGCCTTGATGGCGATCGGGAAGCCGAACGTTTCGGCAAGCGAGGTTATTTCCTCCAACGACTGGGCGGGATCGGTCGTCCCCGGGACCATGCGCACCCCGGCGCGGTCGGCGTGGCGACGGGAGGTGATCTTGTCACCCATCGCTTTGATGGCCTCCGGGGGCGGGCCCACCCAGGTGAGACCAGCGTCCGCTACTGCGGCCGCAAAGGACGGGTTCTCGGCGAGAAAGCCGTAGCCGGGATGAATCGCGTCCGCTCGGGAGGCGGCCGCCACCCGCAAAATGTTCTGCTGGTCGAGGTAGGAGTTGGCGGCGGGAGCGGGACCGACGTTCCAGGCCTCATCCGCCAGTTCGACGTGGAGGGTGTCGCGATCGAGCTCGGAGTAGATGGCAATGGTGTGAAGCCCCATGTCCTTGGCCGTGCGGATGACCCGGACCGCAATCTCCCCCCGATTGGCAATTAGAAGTCGATTCATAGGCACGCCCTCAGAGGGGCATGTTCCCGTGCTTCTTCTGCGGTAGGTGCTCGCGCTTGGTTCGGAGCATGTCGAGTCCGCGAATCAGCTTCGCCCGAGTCTCCCGCGGCTCGATCACCTCATCGACCAGACCCAACTCCGCCGCCCGATAGGGATTGTTGAACCGCTCCTCATAGTCATGGATCAACTCACGTCTTCGCTGGTTGGGATCGGAGGCCTCCTGCAACTCGCGGCGGAAGATGACGTTTACTGCACCCGGGGCACCCATGACGGCGATCTCAGCCGAGGGCCAGGCAAAAACCAGATCGGCCCGAATCCCACGGGCGTTCATGACCAGATAGGCGCCACCGTAGGCCTTGCGAGTGATCACGCTGACCCTAGGCACCGTCGACTCGCAGAAGGCATAGAGCAGTTTGGCTCCATGACGGATGATGCCGCCGTGTTCCTGCGCCACGCCGGGGAGGAAGCCGGGCACATCCACGAAGACCACGAGGGGAATGTTGAACGAGTCGCAGAACCGGACGAAGCGCGCTCCCTTCTCTGAGGCCTCGATGTCGAGCGTTCCAGCGAGATGCGCGGGCTGATTGGCCACGATTCCCACGACGTGGCCGTCGAGCCGTCCGAACCCGACAATGAGATTGCGCGCCCAGTGCTCGTGGACCTGAAAGAACTCGGTGTCGTCGACCACGGACTCGATCAGCGTCACCATGTCGTAGGGCTGGTTGGAGGAGTCGGGAATGATGGCGTCGAGGGAATCCTCGATCCGGTCCCGGCTATCAGTGGGCGCGAAGTAAGGCGGCAGTTCGAGGTTGTTCTGCGGCAAGAAGGAAAGCATGTAGCGCACCGCGTCGAGAGCGGCGACCCCGTCAGGAAAGACGAAGTGAGTTACACCTGAGGTGGTGGCATGGGCGTAGGCCCCGCCGAGGTCCTCCATGCTCACGTCTTCCCCGGTAACGGCCTTGATGACATCGGGCCCGGTGATGAACATATGGGACGCCTTGTCGACTTGGATGACGAAATCGGTCATAGCCGGGGAGTAGACGGCTCCACCCGCGCACGGACCCATGATGACCGAGATCTGAGGGATCACGCCTGAAGCCCGCACGTTCCTTTCGAAGATGCGGCCGTAACCGTCGAGGGAGCTCACTCCCTCCTGAATGCGAGCTCCACCGGAATCCTTCAACCCCACGATCGGCGCTCCCACTTCCATCGCCAGATCCATGAGCTTGCAGACCTTGTCGGCGACGGCTGTTCCCAGGCTTCCGCCGAAGACGGTGAAGTCTTCGGCAAAGACGAAGACCGTGCGGCCGTCGATCGTCCCATAACCGGTCACGACCGCGTCCCCCGGCGGGCGTTTCTGTTCGATGCCGAAACCGAGTGACTGATGCCGCACCAGCATGTCGATCTCCTGAAAGCTGCCCTTGTCAAGCAGGTGATCGACTCGCTCTCGCGCCGTCAACTTGCCTTGCTCATGCTGGCGATCGATGGCACGGCGGCTACCGGCGTTGCGAGCTTCAGCCCGCAACTTACGCAGTTGTTCTATGCGCGCTTCGGTGCCCACGCCAGTCCCTCCGTATTCTTGCGAACTTGACCGCCGGCCACAGATGACCTCTGGGTTGTCTACACCCTATTCAGTGCATCTCTTCGACGAGGTCACGTCCACCCAGGATGTGGCCCGATCCCTCTACCGAGAACGGCCGGTAGTCGTGGTCGCAAGTCGTCAGACATCGGGTCGAGGGCGGGAAGGCGGCGACTGGCAGACGGCTCCACGGGCATTAGCTCTGACGACTGTGTTTGATTTGGGATGGTCGCGTCACTGGGCGGTGGCTTCCCTGGTCGCCGGGCTGGCAGCCACGACCGTTCTCGGAGAACCAGTGGACCTGAAGTGGCCAAACGATTTGCTGATCGGCGATCGCAAGGTCGGCGGGATTCTGGCCGAGGTGACCGGCGGCACGGTGACGGTGGGTTGGGGCCTCAATCTCTGGTGGCCCGAGGTTCCCGGGGACCGCGCCGCCCTTCGAGCTGATGACCCCGGCCCCGGGGCCGTGGTCGGAATGGGTGTTTCGATCGCGGAGGAGCTCTTCAGACGTCTCGCCGGTGCTGGTTGGGGGGCTCCCGAGTATCGATCACGATGTGTGACGCTCGGCCGCCGGATTACGTGGAGCGGGGTCAAGTCGGGTCTAGCGCGCGATATCGATCCCGAAGACGGATCTTTATTGGTGGAGATTGAGGGAGGCGGGATCGCCCGATTGAACGCCGGAGAAGTTCGCCACGTTCGTTAGCCGAGGTCCTCGATGATGGCCGCCGGCAGGGTGGCCCGGAAGAACTCAATTAATCGAGCCTCGAGGTCTAAGGCCGCGCTCGGGTCGTAGTCGTTGCTTTCGTCGTCCCAAAAGGAGTGGCCCGCACCTTCGTATAGGAGCCAGACACCATGGTCGTTGCGCGACTGCGCCTCATCGACCGTTTCATTGGCGATCAGCGGATCGCTCTCTCCGTAGAGACCGAGCACGGCCACACCGAGGCTTCCCAGGTAGTCGGCCACCTGGTGTTCGCGCTCTTCGTCGCCTGTGAGCGGGGTGGAGACCACTGCGATCGAGCCAGTCCAGGCCTGGCGGGACGCAGCGACGATGGCCGGACGGCCGCCGACGTCGAAACCGAGCAACCCCACCTTTGCAGGAAGCGCCCAGAAAATGTCATCGCTTTGGAGATACTCGACCGTTTCCTGCAGCGTCAAAAAGACCTCGCGGTCGCTTGTCAGGTGATAGGCCTCGAGGGCGGCGTCGCCGCCGGCAAAGATTTCGACCGCGACGACGGCTAGTCCATTCCGGGCGAGTTTGCGGCAGATCGACTTCTCGGCGCTTCCCAAACCCGCCAACCCTGGAACCAATACCACCACCGGAAACTTGCCTGCCTCGTCCGGCCGCGAGAAATAACCCGGTCGGTATCCCGCCCCCACCGGGATGGTTTGAGATCCATACATTATGGAAAAGGTGCCCTCATGGGGGAGGACGGCCACTTTGCTCCGATCGAATGGGGAATTGGTGGCGAGGAGGCTAGCGATGACGGGCACTCGGCCTACGACGGACGGAACCAACCACCTATATCATGCGTTTCATCGGGGCCCCCTATGAGTGATTCTTCAATTCTGTCCGATTCCGCGCGCCTGGGAGAGAGGACTGGACGATGGTGGAAGGGTCTCGTCATCGGCGTGCTGGTGGCAGCGAATCTGGCCGTGGGTTTGATCCTCTGGTCGCTGAACAGCGCCCAGACGGCCTTCCGCGAGAACGCCGAACAGAACTCCGCAGTGGTCCCCGAGCTCGATGTCCGGCCCGCGGAAGCGAGCGAGCCCATCACCTTCCTCGTCATCGGTTCCGACTCGCGCGAAGGTCTCGTGAGCCTGCAGAACTTTGGCGAGTCAGAAGGTGCCCGCGGCGATGTCATCATGCTGGTCAAGCTCTATCCCGGGACGGGGACCGCCCAGATTCTGTCTCTTCCCCGTGACCTTTTGGTGGACATCCCCGGACACGGATCCGATCGGATCAACTCCGCTTACTCATATGGGGGCGCTCCCCTGATGGTTCGCACTGTGCGTCAGGTCACTGGTCTCCCGGTCCATCACTACGTCGAGGTCGACTTCGTCGGGTTCCAGGCATTGGTCGACGAGATCGACGGTGTCCACATCGAGTTCCCGTATCCGGCCCGGGACCTCAACAGCGGCCTGATGGTGGAAGCGGGGCGTCAGTTGTTGGACGGCAAACAGGCGCTGGCCTTCGCTCGCTCTCGCCAATATGAGGAGTTGCGGGACGGCGACTGGATCCCGGTCGATGCCGACGACTTTGGACGAACCCGCCGTCAGCAGGAGCTGATCCTGGCGATCCTGTCAGGGCTCAAGAAGCCCTCCAGTCTTCCGGAGGCTGGTTCCATCGTTGCCTCGTTTGCCCGGCATCTGACGGTCGACTCGGAGTTGGCGAAGAGCTCCCTGGTCGAGTTGGCGTTTCGGATGCGGGGCATCTCCGGTTCGAAGATCGAGACGGCAACGCTTCCCGGATACGTTGATATGTTCGGCGAGATGTCGGTGGTGAAGATGGAGCATCCCGAGGCCGACAACGTCATCGTTGCCTTTGCCAACGGGCAACCATTAACCACCAATATCGCCTCCCTCCGTCGCCTTGAGGTTCTGAACGGCAACGGTGTCGAGGGCGCGGCAGGTCGGATGTCGGAGTTGCTCGAGCAACACGGCTTTGAAGTCGCCTCGGTGGACGACGCCGATCGCTCCGACTACGAAGCCACAACGATCATCGTTCGCCCCGAAGCGCTTGAGCAGGCGCGGGCTCTGGTCGACGCCATCGGCTTCGGGGAAGTCTCCACAGGTGCCCTGGCCGACGACATCGACGCCATCGTCATCGTCGGATTAGATGCTGACAGATCGCTGCGCACCGGTTAGCTTGCGCTGGCGGGGAGGTTGAGCCGCGGGCAGAAGGGAGATTCGGGGTGCAAGTAGCCGTAATCGGTGCCGGATACGTCGGGCTGGTGACCGCGGCCGGGCTCGCCAGCTTGGGCCATCGCGTGGCGTTGGCCGAAGCCAATCCTGTGCGCCTCGGGGCCCTGGAGAGCGGAGAGGTTCCGATCTACGAGGACGGCCTTTCCGAGCTCATCAAATGGGGCCGGGATGCCGGTCGGCTGACCTATCACGCTTCGAACCCCGACGCGGTCAAGGGAGCAGAACTAATCCTGCTTTGCCTCCCCACTCCTGCTGGCAGTGATGGCCGAGCCGACCTGTCAATTGTGAAAGCGGTCGTAGACGAACTGGCGTTGGCGGTTGACCCGAAGGCCCGCTTCGTGATCAAGTCGACGGTTCCACCCGGCACGGCCGTCGAACTGGGCAAGAGGTTGGCCAATCTCGGCAGCAGCGCCGTCGTCATCTCCCATCCGGAGTTCTTGCGAGAAGGGAGTGCGGTTCACGACTTCCTCCACCCCGATCGGATTGTGATCGGCGCCCACGACGAGGCCGACCTGAAGGCGGTGGCCTCGCTCTACGACAGCCTGGCCAAAGAGGTCATCGCGACCGATCCCACGTCGGCCGAAATGGTCAAGTACGCCTCCAACAGTTACCTGGCGACGCGGCTCACATTTGCCAACACCCTGGCGAACCTTTGCGAGGCAGTCGGAGCAGACATCGTCGATGTGCTCGAGGGAGTCGGTCTCGACCACCGCATCGGACCCCACTTCCTCAAGCCCGGGCCCGGTTATGGAGGGTCGTGCTTCCCCAAGGACACGCTGGCGCTGATTGGCGTGGCGGAGGATGCCGGTTATGACTTTCGATTGCTCAAAGCGGTGATCGATGCCGACGACGAGCAGCGGCAGCGGGTGGCCGAAAAGGTGAAGTTGGCCGCCGGGGGAGGGTTGCGGGGGCGCAAGGTGGCGGTGTGGGGGGTGGCTTTCAAAGCGGGCACCGACGACGTCCGGGAGTCGCCGGCGTCTCGCATCGCCCGGCTCCTGGTGAGCGACGGCGCTGACATTGTCGTCTACGACCCCGAGGGCCGCGACCCGGATCTCCATCACGTCGATTCCGCCCTCCAGGCGGTGGAAGGGGCCGACGTACTCCTGGTGGCGACCGAATGGCCAGAGTTCGGCCGGGTGGACCTAGCCGAGGTCGCTCGCCGGATGCGCGGTTACCGGGTGGTGGACGCTCGCAACTTGCTCGACCCCCGTCTCGTACGCAAGGCCGGCCTCGACTACTGGGGCCTCGGCCGCCCCAAGGCCTAGGGCAACCGGCGTTTTTATGAGGTAGGCAGGCAGTTCTAATGCCGGTCTACGCGCGGAGAAATCTCAGCCGGGATTTTCTGAGTCCAGACCGGCAGTTTCACTGCCGGTCTGGCTCATAAAAAGATTGTTGAGACGCCCTAGCGGAACATGTCCTCGGCCGGGGGGCGAATCAGATCGGTGGCGCGTCCTTCCCCGGCTGGATATCTATAACCACTGACCAAGACCGCCGGAACACCTGAGGCTTTGCCAGTCACCAACTCGGCCGCCGCCGCGATCTCGTCGGCCACCGCCATTTCAGTCACCTCGAGCACCCGGCCTCCCATGTCGGTCGAACCACGAAGGTCGAGGATGGGGAGCATGCCGGACACCCCAATGGCAACGTCGACCAGTCCCCGACGCCAGGCCCGTCCGAATGTGTCCGTGATGATGACCGCGAGTGAGACACCGAGCTCTCGCTCGATACGGAGCCGAATGCGATGGGCTGAGCGGTCGGGGTCAGCGGGCAGAAGCACCACCTGTTCGCCTTCGACATTCGACCGGTCCACCCCGGCGTTGGCGCAGACGAAGCCATGTTTGGTCACTGTGATCACCAGAGGACCACGCCTGCGCAGAATCGTCGCTGCCTCTTCTTCGACTATCCGCCGATAGTCGGCCTCATCCTTCGCCTCCCGGACTGCCCCCTCCGCCTTGGAGACAACTTTTTGGGTGACCACCAGGACATTTCCATCCTCTGGCGTCATTGGCCGGAGCGCCGCGGCGAGCATCGCCCCCAAGTCATCGCCACTGCGGACCTCTGGCATCCCGGTGAGGGGACGGATCGTGACTGTCACCTGCGGCGTGCTGTCGAAGCCAGATTGACCACGGACTGGGCGAGCTTGATCGATCCCTCGAGATCAGGCATGCGGGTGTCGGAGAGATGGATCCGTGGTTGGGCGCCGCCCACCGCATCATCCGCATCCGTCTGGTCGATGAGCAGGTCTGTCAACAATCCGTCGTAGGCGGAAATGATCCCGGCCGTGCTCGACCCGATGCCCAGCGACTGCAAGACTCGATGCGCCGGTCCTTTGAGGGCAGTGCCCCCGATCAGCGGGCTTACTCCCACCACTGCGTGATGGGCGGAGATGGTGTCGGCTATGCCGGGAACCGCCAGTATCGGCCAGATTGAGAGGATGGGGTTAGACGGGCCGATGATGATCGCATCGCAATTGGTCAAGGCCTCCATCACCCCCGGAGCCGGTCGGCAAAAACCGGCGCCACGGAATCGAATGTCAACGACTTCGTCTGCGTGACTACGCCCGACGAAGTACTCCTGGAACGACACCCAGCCCGCGTCGGGGAGGCGAACCTCGGTTCGTAGGGGATCGTCGGTAACCGGGAGAATCGTGGCCGCAATTCCAAACGCCGAAGCGAGGGCAGTGGTCACCCATGTGAGGGACCATCCCGACAACAACCGATCAGTCCGGAAGAGATTGGTGGCAATGTCTCCATCTCCGATTCGAAAGCTGGCATCGATCGGCAGGGCGTCGAGTGCCCTCATCGCGACGAAGGGGTCGTCCTGGAGGCCCCAACCCTGCGGTCCTTCCCGGCCGGCCATGGTGTAGATCACGGTGTCGATGTCGGGGGAGATCGAGAGGCCGTAGATACGGTCGTCGTCCCCAACATTGACGATGACGGTGAGTTCAACGCCGTTGACGGACGCCAAGCCGCGTCCGAGTTTGGCCCCCCCGACCCCGCCGGATAGAAGTGTCAGCCTCACCGTCTGTTCTCCCAAGATTGCAGTAACACTCGTTGCGGCCCACAATGGCCGCTTCCATGAGCAGCCCGCCGGTTTCTCCGGCCGCTCCCTCCTCTCAGAAGCCCCCGGCCTCCCCCGCGGTGGCCCTAGCTGTCCTCGCCTCGCCGAGCATGGAGCTCGAAGAAACCCTCGCCGCGATCGGCAAACAAGTTTATGTCCCGGCTCAGGTGCTCGTCGTCGGCGGGTCGGAGGAGGTCGAACCACAACTCCGCGTCTCTGGCCCTGAGGACATCGTCGGTCGGCTGGCCGAGGGCATCGCCTTCGTCTGGTGGATCCACGGCGACTCTCGGCCCCGACCAGACGCCCTGGCTGCCCTGGTGGAGGAGACCCTGCGCAACGACGCCGCCGTGGCCGGATCGAAGATCCTCACCGCCGACGACCGGCTCGAAGCGGTTGGTGGAGCGACCGATGTCTTCGGCGACCCCTATACCGGCCTCGACCCCGGGGAGCTCGACCTTGAGCAGTACGACGTGGTGCGAGAGGTGGCGTTTGTCTCGGCGGTCTCCCTCCTGGTGCGTCGCGACCTTCTCCGCGGACTCGGGGGCTTCGATCGCAAGCTCCCGCTGCAGGCGGCGGGACTCGACTTTTGCCAGAGGGCACGGGTCGCTGGTGGCCGGGTGATCGTCGTCCCCTCGTCGGAGGTTTTCCATCAATCCCCTTGCGTGGCCAAAGCTCCTTCCTGGCAGGAGCAGGGAGGGCGCCACAAGGCCATGCTTGTGGCATATCGGCCCATCACCCTGGCATGGGTCGTTCCCGTCGGCGGATTGGTGGGCCTGGTCGACGGCCTCGGGCAAATTGTGCTCGGGCGCTTCGGGCCAATTTTCGGAGCGGTCCTCTCGTGGCTCTGGGTGACTGCCCAGATCCCATCTGTCCTCGGCGCCCGCCGAAGGCTCAAGCGAGTCCGCTCGGTCGGGGACGAGGAGCTTTTTCGATTTCAGGTCGCCGGCTCAACCCGTTTGCGTCGCACCGCCTCCGAACTTGGCGATCGTTTCAACCGCGCCCTCGACGAAGAAGAGTCCGGCTCCCTCGCCGATCGGGCTCGCTCCGCGTGGCGGAGGCCGTCCTTGGGCCTCGGCGTCGCGTCCTCTATCGCAGTCCTCATTGCTACCCGTGGGATCTGGTTCGCCGGTCCCCCTCAGGTGGGCTTTGCGCTCCCGCCGAGCGTGTCCGGGTTAGTCGCGGCTTACGGCGGCGGCCTCAACCCCGCTGGGTTCGGATCGGATCTGGTCCCACCACCGATCGTCGGATTCGCCTCATTGGTGCACATGATCTTGGGACGGAGACCACTTCTGGCCGGCGCCCTCATCACTCTTGCTGCCGCCGCTCTGGCCTTGACCGGTATGGCGCGGCTGGCACGGCGGTCCGGTGCTGGAACCGTGGGAAGTGCGATCGCCGGATGGGCGTACATGGGCGGTGCTACGGCAGTGGCAGTTGCCGCCAGTGGCAACTGGCCCGCATTGATCGCCGCAGGTCCTCTGCCGTGGGCGCTCGACTCGATTCTGGCTACCCCGGCGACCGACTGGCGACGTCGAATTGGCCGATACGCCGTCGGTGGCCTGGCGGCTGGCTTGGTGGCGGTGGCTTATCCGCCGCTTCTAGTCGTCGTTTCGATGATCGCACTTATTTGGGCAGTGGCGGCCCGTCGTCCCCAGGCGTTGGTGGCGGGCCTGGCGACGACTGCGCTTGGAGCCGGTCTGGTCCTGCCCTACATCGTGGGGGCTGATCTCTTCGACGTGCTCCTGGCCGGTAATCGCCCAGTGATAACTGCCGAGTGGCTTTGGCTGCTCGCAGTCGGCGCCGGTCTGCTGGTGAGCGCGCTTTGGGGAAATCGATCGCGGCTCCCGGGGATCTGGCTGGCCTCGTTTCTGATTGGAGGCGGGTACCTAGTCAGCCAGCTTCCGACGATCCTGCCAGCCGGCTCAGTTGTCGCCCTCTTGGCGGCGGCCCTGGGAAGTGGACTTGTGGCTTCCGTTCTCGTCGAACTGCGAATACCAATGTTTCGAGCCGGTGGGGCGATGGTGACAGCGATGTTGTTGATCCCGGCGCTGCTTGTGATTGGCCAGGGCCGCCTCGGTCTGCCCGGGGACGAATGGTCCGGACGTCTCGATTTCGTTGAGACCTTGAGCGCCGGGGTAGAACCGGGTCGAGCACTTTTGATTGGTCCCCCGGACACCTTGCCGGGCGAGACCCGTTCCATGTTTGGATTCGATTACCGCACCGTCGATGGGGGGCTCGCCACTCTGACCCAGGCCTACCTGAGCCCACCGGGATTGCTCGATCAAGAGTTGGAAAGGACCGTTACGGAGAACTTGCTGGGGGGCGTTGGTCTTCGACCCGGCGAGGCCCTGGCTCAGTTGGGGATCGAATGGTTGGTTGTTGTACCCGGCTCCACGTTCCCAACGGAGGTGCTCGACCGACAAGTGGACCTCGCCCAGCGGCCGGTGGCGACCGGCTTGGGGGTCTATCAAAACCTCGTCCCCGTCGACGAGGTCAGTGCCGAAGTAACTCCCGATCCGCTCCTGAGGCTCGCCGGCTGGATCTCGCTGGCTTTGGGTCTGGTACTTCTGGTGGCTGGCTATTGGGGGCGTGGTCGAGTGCCCCAACCCGTGATGGCTCCCGACAGAATCGAAGAGATGGCGGTGGCGTCGTGAGCATTTGGCTTCAGAGAGTTGGAATCCCCTTCGTGGCACTCCTCGCCCTCGGCGGTGGACAGCTCCTTCCGCCTCCTTCTCCGGTCGCAAGCCCTTCGACGCCGGCACCGGCTGCTGACCCGTACGCGGTTTGCGCGGTGGCCATCGCCGGGGGCGGATTCGATGGGCGCGTGGGCATCGTGACGGATACCGATCTGAATGGCCAACTTGGGGGGGTGGGGCTCGATCGGGCGCCAACTTCTTTCGAAGTCGGATCGGGTAACGGTTTCACGCTCGAGGTGGGCACTCTTGCCGAGGTGGGGGTCAACCCGGTCCTCATCGAGTCGGCCGCGGGAGCCATCGGTCAACTGGCGGCGGCTACCTACGACCGTGCCGGAGCCGTTCCCGCTTTATCCGGTTGCACACCTGCGATTTCGGGACCGGTTGCCCTCCTTGGCCTGGCGACCAATGCGGGGGAAGGATCTTCGCTTGTGATCTCAAATCCGTTTGCGGCTGAGGCGTCGGTGACTTTGACCGGTTCGAGTGAATTTGGACCGGACACTCCCTCTGAGCTCGAAGCCGTCCGGATTCCGGCCAACTCCACGCTTGAGCTCGTACTGGATCAGTCGATGGCGGGTAGGGAACAGCTCGGATTCACGCTGCAACCGGAGCGTGGATTGGTGATCGCCGGCATGATTCGGACTGGTCCTGACACCGCAATTTCGGAGGCGATACCCGGCGCTCGCCAGTGGCATGTTGCTCTTCCTGGTTTTGGGATCGATGGACAACTGATCGTTCGCAACCTGGCGGGAGTCGACTCTGCTTTTCGCATCGACCGCATCGATACATCCGGAGTGGTCGATGGCGTCGAATCTGGGTCGCTCGCCCCGGGTGAGCAACTCGTCTTCAGTCTCTTGGAAATGGGCGGAAGCGGCGGTGGCTTTGTTGTGAACGCCGAGGAGGACGTCGCCGTCGCCACCACCTATGTCGGCGAAGAATTGCGCACGGTTTCTGCGGCCGCGTCGACGACCGCTATTCAATGGCTGGTCCCTGTCTCAGCCACTGCCGAGGAGGGCGAGAACGCGTTGTGGGTCCTCAACCCTGAGGAGACCGATACGACTGCGTCGATTCAGATATTCGATCGGAGCGGTGCTCCCCGCGACATCGTTCTTCCTGCTGGGACCACCACCGGGCTTCTGGTCGACCTCGACGGGGCCGGAGCCTCGATTACGGCGGGTCATCCGGTGGCAGTGTTCTTCGGAGTTCTCAACGGCGCCCGCGCGGCGATGACTCCGGCCCACCCCCTCGACTGATTCGAGACGGTTCAATCTCCCGTTCCGCGCCCCAAATTCGGTGCAGGAAGACAAGCTGGGAGCTAATTCGTCGCAGGGCGACCAGGGGTTGGTCGTGGTGCGACAGATTTGGGGAGAAGTGTTCGTGGTTGCACCAAATTTGGTCTGCGGCCTAAGCCAGGAGCCGGCGGAGGGTTGGGCCTTTCTCTACGAGTCGGCGGCGCGGTCGTGGGCGGGCCCGCCGCGGTCGGGCTGAAGGTTGTAGGCGGATGCGATCAAACCGAGGTGGCTAAAGGCCTGTGGGAAGTTGCCGAGCATCCGGTTGGTATTGGGGTCGTACTCCTCGGCGAGAAGTCCGACGTCATTCCGCAAGCTCAGGAGGTGCTCAAAGCGAGTGCGCGCCTCCGCAATGCTTCCGGACATTGCCAGCGCGTCGACCATCCAGAAAGAGCACAAGAGGAAGGCACCTTCGTGGCCCGGAAGTCCGTCCGACGTCTGATCCAACCGATAACGAAGAAGCAAGTGCTCGTCGATCGAAAGCTCCCGCTTGACGGCATCGATTGTTCCCTGCACCCGAGGGTCGGTTATAGGGAGGAACCCGACCTGGGGAATGAGGAGGAGGGCGGCGTCGAGGGCTGACGAACCATAAGACTGAGTGAAGGTGTTGCGCTGGGGGTCGTAGGCTCGGTCTTCGATCTCAGCTTGAACTTCCGACCTCAACGCTTCCCACCGCTCCAGCGGACCGTCGAGGGACCAACGCTTGATTGACTTGACGGCCCGGTCGAATGCCACCCATGTCATGAGCTTGGAATGGGTGAAGTGACGAGGGTCGCCCCGCATCTCCCACAGTCCGCTATCGGGTTGTCGCCACTTTCCTTCCAGGTGGTCGAGTAGCAACTTCTCGAGATCCCATACCGTCTCGCCGTGTTTCATGCCCATCCGACGGGCTGCGTAGATGGCATCCATCACCTCGCCGTAGACGTCGATTTGAAGTTGGCGATGGGCGGCGTTGCCGGTGCGGACCGGTCGCGAAGCCTCGTATCCCCCGAGCCATTCCAGATTGAGCTCTGGGAGGCGCCGCTCTCCCGCCACGCCATACATGATCTGCAAGTCTTCGGGATCACCGGCCACCGCCCGGAGCAGCCAGTCCCGCCAGGCAGTGGCCTCTTTCTGGTGACCCGCCATCATCAGTGCCTGCAGGGTGAATGTGGCATCGCGCAGCCAGACGAAGCGGTAGTCCCAGTTCCGAGATCCGCCCAGTTCCTCGGGCAAAGACGTGGTGGGGGCGGCAACTATTCCCCCGGTGGGGCCATAGGTGAGAGCCTTGAGGATGATGAGAGACCGCTCCACCGCCTCGCTCCAGTCCCCCTCGTACGCACTGGTTCCGAGCCAATCTCGCCACCATTTCTCCGTTTGGGTGAGCGCGACTTCCGCATCGATGGGGGAGGGCGGCACCTGGTGGGAGGGATGCCAGGTGAGGACGAAAGGGACTCGATCCCCTTCGTTGACCGTGAACCTGGCAACCGAGGTCAGTCCCTCCCCGACGATCTCGACCGGAGTAGACAGGTTCAGCGCATCGGGGCCGCCCACCGCGAGAAGACTGCCGGGTGAGCGAGTGACCCAGGGGACGAGATGGCCGTAGTCGAAGCGAATCACGAGGTCCATGCGCATCTCGACCCGCCCCTTGACTCCCTCGACGATGCGGACCACGTCGGCGTTGCTGGCTCCGGTTCTGATCGGCATGGCGTCTATCAAGCGCACGGCGCCGCCATCTGTCTCCATATCGGTTTCGAGGACGAGAGTCCGGGGCCGGTACTGACGACGCACCCGACGTATGCCCCCCGCCGGGGCGATGCGCCAGCGACCGTTCTCCTCGTTCCCCAGCAAGGCACTGAAGGACGCGCCCGAGTCGAAGCGGGGAAAGCACAGCCAATCGATCGATCCGTCTCGGGCCACCAGTGCGGCTGTCTCGGTGTCTCCGATCAGCGCGTAATCCTCGATCGGCTTGCTCATGAATCTCGAGCCGGTGGCGCCAAGCTCCGAGGCTAGAAGGGCGGGGTGCCTAGGCTGGAAGGGGCTCGAATGAGCGATCTCTCCTGGCGAATCATCATCCTCGGAGTTGTGGCGGTCGCTGCGCTCTTCTCGATCTGGCGATCTAGTCAATCCAAACGAGCAAAGCCTGTGCATGTGGCTCGTTCTGATCTGGGACCGGGAGTGCACTTCTTCTCATCGGAGACCTGCGCCACCTGCCTGGATACCCGCCGGGTGCTGCAATCCGTTTACGGCGACGCTTTTAGGGAGGTCCGCTTCGAGGACGATCCCGCCGGCTTCGGCAGCTTTGCCGTTTCGTCGGTGCCAACAATCTTCGTGCTGGGACCGGATGGGAATGGCATTCGTCTCGAAGGAGTTCCCTCTCCTCGCCAGCTCAGGTCCGATCCTTGAACGGCCGCGACCGAATCCCTACCGTGCGAACATGTTCCCGAGCTGCCTGCGTTGTTCGGCGCCCGCCGGCGCGATGATGTTGTACTCCTATCCGGACCAGCACATGTGGATCGAAGAACTGGCAGTGAGCGAGGTCCCCTCTTACGCGCTATGCGTCGAGCATGCCTCCCGGCTGAGCCCGCCGCGGGGTTGGAAGCTCACCGATCGCCGCCATGTTGCTCGGCTTTTCGCCCCACTCGAAGTGGCATAGGCCGTGGCGCTCGGCCGCGATCTCCTCGACGCGGTCCGCGACCTCGACCCCCACGACCTGCGCCGCCTGCTGATCCTCACCCAGGCCCAGATCGAGCGAGACGGGGTCTTTAGTTCCGCCACCCGGCCGAAAGTGCGCCTTCGCAGCCAGATGGTGCGATGCGGCAAGGCCAACTGCTCGGCCTGCCCCCACGGGCCCTACTGGTACGCGGTCTGGTGGGAGGAGGGTCGTCGCCGCACCCGCTACGTCGGCCGCCTCCTCGACGAGGAATAGGTCCCTCCCCTTCTTGCGTAATCCGGCACGGTAAACCGTGCCGGATTTACGCAAGAAGGAAAACGGGGTTAAAGGCGGGCGCGGGTACACTTCCCGGCCCATGGACTGCCCCCAGTGTGGCGCGGCCGATGTCATCGAGATCAAGCATCGGTTGCCTGATGACTCCGAGGTTCAATTCTTCTCCTGCCACCGTTGCGAGGAGAAGTGGTGGGATCGTTCCGGTGACCAACTCAACTTGAAGGAGATTCTCGAGCTGGTCCGCAAGGCTCGGGCCTGAGCCTTGCAGCTCGGCACACTTGAACGCTTGAAGGGCCAGCTGCGAATACCCCCGAAGGTAGGTCCGAGCGGATCTGGTTTGAAACGCTGGCTTCCGCTAATAGTCGGAGTCGGGATCTCTCTCGCCATCCTCGCCGTCCTCAATCCGCGCCTTCTCCTCTCAGCGACGACGCCGACTGGCGGCGACATGGCCGCCCACGTCGCCGTTCCCGCCTACCTGCGCGATGTCCTGCTGCCCCAGGGACGGATCCTTGGCTGGTCGATGGATTGGTTTGCCGGCTATCCAGTCTTTTACTTCTACTTCCCGCTGCCGTCACTGGTGGTCGTCCTTCTCGACCTCGTCCTTCCCTACGGGGTTGCCTTCAAACTGGTGACCGTCGCTGGCCTGCTCGCCACGCCGCCCGCTACCTATTTCCTCGCCCGCAGCATCCGCTGCGGGCGAGCGGTGTCGACGATCGCCGCCGCCGGTGGAGCTGTCTTCATCTTCATGGAAAGCTTCACGATCTACGGCGCCAATGTGCTTTCCACGATGGCGGGCGAGTTCTCTTTCTCCTGGTCGTTCGCGTTGTCGCTCGTATACCTGGGACTCCTGATCAGAGCCGTTCGCGACTCGCCCCGATATATCGGTCCGGCCATGTTGGTGCTGGCGGCGTCGATTCTCTGCCACATCATCACCACCATCGCCTTCATGCTCGCCAGCCTGGCGGTTCTTTTTTGGAAGAGAGCTTGGCGGCGGGCACTGCCCATTTGGGCGGGCGGTTTTGCGATCTCCGCCTTCTGGTTCCTGCCGCTGCTGGCGCGGCTCGGATTCAGCTCGGATATGGCGTGGACGCCGCTGCGGACCTGGGACGACCTCTTTCCCCTTGAGATTTGGCTTCTCTTGCCCGCGGCGGTGGCGGGCGCCATCTGGCTCTTTCGCCGCACCCAGCGAGCTCTTCCCATTCTCGTGCTCACGGTCTCCCCACTGATCTACTACCCGCTTCCTTTCGCCCTCCCCGAACTCTTTCCAGGAATCTTCAACGTTCGCTGGAAGCTGTGGAACGGACGCCTGCTTCCGTTCTGGTATTTCGGCGCCACCTTCTTTGCCGCCATCGGGGTCGGAGCACTCTGCATGTGGCTCGCGCGACGGCTCCCGGATCGGATCTCGGGTCTCGTCCCGAGAGTGCTGCTGCTCGCCACGGGGACGGTGGCCGTGGTCTTGGTCCAGCGTGAGGCGAATCTGCCCCGCTACTTGCCTTGGACGATCGGGATCGTTTTAGCCGGCGCCCTCTTGTTGTCGATGTTGTGGTTGAAACCAGTCGACAGCAGATCATTCATGGCGCTGACCGGAGCCGGTGTGCTCGCTCTCGGCGCCCTGGCCGGGATCACGATCATGAATGGTTGGGCGCGCTGGAACTTCGCCGGCTACGAGGGAAAGGCGAAATGGCCCGAGTACGAAGCGCTGATGGAAACCACTGTGACCCTTCCCGCCGGGCGGATTCAGTGGGAGTACGCCAAGACCATGAACGACTATGGCTCGCCGATGGCGCTGATGTTGATCCCGTACTGGACCCAAGAAGACTTCGGGTCCATGGAAGGCTTGTTCTTCGAGTCGTCGCTATCGACTCCGTTTCACTTTCTCAACCAGGCCGAGACCAGCAAGGATCCCTCAAGCCCTATCCCCGGACTCGACTATCACCGCTTTGACTTCACCCGCGGTGTGCCGCACATGCAGCTCTTCGGAATCGATTACTACGTGAGCTACACCCCGGAGGCGGAGGCAGTCGCTGACGCTCGGGCCGAGCTGACCGAGGTCGCTAGCACTCCTCCCTTCACCTTCTATGAGGTGGCGAACTCGGACCTGGTGGTCGCCGCCGACTACATGCCGGCGGTATACGAAGGACCGGCGAACAGCTTGATAGCCCGACTCCTCGGCGTCTTCGGCATCGGCAGCGGAGACGGCCGGGGCACGTTCGAGGAGTTCTCGCTCGACTGGTATGGAAGGATCGAGCTCCTCGATCGCTGGATTGCCACCGATGGCCCCGAGGATTGGCCGCGGGTCAATTCGACAGAACAGCTTGCCAACAGTCCCCGCCTCACCGAGCAGGAAGTCAGGATTACGAGCGTTGTGCTGGACGAGGACCGGGTTTCCTTTCGGACCAATGCCATCGGCGTTCCTCATCTGGTCAAGGTTTCCTACTTTCCCAACTGGCAAGCGACCGGCGCTGACGGGCCGTATCACGCCGGACCTTCGTTCATGATCGTGATCCCGACCGAGAACGAGGTGACGCTCTCATTCGGCAATACTGTTGTCGAGAACCTGGGTTGGCTCCTCACGCTCGGAGGAGTTGTGGTGGCATTGCTCCTCATCGTCCGCAATCGCATCAATGGAATCGGAGGCGACGCGAACGGACTCAAGACCCGCGGGGTATTCGGCCGCTAACGGTCCACCACCAGAGCCGGAGGGTGTCCCGGCCCATCTGCCACAGCATCACCACCCGCAGTGGGGCGGTTGACGCGCTTTCTCCCAGTTCCACGGCTGCTTCCTTCAACTTCATTCCGGATCGGTGGGCACGCAGGAGCATCTCCAGGTCGTACGCATAACCGTGAATGCGCATCTGGGGAAGCACTCCTTCGATCACCGGTCGGCGCAAGATCTTGAGACCGGTTTGCGACTCTGAGACCGGGAGCCGGAAGACCCCCACGGTCAACAAGGTGAAGATCCGGCTCAGGATGCGGCGAGCCAACGGGTAGCGACCACCGGCCATCGACTTTCGTTTTGCTCCCACCAAGAGGTCAACCCCTTCCATCTGCCCGACGAGGGGGAGAACCTGCTCGGGTGGTAGGTCGAGATCGGCATCGAGAAACAGCACGAGCTCGGCAGTAGTAGCCCTGGCGCCGGTAAAGAGCGCTTCTCCTTTTCCCCGATTGACGTCGTGGCGGATTACCCGGGTCATGGGCAAATCCGCGGCCGACCTGGTGGCTTCCTGATAGGTCCGATCGGTGCTGCCGTCGTCTACCACCACTATCTCCACCGTACCGAGAGGAGCGAGAGCCCTTCGGACCCTTTGCACGTTGTCGGCGATGACGGGGCCGAGGTTGTAGGCCGGCAAGACGACAGAGAAGTCGGGCCGGCCAGGTGGGGTCATCTTTCTTTGATACTAAGTCCGAGGCTCTTCTCGTCCAGATAATGTGCCAGATAGCGTGATTCTGTGAGCGGGGTCTTCAAGGCATACGACATTCGAGGGCGCACCGATACCGGTGAGCTGACTCCAGCTCTTGCTCGTCGCATTGGCGCTGCTTTCGTGCAGCTGCTTTCGGCCCGCGAAGTGGCAGTCGGTTGGGACTGTCGTGCTTCCTCACCTGAGATGGCGTCGGCAATAAACGACGGCATCACCAACGCTGGCGCTTCGGTTCTCTCTCTGGGGGAGGTTCCGACGGACCTCGTCTACTACGTCTCCGGCAGTCGAGGGCTGCCCGGAGTCATGATCACAGCGTCCCACAACCCCTCGAACTACAACGGCATCAAGCTCTGTCGGGCAGGGGCGGCTCCAGTCGGTCAGGACACGGGCCTTTCCGAGATCGAGAAGATGTTGACCGAACCTCTGCCGTCGCGCGGTCGCACTGGCGACGTGCGAGCTTTCGATGCCCGACCCGGATACGTCGATCATCTGCTCTCGATCGTCGACGAGGGGGCCATGAAGCCTTTGCGGGTGGCCGTCGATGGTGGGAACGGGATGGCGGGGGCGGTGATCCACCAGGTCTTTGCCAGGATCCCGCCGGAGCTGATCGGGCTGTATCTCGAGCCGGATGGAACCTTTCCGAATCATCCGGCCGACCCTTTGCAACCGGAGAACCTCGTCGATCTGGTGGCACTGGTTGGCTCGGAAAAGGCGGATCTCGGGGTTGCTTTCGATGGCGACGCCGATAGAGCATTCTTCGTCGACGATCAGGGGGAACCTCTCTCGGGAAGCAGCACAACTGCGCTCATTGCCCGATGGTTTCTTGCCCGGCAACCCGGAGCCACGATCGTGCACAATCTCATCACCTCTCGGGCCGTCCCCGAGTTGGTGACCAAACTCGGCGGGAAGCCAATCCGCACCCGGGTCGGCCATTCGTTCATCAAGCAAGTCATGGCGGAAACTGGAGCGGTCTTTGGAGGCGAGCACTCGGGCCATTACTACTTCGCTGCCAACTTCCGCGCCGACTCCGGCATGCTGGCGATGCTCGTCCTCCTGCAACTACTTTCGGAGTCGGGACGCAAGCTCTCCGAGCTGCGCATCGAAGTCGAACCGTACGCATCGTCGGGAGAGATCAACATTCGCACAGATGACCAGACGGGCGCGGTCGAACGGGTCGCCGAGGCATTTCCCGAGGCGGCGGTCGATCGACTGGACGGCCTCACCATGTCCTGGCCCGATCGCTGGTTCAACATCCGTGCGTCCAATACCGAGCCGTTGCTGCGCCTCAACGTGGAAGGCCCCAATGAAGAGGCGGTGGCAGAGTTGAGTGGACGGGTGCGGGCGGTGATCGGAGGTAGCAATGCCGCTCATTGACCCCTTGCTAGCGGAGATCTTGGTTTGTCCGGTAGATCAAGGAGACCTCGACCAGGATGAAGCTGCTTCGAGGCTCGTCTGTCAGGCCTGTGGGAGGCGATACCCCGTGACCGACGGGATACCGGTGATGTTGGTGGAGGAGGCGGAGCTGCCGGATGGCAGTTGAGGACATGGAGAGGCTGGTCGCCGGCCTCGGCGACCAGTTGCGTTGGTCGGCCGGTATCGACATTCCCGACATTGCCGAGAGCGCCCTGCATCTAGTCGTCGGTATGGGCGGCTCTGGAATCTCCGGTGACATTGCGGCGGCGCTGGCCACCGGGCTGGTGCAGGTCCACAAGGGTTACGGGCTACCGGCCTGGGCCAAAAGCAACCCACCGGCGCTCATCGCCATCTCCTACTCGGGGAACACCGAAGAAACCCTCAGCGCAGCCGAAGAGGCCGAGGAGAGCGGAATCTCGATCTGCGCCATCACGAGCGGTGGGCGTCTGGCCGAGATGGCCACGGCCAATGGATGGCCGCTGGTTGTGGTGCCAGGGGGACTGCAACCCAGAGCCGCCCTCGGCTACATGCTGGGGAGCGTGCTGCGGTTGCTGGAATCAAGCGGTGCTGTCTCCCTCGCTCCCTCGGATCTGGTCCGAACCGCCGATCTGGTCGATTCGCTGGCTGGTCCGGGAGGAATGGGCTGGGCTTTGGCGGCCGACCTGGCGGCAGGCCTCCGGGGTCGGGCGGTGATTGTCTACGGAGCGAGCGGGCTGACCGCCCCCGCCGCCGTCCGGTGGAAGACGCAGATCAACGAGAACGGCAAGTGGCCGGCCTGGGTGGGCCTATTCCCCGAGGTCGACCACAACGAGATCGTGTCCTGGGCGTCTCTATCTGAAATGACCCAGGAGCACATCGGGATCGTGACGCTGCGGGATGATTCGGAGTCGGCCCGGATGGCGGCCCGCTTTGATCACACTGCCCGGCTCACATCGGAATCTGTGCCCTGGGTGGGCGAGGTGTGGTCCCAGGGGGTGAGCCTGCTCGAGCGAATGATGAGCCTGTGCGCCATGGGAGACTTGGTCTCGATCGAAATCGCACGGGCGGCCGGCGTCGACCCGCTGCCGGTGGAAACCATCGAGAGACTCAAGAGCCTTCTGTCCGAGGAGAGTGGATGAATTACGACGTAGCCGACCTCGACCTCGCCCCGGACGGCACCCGCCGAATCGCGTGGGCGGGGCGGCGAATGCCGGTCCTGAAGTCGATCGAGGCCCGCTTCGAAAAGGAGAAGCCGCTGGCGGGCCGCCATGTCGCCGCCTGCCTCCATGTCACTGCCGAAACGGCCAACCTCATGACCGCCCTCAGAGCCGGGGGCGCCGAGGTCTCGCTGTGTGCATCCAACCCGCTCTCGACTCAAGACGATGTGGCAGCCGCTCTCGTGTCCGACGGCATTCCGGTCTTCGCGGTCCGAGGGGAGGACGACGACCGTTATTACGGCCACCTCGATGCGGTGCTCGACCTCAAGCCCGACATAACCATGGACGACGGGGCTGATCTGGCGACATTGCTACACACCCGCCGGACCGATCTCGAACCAGTCGGATCGACCGAGGAGACCACCACGGGCGTCATCCGCTTGAGGGCAATGGAGGCGGAAGGCACCCTTCGACTCCCGGTGGTGGCGGTCAACGACTCGGCCACCAAGCACCTTTTCGACAATCGCTACGGGACCGGTCAATCCGCCATCGACGGCATCATTCGCGCCACCAACATGCTGCTGGCGGGCTCGACAATCGGGGTGATCGGGTACGGCAACTGCGGGCGCGGAGTGGCGACGAGGGCGGCCGGGATGGGGGCGAAGGTGGCGGTGGTCGAGGTCGATCCGGTGCGGGCGTTGTCAGCGGCGATGGATGGTCACCAGGTGGTGACGGCCGACGAGGCCGCTCGCCGGAGCGACGTGCTCATCACAGTCACGGGAAACAAACACGTTCTCCGCCGCCAGCATTTCGACCTGATGAAGGACGGTGCCATCGTCGCCAACGCCGGCCATTTCGACGTCGAGATCGATCTCGAGGTGCTGGGGGAGATGGCCCGGGACCGTCGTCCCGTGCGGCGCAATCTCGAGGAGTACGAGATGGCGGACGGGCGCCGGATCTTGGTGATCGCTGAGGGCCGCCTGGTCAACCTGAGCGCCGCCGAAGGCCACCCCGCCGACGTCATGGATATGTCGTTTTCGAACCAAGCGCTCGCCGCTGAGTGGCTGGCCGAACGGGCCGGAACCCTCCGGCCGGGAATCTACACACTCCCTACCGAGCTCGACTGGGAGGTAGCCAGGCTCAAGCTCGCCTCCATGGGAGCCGGGTTGGAAGAGCTCACCGACGAACAACGGGGCTACTTGTCTGGCTGGCGCGAAGGCACGTAAGCGAACCCAGGGTTGTAGACGCCGTCCTACAACGTCTACAGCCCAGAGAACGGTGACCAGCCAAGAATGTCCCAGGTGCCCGGCACCATCGAGTCATGTTTTGCCTCGGTTGCGGTCGCCTCGGAGGAGATCTCTGCGACCTCTGTCGCGCCCACCTGACCCCCGCTCCCGATCGGTTGCTCGATGACGGTCTCCTGGTGAGATCGGCCTTTCGTCACGAAGGGCCGGCCCGCGACCTCGTCCATCATTACAAGTACCGCGGGAGCGATCGAGCCGGATGGATGTTGGCGAGGGCCCTCGCTCCGCTGATTCCCGAAGAAACCACGATTGTCCCTGTGCCACGGTCCTCGTGGCGACACTTGCGATATGGGATCGACCCAGCTCCCGACCTCGCCCGCCGAATCGGGATCCTCACCGGCTGTGTGGTCGTATTCGCCTTGGCTGCGCCGGCGCTCGCCCATCGCCAGGCCGGGCGCAAGCGTTCGGACCGCCAGCCTGCGGTCCTGAGAGTTAGCTCCCGACCGCGGTCCGCAGCGGTCGTTCTGGTCGACGACGTCCTCACCACCGGGCGCACTCTCAGCTCGGCCCGAGCCGTCCTCCGATCTAGCGGGATACGAGTCGATAGCGCCATTACCGCCACTGCCCGCGGTGACTAGCCTTTTTTTGGAGCCCGGCGTCGGAGAGGGGAGACATGGAAGTCCGTATCCACACCAGAGGCACCACCATCGATGACCGTGTAAGGGCGCTGGCCACCGACAAGCTCGGACACGCAGCCAAGGTCTTCGAAGACCAGGTCGGTGACCTCGATGTCGAGTTCTCCGAGGCCCACAACCCGCGGGTGGCTGCCGAGAAGTACCGAATGGAGGTGACCACCAAGGCGGCCGGGCGCTCGATCCGGGTGGTGAGCTCGGCTCCCTCGGCCGAGGCCGCCGTCGACCAGGGAGTCGATCGTTTCAACCTGCAGCTAAAGCGCCTCAAGGAGAAACTGATAGGAAAGCACCGCAAACCGGCCCCCAAAGAGCTACCGGAACCGTCGGAAATTGAGAGCTCGAACGAGATTGTTCGTATCAAGCAATTCATTATGAAGCCGATGACCGTAGAGGAAGCTGTCTTGCAGATGGAGTTACTCGGTCATGACTTCTTTTTCTTTCATAACGACGAATCGCAGCGCCAGAGCGTCCTTTACCGTCGTCGCGACGGGCAGCTCGGGTTGATCGAGCCGGCGTGAAGAATCCCACCGTTCTCGTCGTCGACGACGCCCCCATTTTCCAGGCCGGGCTGGCTGCCGCCCTAAAGGGTGAGGGTTTCGATGTGGTCGGCATCGCCTCTGATGCGTTGACCGCTATCTCCGAGGCACGCCGCCAGCGCCCGACCCTGGTGGTGCTGGATGTGTTGATGCCTGGGATCTCGGGTCTCGATGTCGTCGACAAGATCACGAACGCCTCTCCGGAGACCAAGGTGGTGCTCCTGACCTCGAGCGACTCCGAGGAGGATCTGCTCACTGCGATCAAGGCCGGTGCTTCGGGGTACATCGTGAAGGACACCCCATTCCCCAAGCTGGTGTCCGCCATGCGCGACGTTGTCAGTGGGGGAGCAGTGGTGTCGCCAGCGCTGGCCGCCCGCCTTTTCGAGGTAGTCGCCCATCTGCTCAGAAATCGCGATCTCAACTCAACCCGCCGCCCATCCCTGACCGGTCGCGAGGTCGAGATTCTGCAATGGATCGCCGACGGCCGCACTTCCCGTGAGATCGGAGAGCAGCTCTACATCTCCGAGAACACGGTCAAGAACCATGTCCGCAATATCCTGGACAAGCTGGGCATGCAGTCCCGCCACGAAGCGGTCCGCTATGCCGAGCACGCCGGTCTCTTGAATCGCCGCTAGGCGCACCTCGCGGCCACACGGCCGGATTCTCAAAGACCCGGGCTACCGATAGCATTTCCAGCCGATGTCAATCTTCGGGAAGCTCTTAAAAGCGGGCGAAGGCAAGACCCTCAGGGAATTCGAGCGGCTAGTCGGAGCAGTCAACGCCGAAGAACCCGCTGCCGCTGCCCTCAAGGATATGGATCTGGCGGCTCGTACGGTTGATTTTCGCCGTCGACTCGATGCCGGGGAACCAACAGACGACCTGTTGGTAGAGGCGTTTGCCACCGTTCGCGAAGCCGCCCAGCGGGTGCTCTCGCAGCGTCATTTCGACGTGCAGGTGGTCGGGGCCATGGCCCTTCATCGGGGAATGGTGGCGGAGATGAAGACCGGCGAGGGAAAGACCCTCGTTTCGACGATGCCGGCCTACCTCAACGCCCTTGGCGGCAAGGGCGTCCACATCGTCACGGTGAACGATTACCTGGCATCGCGCGACGCCGAGTGGATGGGCGCGGTTCATCGTTTTCTCGGGCTGCGGGTAGGTTTGATCCAGTCCGGGATGGAGCCCGGCCACCGCCAGCCCGCTTACGCGGCCGATATCACTTACGGCACCAACAATGAGTTCGGCTTCGACTATCTGCGTGACAACATGGCTTTGCGACCGGGAGATCGAACCCAGCGGGGGCATTCGTACGCCATCGTCGACGAGGTCGATTCGATTCTCATCGACGAGGCGCGAACACCATTGATCATCAGTGGGCGTCTGGCGGACTCCGCCAAGTGGTATCGCGACTTCGCCCGCATTGTCCAGCGCCTCCGGCGTGACGACCACTACGAAGTCGATGAAGCCAAGCGACAGGTTCTGACCACTGAGGAAGGGGTGTCGGTCGTCGAAGGAATACTCGGAGTCGAGAACCTCTACGACCACGCGGCGGTCGACTTTGTACACCACCTCGAGTCGGCGCTCAGAGCCAAGGAGCTATTCCATCGCGATGTGGAGTATCTGGTCGACCAGGGTGAGGTGAAGATCGTCGACGAATTCACCGGTCGCGTCTTAGAGGGGCGCCGTTACTCCGAGGGTCTCCACCAGGCGATCGAGGCCAAAGAAGGCGTGAAGATCAAGGAGGAAAACCAGACCCTCGCCACGATCACTCTCCAGAACTACTTCCGCCTCTACGAGAAGCTCGCCGGAATGACGGGCACAGCGGAGACGGAGGCGGCCGAACTGGCCCAGATCTACGGGCTGGAAGTGCTGGTTATCCCCCCCAACCGCCCGGTCGCGCGGTCCGATCATCCCGATCTGGTTTACAAGACCGAGGACGCCAAGTTCGACGCCGTGGTCGAAGATGTGGCCGAGCGCCACAACGCCGGTCAGCCGATCCTCCTCGGCACGGTGTCGATCGAGAAGTCGGAGCGCCTTTCGCGCCTGCTCACCAAGCGGGGCATCAACCACGAGGTGCTCAACGCCAAGCACCACGCCCGCGAGGCGGAGATCATCGCCCAGGCGGGCCGCCCGGGCGCGGTGACGGTGGCGACCAACATGGCGGGACGCGGGGTGGACATCATGTTGGGCGGCAACCCCGAGGGATTGGCCAAGCTGGAGCTAAAGCGCCAGCAAGTCGATCTCTCTCATCCCGATTACGAGACGAAGCTCGTCGACTTGAGTCGTCGATTCGCCGAGGAGATCGCGCCCGACAAGCAGAAAGTCATCGGGGCCAGCGGTCTCTGCGTGGTTGGCACTGAACGTCACGAGTCGCGCCGAATCGATAACCAGCTGCGGGGCCGCTCGGGCCGCCAAGGCGATCCCGGCGAATCGCGCTTTTTCCTCTCGCTGGGGGACGACTTGATGAGGCGCTTCTCAGGCGATCGGGTCTCGTCAGTGATGGATCGCTTGAAGATCCCCGAGGATGTTCCAATCGAAGCCGGCATGGTGACGAAGGCGATCGAGCGAGCGCAGCGCACGGTGGAGGCACAGAACTTCGACATTCGCAAGAACGTCCTCAAGTACGACGAGGTGATGAATCGCCAGCGCGAGGTCATCTACGACTGGCGGAAGGATCTGCTCGACGCCACCGCCGACGACCTCGTGGAGGAGTGGGTCGATCTGGTGATCGCAGAAACCGTCGAGTCGGTTATCTCCCCTGAGATCTCGCCGGTCGATTGGGATTGGGAACTGCTCAACAAGGAGCTGGGTCAGTTCTTTGCGACCAGCCTCTCCGAGGACGACTTCGGGTCGGTCGAGTCAATTACGGAACGGGCGATCGAAGACGCCCACAAGGCTTATGCCGACCGGCTCAGCAAGCTGCCGGCCGAGGCGAGGGCTGAGCTCGAACAACGGGTGGTGCTGTCGGTCATCGACACCAAATGGCGGGAACATCTCTCCGAGATGGACTATCTGCGCTCCGGGATCGGCCTGCGGGCGATGGGCCAGCGCGATCCACTCGTCGAGTATCAGCGCGAGGGGTATGTGCTCTTTAGCGAGCTGGTGGACTCGGTGAAACGAGACACGGTGCGTTATCTCTTCCATGTCCAGTTCGCTGAGGCACCTCGACCGGACTCCCCCAAGCTGGCTCCGGTGGCCTCAGGTAGCTCGTCCGGTAGGGGTCAAGTCGGGCGCAATGATCCCTGCCCCTGTGGCAGCGGCAAGAAGTACAAGCGCTGCCATGGCGCTAATTGAGATTGGCACCATGGTGTTTGCACATGAGGTCCGGGTTCTCGATCAGCCGGAGGTACCGACCCGAGAGGCAGTTACACCGATTCCCCAACGCCAGCTCGCTAGCCGACAGAGAATCCCGCCTCGGCGGGCTGTACCATGAGGGCATCATGACTACCGAGCTGGCCGACCCGCGCCTCGTTATTGCTGACATGCGCGGTCGGCTGATCGAAGCTAGGAGGTTCCTTTGACCTCGACGGTAAGTCACTCGAACTAGGGGATCTCAAAAAGAAGGCGGCCGACCCCGGCCTATGGTCGGATCCGGACTCAGGGAGACGCGTTACCCAACGGCTGGCGCAGCTGGAACGAACTATCGAATCCGTGGCTCGTCTCGAGAGAAGTCTCGACGACTCCGAGGTTCTTCTCGATCTCGCCGACGAAGCCGACGACGATACGGCCCGCGAGGAGGTTGCCTCCGATTTGGCAATAACCGAAGCCGACCTGGCGGCTCTCGAACGCGCAGCGCTTTACTTCGATGAGTACGACGCCCATGACGCCATCCTCTCGGTTCACGCCGGAGCCGGTGGGGTCGAAGCTCAGGATTGGGCAGAAATGCTCGTTCGCATGTATCGGCGGTTCCTGGAAGAGGCGGGCTTCGCGGTTACCGTCGAGGAGGTGAGTGAGGGCGAAGAGGCCGGGGTCAAGTCAGTAACGATGACCGTGCGCGGAGATCATGCCTACGGGAACCTTGAGTCAGAGCGGGGAGTTCATCGACTGGTTCGCATCAGTCCCTTCGACTCCAACGCTCGCCGTCACACCTCCTTCGCGGGCGTTGACGTTGTTCCAGAGCTGACCGATGACGAGGGTTTGGAGATCAACCCTGACGACTTGCGCATCGACACCTATCGCTCCCAAGGAGCGGGGGGCCAGCACGTCAACAAGACCGACTCGGCAGTGCGGATCACCCACCTACCGACCGGGATCGTCGTGCAATGCCAAAACGAGCGCAGCCAACTCCAGAACCGAGCGCGGGCGATGGCGATTCTCAAGGCGCGCCTGCACGAGCTCGCCCGGCAGGAGCGCATGGCACAGGTCGACGAGATTCGGGGCGAACAGGGCGAGGCTGCGTGGGGTCGGCAGATCCGCAGCTACGTCATGCAGCCGTATCAAATGGTGAAGGACCTCCGCACCAATGTCGAAGTCGGCAACATCGGTGGAGTTCTCAATGGCGACCTCGAACCGTTCATCGACGGCTACCTCCGCTGGCGCCGTTTCCGTCACGAAAGCGCGTAAGAAGCGAAACCCAGGGTTTCTTCCGTCGTCATACGACGGTTGCAGCCCACAGAAAGTCGTCAAAGTTCGGATTGTCAGTCTTTCTTAGTTACCCTGCGTGACCGTCTGGGGCACAAATGCCCCTAGTTCACGATGGGTCCGATGCATGATTCGACTGCGTGACGTCACCAAGGTCTATGAAGGCGGCACTGTTGCTGTCCGTGACGTCAATCTCGACATCCAAAAGGGTGAGTTTGTTTTTCTGGTTGGGCCCTCGGGCTCTGGCAAGTCGACCCTCATTCGACTTCTGCTTCGCCAGGACACGGTCACCCGGGGTGTCATTTGGGTGGCGGGGAAGGACATCACCCAACTTCCCTCCTGGAAGATTCCGTTCCTGCGTCGATCAGTCGGCACCGTTTTCCAAGATTTCAAGCTGCTCCCCAACAAGACCGTGGGCGAGAATGTCAGCTTTGCGCTCGAGGTCCTGGGACGGCCGCGTTCGGTCGTCGGTCCGCAAGTGAAACAGGTGCTCGAGTTGGTCGGCCTGAGCGACAAAGGCGATCGTTATCCGCGCCAGCTCTCAGGTGGTGAGCAGCAGCGGGTTTCCATCGCACGCGCCTTCGTCAACCGCCCTCCGATCCTGCTCTGTGACGAGCCAACCGGGAACCTCGATCCGGCCACGTCGGTGGGCATCATGCGGTTGCTTGATCGCATCAACCGTTCCGGAGCCACAGTGATGATGGCCACACATGACCACGCCATAGTCGATGCAATGCAGCGGCGGGTGATTCAGCTCGACAACAGCCGCGTGATCCGGGATGAGATGGCCGGTCGCTACGAAACAGCCGAAATTCCGCACCAGAACGGCGATGGGCAGAATGGTGATGGAGCCTCGGAGTGAATCGGCTCGGCTTCCTTGCCCGTGAGGCGCTCATCAACCTGCGGAGGAATCTCCTGGTCGTACTGGGTGCGATCCTCGCCGTCTTCATCTCGCTTTCGCTCGCGTTCGGGGCGCTGGTGGTCAACGAGCTTCTTCGAATCAACACGCTCGCCTGGCAGGACGGAACCCACATCATCGCCTTCCTTTACGACGAGGGCCAGGATGGCGTGGCCGCCGGCGCTCACGCTGCCCTGCTCGAGGAGGTCGGTGGATGGGAGGAGGTCGCCAACCTCCGCTACTTCGACAAAGCCGCCGCCTGGGCTGAATATCAGGAGATGTTCGCCGACCGACCCGAACAGCTCAACATCGACCCCAGTGTCCTCCCCGCTTCGATCAGGATCGAGCTGACCGATATCGACCTGTATCAAGACGTGCAGTTCCGACTAGCAAGTCAGAGCCAATTGATCCGCCGAGTCGCAACCTTCGGCGAGCAGATCGAACAGCTCTCTTCGCTTTCGACAGTGCTCAACCTCCTCGGGCTTGGTCTGGCGCTCGTCCTGGGCGCCTCGGCCGTGATCCTCATCGCCAACACCATTCGCATGGCGATCTATGCCCGCCGGGACGAGGTGGCGATCATGAAGCTGGTCGGCGCCTCTAACTGGTTCATACGGGTTCCCTTTGTGCTCGAAGGGATGATCGAAGGACTAATCGGTGCCGGACTGGCGGTCGCCACGGTTTGGGTGGCCTTTCGCAACCTACGCACAATCGGCGATTCGATCGAGATCATTTCTTTCGGTATTCCCAACCGGTTCTTCTTGACATGGGGGATCGTGATTCTTTTGTTCGGAGCAGCGGCAGGCGTGCTGGGCAGTGTGCTGGGTCTCAGCCGATACCTGCGAGACGAAGACGGGGGTCGGCCAGTGATGGTCGATCGGCGGGTGCTCGAGCCGACGTGAAGCCCGCACGGCTTGCCGTGCTCACCGTTGTCATCCCCCTCCTCTGGGCAGCCTTGCCTGTGGCGGCCGACGACCCGTCGGTCGAGCTGCGACGTATCCAGAACGAGTTGTCCGAGGTCGACCGAGCGATCAAGGCCGCCCGCACGAACGAAAGCGCGGTCGGACAACGAGTGGCGGCGGCACGATCGGCACTGGCAGTGGCGCTGGCGGACTACAGCGATGCTCAAGCCGAGGTCGCCGAATCGATACGGCAGGTGCAGCTGACGGAATCCCAAGTCACGTCCCTTCGGGGTCAGGTGATGACCTTGGAATCTGCCCTGGCCCGGACCGCAGTAGACCTGGGAAAGACCGAGGACCGGCTCGAGCGAACGGCGGTCGACTTATACATGTCGGCCACGTCTGTCCCGGGCATGCGCTTCTTCGGACAGAACGACGCCGCTGGTGTTGCCACCGTTCTCGCTTATTCATCCGCGGTTTTTGACCGAGACGACGACGTGTTCGATGCATTCCAGCTGCTCCAACGCGAAGAAGAACGCCAGCGCACGCAGGTCGTAGAGAAGAAATCCCAAACCGAGGCCCGACTGCGGAGCCTCCATGCCCAAAAGGCTCTGCTTGAGGAGC
>JBOGEX010000097.1:0-32599 GCA_050741915.1 Acidimicrobiia bacterium
GTGTCCTGCCACTGGCTGTAGTCGGGTGGGGTGGTGAGAAGCTGGGTGGTGGTGCGGAAGTCGGGGTCGGCGGCGACCGTGCCCCCGATCCCGTTGAGGATCAAGGCCTGGTAGTAGCTGCCCGACCAGAAGCCGGCGCTGCCGGCCAGGTTGGATCCCAGCACCACCCGGGAGTTGTCGGCTCGGATGTTGGTGGTGCCGGTGGTGGTGATTGCGCTGCCGAGTTGGGTCCAGCCGCTCGGATCGGCCAGGTCGAGGGTGGTGTCGGTGCGGTAGTAGAAGGTGACGGTGTGACCGCCGGCGACGTTGTCGACGTCGACGGTGGCGCGGAGTTGGGTTCGCACGCCGTCGGCGATCGGGAGGGCGGTGGTGGAGTTGCGGTAGAAGAGGGTGTTGGCGGAGTTGCGCCAGGCCACTCGCAGCTGGCCGGTGGTCTGGTTGAGCAGGAACTCGTAGGCACCGCCCAGCTTGGTGACGAACTTACCCCAGGCGGTCTGCCAGTCGTCGAGGCTGACGTCGGCCCGGATATCGAGGTCGCCGACTATGTCGAGGCGGGAATGATCGGGGGTGGTGATGTAGTTGTCGGCCAGGCCGGGTAGAACCACATGTCCATCCCCGGTGCTCCCATCGCTGACGGTGATGGTGACGGTGTCGATGTCGGTGCCGCCTTGGCCATCGTCGACCTGCAAGCCGACCACCCTGGTCCCAGCAGTGCTATAGGTGAAGGAAGGGCTGACCGCGGTCGAGTCGTCGAACTGGCCGTCACCGTCGAGATCCCAGGCGTAGGTGAGCGGATCGGAGTCGGGATCGCTCGAAGCCGACCCGTCGAAATCGACCGTCAACGGCGCCGTTCCCGAGGTGGGGGAGGCTGCCGCGACCGCGGTGGGCGGGTTGTTGGCGGTCTGGAAGACGTACCGGAGGATGTTCCCGCCGAGATGGTCGATGGCAAAGAGGTCCCCGTTGGGCCCGATCTCGAGGCCGACGCTTGGTGCAGAACTGGCGAACAAACTGATGTTGGATGGCGAGGGCAGCCCGTCGCTCCCCGGGAACATGGTCCAGATGCATCCCCGCGTGAAATCGGCAAAGAAGAGTGCGTTGTCGTACTGAGACGGATAGGGCCCACCTTCATAAAAAGCGAGACCGCTGATAGCGCTCCCGCCGCTCGGGCAGCCGGCCAGGTCCTGATGGTGGCCGTAGGTGAAGTAGGGACCTGTCTGCGCACCGCTTTCGTTGTAAAGGTTTTCGCAGATGTCGAGATTGGCGCTGTTGTAGCTGCCGTGGGGGGCGTCTCCCTCATAACAAGGCCAGCCGAAGTTGGGAACGCCCGCGGTTGGGTTCTGGATGCGGTTTATCTCCTCCCAGACTCCCCAACCGACATCACCGAGCCACAGCTCATTGGTCCCCGGTCGAATCGTGGTGCGGAAGGGGTTGCGCAGGCCATATGCGATCACGCGGTCATCAGCAGGATCACCGCCCAGCAAGGGGTTGCCCGAGAACGCCGTCCCGTCGGTCTTGTTGACCCGGAGGATGGCTCCGTCGAAGCTGACCGGATCACCCGAGGTGCGCAGGTCCTGGCTACGCAGCGCTCCGCCTTCCGCCGTCGGGGGGTTCTGATCACCGCCAATGGGGACGGGAGGATCGCCGCAGGGGTTTTCGGGGGTAGGTGGAGGGTTTCCGTTGGTGCCTCCCCCTTGGCCCCAATCGGCGAAGCCAAACGAGGCTCCATCCCCGGCGCTGACATAGAGGGCCCCATCGGACCCAAACTCAAGCTGGCCGATCGAGTGGCTCGGATACTGCTGGCACCAGAACCCATTCAGAAGAACTTGTTCGGAACCCACCAAGTTATTTGTCGAACTGACTTCGACACGAGAGAGCCGGGCGTTCGCTAAACATCCATCAGTTGTGCCGCCGGGAGGGTCGGGACACGAGTCGCCATAGCCTTCGGTATCAGTGGTGTAGAGGAGATAGATGAATGGCGAGCCCGGAAAGGCCGGATCGAGAGTCATTCCCAGCATCCCCCGATCCCACCAGCCGTAGGCGGCTGCGCTGAAGTCGACCACCGTCTTGGGAGTGGAATCGGTGAGGGAGTCGAACGCGAGAAGAGTCCCTCGCTTCTCGCTAATAAAGATCCGCCCATCCGCTGCGAACCGGATGAAAGTCGGAAGGTCGAGACCCGAAAATACCGTCTGCTCTACAAATCCCGTAGGCAAATCTGCAGCCGCCAGTGTGGTGGATTCCGCCGCGACAGCAGCAGTCTCCTCTAGACCTTCGTTTCCGAGCCGGAGCGGATCAGCTTGATCGGTGGGGCCAGAGAGCTGGAGCGTCGTTGCGGCTAAGGGCGTCGAACTAATAGACAGGGCCACTGCAACCAGAGCGGCGAGCAGCGATCCGACCCGTTTGTACATGCCCCGTACTCCCTAACGCCCGCGCCCGTGGGCTTTGTCTCGCAAGACTCTAGACCGAGAAGTCCCCCCAAGGAATAGCCCCAGGGGACCAGGTCGTCCGCAGCCCTAATGCCATTTCAATATCCGTCAACAGGCCTTCACCTGAGGCGATCAGACCTGGAAACAGCGTTGAGACCCGATTGAATCGCAGCGCAGATCCATCGAGAGAAACGGCACGCCCTCCGGCGGCGGTGACTAGCGCTACCCCGGCCGCCACATCCCATTCGTTCTTAGGAACCGAGGTCCAGGTGGCATCGGCCAGCCCGCATGCGACTTGAGCGAGCTTGTAGGCGACTGATCCCATGGGACGAATCTTTAATCCGGTGTTCACCCAATAGGCCCACTCTCCTCGATTCACCTCGCTTCGACTGGCGAGAATTCGGGCTTCCGAGAGAGTGGTTGAAGCAGAGATCTCAGTTTTGAGGCCGTTGAGGGTGCAGCCCTTGCCCTCAGCTCCCAGCGCGAGGAATCGGCGGGCCGGATTGAGAACGCCGCCCGCCACGGCCACTCCATCCTCGACGAGGCCGATCGCCACGCACCACTCGGGAATCCCCGCCACGAACTCCTTGGTGCCGTCGAGAGGGTCGACCACCCAAACTCGGTTTCTCCCCAGGCGGTCGGGATTGTCTCGGGTTTCTTCCGAGAGCCAGCCTTCTTCCTCTTCGATCAGAACGTCTCGTAGGAGACGATCGAGGGCGAGATCGGCCTCGGTTACCGGATCATGGTTGGATTTGAGTCGGCTCGCGACTGAACCCGGGTGAAATTCCTCGAGGAGGTCGGCTGCCGCGACGAGCGCGGCCTCAATCCGGGCCAGGTCCCCGGTCCTGTCGTGGGGATCCTTGTCAGCCAAAGAGATACCCGAGGCCCGCCAGGTACTCGATGATTCGCTCGGCTGCCTCATCCGGTGAAACCTCCATCGTGTCGATCACAATTTCGGCGTCCTCGGGCTCCTCATACGGGTCGGAAACTCCCGTGAACTCCGGGATCAAGCCCGCCCGGGCCTTGGCGTACAACCCCTTTCGGTCGCGCTCCTCGCAGACTTCGAGAGGGGTGCGAACGTAGACCAGGGTGAATCCGCTTTCCTCCTCGATCGCGGCCCGCACGGCCTTGCGAGTCGCGTCGTATGGGGCAATGGGGGCGCAGATCACAACTCCGCCGGCCCGGGCGATCTCGGAAGCCACGTAACCGATCCGACGGATGTTGAGGTCGCGATGCTCTTTCGAGAATCCGAGCTCAGATGAGAGGTTCTTTCGAACCAGGTCCCCATCCAGCAGTGAAACTGATCGCCCTCCTCGCTCAAGCAGCTTCACCAGCAAGGCGTTGGCGATGGTGGACTTGCCGGACCCGGAAAGACCAGTGAAGAAGACGGCGAAGCCCTGCTCGGAGCGGGCGGGATGAGTTCGCCTGAGCTCCTGGACTACCTCCGGATAGCTGAACCACTCCGGAATCTCCTGCCCTGTCTGAAGTCGTTCTCGTAACTGGGTGCCTGAGATGGTTACCGTTCTCGTGTCGGGCGGAACCTCATCATCTGGGAAGTACTCGTCGAGGGATGGGGCGTAGACCATCATCTTGAAGTCGACCATTCCCATGCCCAGCTCGACTTCGTGTTTGGCTAGGAGCTCCTGGGCCTCGTAAGGGCCATAGAACGGATGGCCCTTCGAATCCGAGCCGGGCCCGGCGTGATCCCGGCCGACAATCAAGTGGCTACAACCGTGGTTTTTGCGGATGATCGCGTGCCACACCGCCTCGCGGGGCCCGCCCATCCGCATTGCCAACGGGAGAAGGGCAAGGGTCGCATTCTTCTCCGGGTACCGATCGAGCACCGCCTGATAGCAACGAACTCTCGTGTAATGATCAACATCGCCTGGCTTCGTCATTCCGACGGACGGATGGATGAGGAGAGCTGCATCCACCTCGTCGGCTGCTCGCCGGGTGAGTTCGACATGGGCGCGGTGCATAGGGTTGCGGGTCTGGAACGCGACCACCCTCGACCACCCATTCTTGGTGAATAGATCCCGCAACTCGGCAGGCGTGAGCCGAAGGTCCCTGTAGTCATAATGAACGGGTCTGCTCACCCCCTCTACACTCCCGCCGACATACACCGGATGGGTGCTCGAGAGGAGATAGTTGACACCGGGATGCTCGGGATTCATCGTTCCGAACACACCCTCGGCTTCCTCTCCGCGATCTGGCCGCCAAACGTCTTGCACATGAAGGGCGGCCAGCATTACCCCTTCCTGGTCGCGGAGAGCGACGGATTGCCCAGTCGCAACCAGTTCCGCCAGCTGCTCGGTGACGTCAAGGGTGACCGGGATGGGCCAGAGGGTCCCATCAGCGAGCCGCATCTCCGACACCACCCGGTCGTAGTCGGCATGGCCCAGGAAGCCGGTGAGGGGGGAGAATCCCCCATTGAGAAGGAGTTCGAGGTCGCACAACTGTCGTGCAGTTAGGTCCCACGATGGCCAGTCGCGTGACTCTTGCTTGAGCGCCTGCGCCCGCGGCTCGTCCACCATTGAATTCTGCAAAACCTCGCCATGGGGCGCGTTCAAACCTGATTCCATGCCTCCACTTCCCCTTCGTCGTCCAATCATCCTAAGGCGGGTTGTCGCGTTCGCTAGGGGCTGGTCCCAATGGTCATGGGTCGATTGGCCTGCTTCACAGATTCCGGCCGGTGCTAGCTTCGTGATGGGATTCGAATAGGAGCGGTGGACATTCAAACGCATGACCTGCGAGGGGCTTTGAGTGCGCGTTTTCATTCCTTCCTGAAGCGACATCCCCGCCTGCGCCAAGGAACGCTCAGCACTTACACGGCCTTTGACCGCCTATGGGCGCGGGCGCGGCATCCGCTCCTCGGGAGTAGCCCCAAGCCTGAGCCGATCGCGTCGAGCGCGGAATGGGTTGGGGCTTTCAACGGCGAGAGGGTCCGCCCAGCGATTGCGTGGCTGGGTCACGCCGAAGTCATAAACAACCCGCTGCCGAAGAGTCGTCACGGCTTCGTCGATCACGAGTACGAGATGGCGCGTACCGGCGAGATTCCGCCCGCCTTCGTGCTGACAATCCCCCAAGGCCGGGTTGTTGGAGAGCATGGTGCCGTTGTCACACCTGATCACCGACTTCTTCTCGATGTCTCGAAGCCGGTCGGCTCACTGCGGTCCTACATGCTCGGTGATCACGGTTCCATTCCGGGAAGGGATCAGTTCTTCGTCGATGCGGCCTTGCCTTCTCGCCCCGTCAAGGGAACGGTGGCAGTGCTCACCGCCTTCGTGGGGCGGGGTTACTTTCACTGGCTTTGGGATGTTTTGCCCAGGCTCCGCCTTCTGGAAGAGTCTGGGAACGCGATTGACAGTATTGGCGCGTTCGTCGTTCCCGGTTATTTCTCTGGTTTCCAGATCGAGACGCTGTCCGCACTTGGAGTCGGACGTCCCCGAGTCATAAGCAGTCTGCACGATCGGAACATCGAAGCAGAACTCCTCCTAGTCCCCTCCCTCCCCAGAGCGACTGGCCTGGTGCCGACCTGGGCGATCGAGTACCTACGGCGGGCTTTCCCGCCTTCCAAACCCAGCGGAAGCGACTTCCCGAAGAGGATTTACATCGTTCGCAAAGCGACAGATCACGGGATTCTGGAGAGCGAGGATCGTTTGACGTCCCGATTGAAGAAGCGCGGTTTTGCTCCGCTGGCGATGGAGGACTTCACGTTGCGTGAGAAGGCCTGGTTGCTTGGACAGGCCGAAGCGGTAGTGGGCCCCTCCGGCGCCGGGCTTTGCAACATCGTCTTTTGCCAGCCAGGGACGAAGGTCGTCGAAATCCGCGTCCAGCCGTACCCCGTGATGGAGCCCTGGGACATAGCAAATCGCTGCGGCCTCGACTTCTTCGACGTGCTCCCGGTTGGTTATGGCCGCGCGGATAAAGCTATGGTCGCCACCGGGCGTGTCGAGGACGACGAAATCATGGCGACGCTCGATTTGGCTGGGCTGTAGTCGGTCATGACCACTGTTGCGATCATTGGCGCTGGCATGGGCGCCCTCGGCGCTGACTACCGGCTCCGCCAGAACGGACTAACACCGGTCCTTTACGACCAAGCCCCTTCCCCCGGTGGTCACACGACGACACACGTTTATCCGGGGGGCTGGGCATTTGACGAAGGACCCCACGTCTCCTTTACCAAGGACGAGAGAATCCAGCATCTCCTCGCCGAAGCCGTCGGCGGTGATTTCCTCACGCTTTCTGCCAAGGTCGACAACTACTGGAACGGGCACCGATTCCGGCACCCAGCGATCTGCAACCTCAACGGCCTTCCCCATCAATTGGTCGTCGACTGCATTCGCGACTTCGTCGACGCGATGCAGGCTTCCGAGCAATCGATCGAGAACTACGAGCAGTGGCTGGTCGCGTCGTATGGCCGCACCTTTGCCGAGACCTTTCCCATGGAGTACGCCAAGAAGGTCCACACCACTACGGCCGATCGACTCGGCACCGACTGGCTCGGACCCAGGCTCTATCGAGCGAAGCTCGACGAGGTACTGCTGGGAGCATTGAGCCCGGAAACTCCCGACGTCCATTACGTGACGGAGTATCGCTATCCGACTCACGGCGGCTTTTTCTCCTACCTCAAGCCCTTTCTGGATAAGGCCGACGTCCGTTCGGGTCATCGACTCGTGGGCGTTGTGCCAAAAGAGCAGAAGGTTCGATTTGCTAACGGGGTCGAAGAAACTTATGAGCACCTGATCTCCTCCGTCCCTCTCCCGCTTTTCGTCTCCACCCTGGAGGGTGCGCCTGACGAGGTCGTGGAGGCCTCGAAGTTGCTGACCGCCACGAACATGGTGCTCGTCAATGTTGGAATCGACCGCGAAGAAGTGGGCGACACCTGGACGTACTTTTACGACCAGGACATCGTCTTTACTCGGGTTAGCTATCCCGGTCAGCTCTCACTCAACATGGTTCCCGCGGGACACGGCAGCTTCCAGGCCGAGATCTACTTCTCCGACAAGTACAAGCCATTGACGGGTTCCCCCGAGGATTACATCACCCCGACGGTGAATGATCTAAGGCGCACCGGTTTGATCCAAGATGGCGACCACATCCGGCACACCAGCGCGCTGTATGTTCCCTTCGGCAACATCATCCATGATTTGGACAAGGCGCCTGCCCTGGCCCTGATCCATGGCTATCTCGATGAAATCGGGATCAAGATGTGTGGCCGTTACGGCTTGTGGGGCTATCAGTGGACCGACGAGGCCTTCATCACGGGCGAAGAGGCTGCGCAGGCCGTTCTCGACGCGATTTGACCTGTTGCTCGAGCTAGGGGGGCGGGTAGTGTCTGCGGCAGGGTGAGCGAGGTGGCGGTTTGAAGGTCGTTCTCTTTTGTGGCGGGCAAGGCATGAGGCTCCGGGACTTTTCCGAAGCCATGCCGAAGCCAATGGTGCCGGTCGGACATCGACCGATCCTTTTGCACCTCATGAAGTACTTCGCGCACTTTGGCTACGACGATTTCATCCTCTGTCTCGGGTACAAGGCGGAGGTGATCAAGGACTACTTCCTAAATTACAACGAGGCCTTGTCCAATGATTTCGTCTTATCTCAGGGCGGGCGCAACGTTGAGTTGCTCTCGAGTGACATCGACGACTGGAAGATCAGCTTCATCGACACGGGCATCAATAGCTCGATTGGTGAGCGGCTCAAGTCCGTCCAACACCTCCTCAAGGAGGACGAGATGTTCCTGGCCAACTACAGCGACGGCTTGACCGATCTCTGGCTCCCGGACTACGTGGATCATTTCAAGCAGAGCGGTCGGATCGCCTCATTCCTGGCGGTGCAGTCGACCCAATCTTTTCACGTCGCCCAACTCGGGGCCGACGGAACTGTTTCCAAGATCGAGCCCCTCTCCGAGTCCGACCAGTGGATCAATGGTGGCTTCTTCGCCTTCCGAACAGAGATCTTTGACCACCTCGGGATGGGAGAGGACTTGGTGGCGGATGCCTTTGCTCGCTTGATCGCTCAGAAGGAGCTCATCGCCTATCGCCACATGGGGTTCTGGATGGCCATGGACACGTTCAAGGACAAGCAGGCTATGGACGCTCTCCACGAGAAGGGTGGAGCTCCTTGGGAGATCTGGCGCCGCTCGCCCGCGGACGGCTGAACTCCCGTGATTTCGCTCAGCGAAGGTTTCCGACCCGCTCGGGTGCTCGCGATCGGTGCCCACAGCGACGACATTGAGATTGGATGCGGCGGAACGATCCTCGATCTCGTGTCCAGGTTCCCAGCATTGGAGGTCACCTGGATCGTCCTGGCCGCTGTCGGCGATCGCCGGAAGGAAGCAAGCGAGAGTGCCCGTCGGTTTCTGTCGTCCAATGCCACGCCCGTCGTCCTGGTCGAGGCCTTTCGAGAGAGGTACTTTCCCCATCTGGTCGAGCTGAAGGAATTCTTCGACGAGCTGGGCAAAACCAATGATCCGGATGTGATCTTCTGTCCTTGGTCGGGAGATGCTCATCAGGACCACCGTACGGTGGCCGAACTTACGCACAACGCTTTCCGGAGTCACCTAATCCTCGAGTACGAGATTCCCAAAGTCGATGGCGACCTCGGCCAACCGTCGATATTCGCAGATCTGCCGGCCGATGTGGTCCGACACAAGTTGGGACTTCTGGCCGAGGGCTTCCCCAGCCAGGCGCACAGAAACTGGTTTGACCCGGAGGTCTTTCGAGGTCTGATGAGGCTGCGAGGGATGGAGTTGCAATCAGACTCGGGCTTCGCCGAGGCCTTTCACTGCCGAAAGTTGAGGATCACGGGGATATGAAAAATCCGGGATCACTTCGATCGACGGCCGACGACATTCGTCGGGCCGACCTGGCTTACATTGTTGATGGGCTCGACGGTCATCTGAGTCGCCTCGAAGGTCGAAATCTCCTGATAACCGGTGGGGCTGGATTTCTCGGGTACTACCTGGTGCAGGCAGTTCTGGAGTGGAACGACCGTTTCGCCACCCATCGGGCAAAGGTGATTGTCCTCGACAACTTTCGCCGTGGCGTCCCCAGTTGGCTCGAAGGTCTCGACGGTCGCTCCGACCTGAACCTCTTGACCCATGACATCACTGCCCCTCTTCCCGGCGAGGTGGATTCGGCCGACTTTGTCATCCATGCCGCAGGAATCGCCAGTCCGGGCCTATACCGGCGGATTCCAATCGAGACGATGGACGCCAACGTCGGAGGCCTTCGCAAACTCCTTGATGCCTCCGTGGAGTGGAAAGGGGCAGGCCGGGCGCCTACTGGCTTTTTGTTCTACTCCTCGAGCGAGATCTACGGCGATCCCACCCCGGAAAATATCCCGACGCCCGAGACCTATCGAGGCAACGTGTCTTGTACTGGGCCGCGCGCCTGTTATGACGAGTCGAAGCGCTTCGGGGAGACGCTGGCGGTGAATTTCGCCCGAGTGCACGATCTCCCGATCACGATTGTGCGGCCGTTCAACAACTATGGGCCAGGCATGAAGATCAACGACGGTCGTGTCATCGCCGACTTTTGCCGGTCGGTGCTCGAGGCGAGAGACATCGATATGTTCTCTGACGGGTCTCCGACCCGGACGTTCTGCTACGTGGCTGATGCCGTGATCGGCTATTACAGGGCGCTGCTCCTGGGGGAGCCTGGGGAGTCATACAACATCGGGACCGACTCCCCGGAGATCTCGATGCGGGGCCTAGCCGAAACAGTGGTCGCGGCCGGTCAGGGCCTTTTCGGCTACGAAGGTCGGGTGCAGCTCACGCCCAACCCAGAAGCCGACTATCTGACCGACAACCCGAATCGACGGTGCCCAGACCTCACCAAAGCGAAAAGCGAACTCGGCTACTCACCAGCGATCTCATTGGAGGAAGGAATCAGTCGAACCTTGCAGTGGTACGCAGGGAACCCAGTAGGGAGCGGAGAATGACAAGGTTGGCCATGGTCGGCACCGGCTATGTCGGCCTGGTGACGGGGGCCTGTCTGGCCTCTCTCGGTCACGACGTCATTGGCGTTGATATCGACCCTGCGCGGGTGGAGGCGATCAGCGGTGGGAGAGTTCCGTTCTTCGAACCGGGTCTGGCTGACCTGCTGGGGTCCACGTTGGGCAAGAACCTGTCACTGACGACTGACTTGAAGCAAGCGGTGGGCTCGAGCGAGGTCACATTCATCGCCGTCGGCACGCCCAGCCTCGATAACGGAGCCATCGACCTCGGCCAGGTCCTCTATGCCGTATCAGGAGTCGGTGAGGTGCTGCGGTCAGTCGACGAACCACATATCGTCGTCATCAAAAGCACTGTGGTACCGGGTTCTACCGAAGGAAGCATTAGCCGCGCGCTCGAGGCCGCAGCTGAAAAAAAGCTGAATGGATCACTGGCCTTGGTGGTCAATCCCGAGTTCTTGACCGAAGGCACCGCGGTTGACGACTTTTTGCATCCTGATCGGGTGGTGGTCGGTTCCTCGGATCTCGACGCCGCTCGGCGGGTGGCCGACCTTTTCCAGGCGACATCGGCGCCGGTGATTGTCACGAACTCGAGCACGGCCGAGATGATCAAATACGCCAGCAATGCGCTCCTCTCAACGTTGATCTCCTTTTCTAACGAGATCGAGGAAATGGGCTCGGCCGTCGGAGCGGTCGACGCGGCGGAGGTGATGCAGGGTGTGCGTCTTTCTCGCTACTTGACAGATCAGGGCCGGACCGCGGCGATCGGCGACTTCCTCGAGGCCGGATGCGGGTTCGGCGGGAGTTGCCTGCCCAAAGACACGGCCGCCCTGGTGGCCGCCGCAGAGGAAGCAGGGGCCGAAGCCAATCTTTTGACAGCGGTCCTCGACGTGAATAGCCGCCGGCCCGGTCGCCTCCTCAGCCTGATCCGAAGTTCCTATCCGAACTTGGAGGGCCTGCGAGTGACCGTCCTCGGCCTCGCCTTCAAACCCGACACGGATGATGTGAGAATGTCCCCCGCCTTCCCACTTATCGCCCTGCTCGTGGAGGCGGGAGCGATAGTGACCACCCACGACCCGGTTGTTGCTCAGGACGCCATCCCGGTGGAACTGCGCGACCGGGTTCGTCACTGCAACGATCTCAGTGCGTCCGTGGAATTGGCCGAAGTCGTCGTGATCGTCACCAGATGGCGCGACTACTCCCAACTGCCCAAGATCTTGGGGGGGGCCCCCAACCAACCTCTGGTGGTCGATGGCCGCAGGATGCTCGAACCTCAGTCGGTAGCCCGTTATCGCGGTATCGGTCATCCAGGATCCGGAGGGTGAAGATCAGCCCTACCGCCCTCGAAGGCGTTTTCATGGTGGAACTGGAACCGATCAAGGATCATCGCGGCAGCTTTGCCCGCCTGTGGAGCGCCGAAGATTTCAGCTCAGCCGGAGTCAACACCGAGTGGGTGCAATGCAATGTCGGCCATTCGATCGAGTCGGGAACGCTCCGAGGACTTCACTACCAACGGGGAGCGGCCGCGGAGTCCAAGCTGGCTTGGTGCGGCTCCGGTTCCCTCTATGACGTCGCTCTCGATCTCCGCCCCCACTCGCCCACTCGTTTTGAATGGGTGGCGGCCGAGCTAACCGCCGAGAACCGAAGGGCGATCTATATGCCCCCGGGGACGGCTCACGGCTACCAAACGCTTGCCCCCGGAACAGACCTTTGGTATCTGACCAGCCATGTTTACGACCCCGGGGCTGCGACCGGAGCGCGTTGGGACGATCCCGCCTTCACAATCGAATGGCCGCTCCCTCTGGGCCCGATATCAGATCAGGATGCCAACTGGCCCTTGCAAGGGGCGACGCCGTGATCATCGTCGACTCGGCGCTGGCCAAGCGGGCAAAGGATGGAAATCCGATCCGCGTGGGCCTCGTCGGCGCCGGCTTCATGGGCAAGGGGATGGCTCGCCAGATCGTCCAATCGATGGTCGGTATGGACGTGGTCGCCATCGCCAATCGGACCATCGATCGGGCTGCGGCAGTATTCGACTCGTGTGGAGTCGCCGACGAAGTCACACAGGCAAGGACCCAGGACGAGCTAGACCGCGCTCTCGTCGCTGGCCAGCGCGCCGTCGTCTCTGACCCTTTGCTAATTTGTCGCACGCCACACGTTGAGGTCATCCTCGAGGCGACCGGCGAAATCGAGTTCGGGGCCAGGACTGCGCTCGCCGCCATCGAGGCCGGGAAACACATTGTCTTGGTGAACGCCGAGCTCGATGCGACTGTAGGTCCGATCCTGAAGGTGCTGGCGGACAAGGCTGGCGTGGTCATCTCCAACGCCGACGGAGACGAGCCGGCAGTGGCGATGAACCTAGTTCGGTTCGTACGAAGCATTGGCTATCGACCCGTGCTGGCGGGGAACGTCAAGGGCTTTTACGACCCCCACCGCAACCCTGATACCCAGCTTGGATTCGCCACCCAGCATGGCCAACGGCCGAAGATGGTGACGTCCTTTGCCGACGGCACCAAGCTGTCGATGGAGGCTTCTGTCCTGGTTAACGCCACGGGTTTTTCGGTCGCCAAGCGGGGCATGAATGGTTTCAAGTGCTCTCATGTCAAGGAAGTGCTTGACCTCTATGACCTGGGAAGCCTCCTCGAAGCACCACTCGTTGACTTCGTTCTTGGGGCCGAGCCTGGTTCCGGGGCATTTGTGGTGGGTTACGACGACGACGCCGAACGGCGGGAGTACATGCGGTACTTCAAGATGGGCGAGGGGCCCTTCCATGTCTTTTACCGGCCATTTCACCTGACCCACCTCGAAGCACCATTGACTGTCGCCCGCGCGGTCTTGTTTGGCGACGCGGCGATTGCGCCGCTAGGTGGCCCCCGGGCCGAGGTCGTCGCTTACGCCAAGGTCGACCTCGAGGCGGGAACGACTCTCGATGGAGTCGGCGGTTTTATGTGCTACGGCATGGTCGACAACATCGACGCTACGCGAAGTCAGAAGGCCTTACCGATGGGCCTCACGGATGGTGCTGTGATGCGCAAGTCGGTCCCCGCCGACTCATGGCTAAAGGTCGACGACGTCCAGTTTCCGGTTGGTCGTGAGGTCGATCGGCTGCGCGCGCTTCAAGATCGGACCTTCGCAGTTTGATCGGCCGCGGAGTCCGATCTTCCTTGAAGTTCCGTGGCGACGAGAAAAGGCCCGAACCAGGAGCACCGCGGGGACCTGGTTCGTATTAGGCGACCAACTAAATGCCGGTTCTCCTCAACATGGCCGGAACCGTCCGGAGGATTATCTGGAGATCGGTCGTGAAGCTGACATCGTCGAGATAGGTCAGTTCCATCTTGGTGCAATCGCGAAGAAGAACATCGCCCGTGTCCGTGATCTGCCACACTCCAGTGACACCTGGCCTGACGGCGTGGCGCCGGTGCTGCCATGGCTCGTAGTCGGCTACCACCGAGACCAGCTCTGGCCTCGGTCCGACCAGGCTTAGGTCGCCTAGGACAACGTTGAGAAACTGCGGTATCTCGTCGAGACGGGTAGCACGAAGCCACTTACCGAGTCCAGTAATGCGCGGGTCATCCGCTGACTTGTGCGTCCTCCGCCGGTCCTCACCGACCCAATTGAGCTGGACGCTGCGACGGTCGGGCTGCATGGTCCGAAACTTCCACAACCTAAAGACGCGACCTCGTCTCCCCACCCGGTCCTGGGCGAGAAACACGGGTGAATCCATGGCGACCCAAACTGCCAAGCCAATGACGACGTAAAGAGGAATGCAAAGAACCAGTGCGATCAAGCCGATGAGCCGGTCCATCACAGGCTTCACCAAAGAAACATAGGCACCGGACGGACGCGCAAAGGCGCGGGTCGCGTCCACGAGCGGAGCAAAAACCGGGATCTCCCCGGTGATATCCAACGAAACACCTTCGACGACGACATGTGCGGCGTCGATCTCCTTTGACACCATCCCCTACTCCCAGCCCACTAGACGAATCGGCTCATTACACAACGGAATAGGGAAAAAACGACAGGCCGTCTAACGGCCCGTAGCCACTCCCACACCCGCCATGCCCAACCATCAAACTACTAGACAATGGTGGGTAAACAAGACGCGAACGTCAATGGGCCGGGAGTATTAGCGAACTGTGAGCAACCAAACCAGCCACACCAAGCCGGCAAGGAGAATCGCCACGGCCGTGACCCCGGCAGCCACGAGAAGCCATCGGGTTGGCACTGTCTGAGCGTACCTCTGACGACCCCTTACTAGGCTCGGCCGCGATGCTCGCACGGCACGGGAGGCTTTCGGATGCTTGATCTGGCGATCCTCGGTGGGGGACCGGGTGGATACGCAGCTGCTCTCTATGCCCACAATTTCGGTCTCTCCGTGGCTCTCGTTTCCGACGAGCGGCCCGGGGGCACTTGCCTCCTACGCGGGTGCATTCCTGCCAAACAATGGCTTCAGATCGCCGAGGTTTACAGCCTTGTGGCCCGGGCCTCCGATTTCGGAGTTCTTGCTTCGGAGCCCGAGTTGGATTGGGAGGCGGCGCTCGCCCGCAAGAACCAGACGGTGGAAGCCCTGGTGCGGGGGCTCGAGGGCCTCCTCAAGAAGCGTAGGGTCGAGATTGTGCTCGGTCGGGGGAGACTCGACGGAGCGAAGACAATCGTGATCGACGGATCTGAGCGACGGATCGAAGCAGAAAACGTCGTTATCGCCACCGGCTCCTACGCCAGATCGCTCCCGGGCTATGAGGTCGACGGTCAGCGAATCGTGACCTCGGACCACGCTCTCGATTGGCCGGGGCTTCCTCGACGAGTGGTCATCATCGGGGGAGGGGTCATCGGATGTGAATTTGCTTCGCTTCTGGCCGACTTCGGATCCGAGGTTCATGTGGTCGAAGTTTTCGACCAGATCATTCCCGGAGGCGACGCCGACATGGTCAAGGTTCTCCAGAAGGAGATGACCCGGAAGGGCATCGCCTTTCACCTCGGAGCATCGGTGGAGGCTCCCAAGGTCGGCCCCAGTTCGGTAGTCGTCCCGTTTGGCGACGAGTCGGTCGAAGCTGACGTGGTGCTGATGGCGGTAGGTCGGGGACCGCGCACTGAAGACGCCGGACTGGAATCGGTTCCGGGACTCGAGCTTGATCGCGGTTTCGTCAAGGTAAATCTCGAGACGATGGAGACCGGAGCTAGATCGGTGTACGCGGTCGGAGACGTCGTCGCCGGCACCGCCCAGCTAGCGCATGTCGGCTTTGCGGAGGCGATCGCCGCCGTCACCCATCTCGCTACCGGCAGACCGGCCCCGGTGAACTATCTGGCAATACCACGGGTCACGTACACCCATCCGGAGTTCGCCGAGGTGGGCCTGACGGAAACCCAAGCCCGGGAGAAGGGATGGGAAGTGGAGGCTCACACCCATGGCTTTGGCGGAGTAGGTCGGGCCATCATCGTCGGACAGAATCGGGGGTCGGTCAAGCTCATCAGCCAGAAGGGTGGCCCTATCGTCGGGGCCTCGGTGGTTGGACCTCAAGCCGGGGAGTTGATCCACGAGTTGATGTATTCGGTCGGTTGGGAGGCCTATCCGGCGGAAGCAGCCGCCTTCATCCATGCCCATCCCACCCTTTCTGAGGCGGTAGGAGAAACGTTGCTGTCGGCGGCCGGCCGCAGCCTGCACTGAGGAGAGAGTCGATGGCCACCACTGTCACCATGCCCCAACTCGGGGAGACCGTCACCGAGGGAACGATCCTGCGTTGGGCGAAACAAGTTGGCGATCAGATTCAAAGCGACGAGGTGCTCGTCGAGATCTCGACCGACAAGGTCGACACCGAGGTGCCTTCGCCTGCCCAAGGCGTGGTGCTGGAGTTGCTGGTGGCCGAAGGGGAGACCGTGGCCGTCGGCACGCCATTGGCGGTGATCGGCGAGGCCGGCGAGGGCGAGGTCAAAGAGGAGGCTCCCGCGGTGGAGGCCCCTCAGGAACCCGAACCGACACCTGCTGCCGAACCGGAGCCAGAGGAAGCCGTGTCAGCACCTCCCGCCCAACCCTCTCCGGCACCGGAACCGGCGCCAGCAGTGGAACCGGCTCGGGCCGCCCCGCCTGAAGCGCCCCAGCCGACAGAGGCAGCGAAAGAGATCTCGGTAACCGTGGCCGAACGCGATGAAGGTCCCGCCCGGGGAGTGCTATCGCCCGTCGTCCGCAAGCTCGTCCGCGACCAGGGTGTCGATCTCGACTCGGTCACAGGAACGGGGGAGGGCGGCCGGATAACCCGCCGGGACGTCGAAGCGTTTATCAGTGCTCGAGACAAGGCTGTGGTCGCCCCGGCCCCGCCGGTATCCACGCCGGCCCCGGCGCCGGCTGCTCGCTTCGCCCCCGAGGCTCCCGCACCGATGGCACCGCCGGCGCCGGTAGCCGGCCAGGGTGGGGCTGAAGAGGCACCGCTTGATCGCCTCCGGGTTCGGATCGGGGAGAACATGATCCGTGCCAAACAAACCGCCGCTCATGTGTGGACGTCGGTCGAGGTCGACTACGAGCGGGTGGAAAGGGTGCGAGTCGCCGCCCAGGCCGATTGGAACGCAGCCGAGGGTTTCTCACTCACCTACCTGCCATTCATCGCCCGCGCCACCATCGATGCTCTGCAGGAGTACCCGGTGGTAAACAGCGCCTTTCTTCTCGAGGAGAAGAAATCGATCACCTATCGCAGCGTCAACCTGGGAATCGCCATCGACCTGAACCAAAAGGGCCTGGTGGTGGCAACGATCCGGAATGCCGACGGGCTCCGTCTCGTCGGTCTGGCAAGGAAGATTCGTGAGCTGGCCGAGAAGGCCCGATCGGGCAAGCTCGACCCCGACGACGTGAGCGGATCGACCTTCTCGATCACCAACCCAGGGCCATTCGGGTCGTTCATGAGCGCCCCGATTATCAATGTTCCCAACGTCGGGATTCTTTCCACCGACACCGTCACCAAGCGGCCGTCGGTGGTCACGACCCCCGAGGGTCAGGACAGCATTGTCATCCGTCACATCGGATACCTGGGTCTCTCCTGGGATCACCGGGCGTTCGACGGATCAACCGCGGTCATGTTCCTGCAGAGGATCCGCCAGAACCTCGAGACCTGGGACTGGAATCAGGAATTGGCATGAGCATGTTGCGGACCCGCTGGCTCGGACGACTGCCGTATCTCGAAGCCTGGGATCTGCAGAGGGCCATTTGGCAAGGCCGAGTCGAGGGCCGGGCTGAGGACTACTTGCTGCTCCTCGAGCACCCGCCGGTTTACACGGTGGGACGCAATGGCGATGGCTCCAACCTCCTGGCCGGCCCGGAGGCGCTAGAGGGAGCCGAGGTCCACAACGTGGATCGGGGAGGTGACATCACCTTTCACGGTCCAGGTCAGCTCGTCGGATATCCGATCATGCGCCTGACTGATCCCAAACAGGTTGTGCCCTACGTCCGCAAGCTCGAACAGGTGCTCATCGACACACTTGCCGACTTCGGCGTCGAAGGTTGGCGCGAGGAGGGATTGACCGGGGTCTGGACTCGCCTGGGCAAGGTCGCCGCCATTGGCGTGCGGGTTTCGCGGCAGGTAACGATGCACGGCTTCGCTCTCAACCTCGACCCCAAGATGACGTACTTCGACAAGATGAATCCCTGTGGCATCACCGATCGGCCGGTGACGAACCTGTCGACGTTGGTGGGACGCAAGATCAGCCTCGAAGAGGCGGTCAAACTACTGATACCAAACTTTGTCAAGGTCTTCGAGATCGATCGGACCGAGACCCAACTCGGCACCTTCAGCAGAGGACAAAGCTCGGATCAAAGATTCGAAGTGGACCGGCTGTTGGCGTCCGGGACGTTCTCGCCGGAACGCCGAAAAGCGGCGCCGATTCTGGTGGGGGGTCGCCTGCCGGGTGAGCCCCCGCGTCCGGAGTGGATGAAGGTGACCGCCCGCATGGACGACAACTACCTCTCCCTGAAGAAGCTGATGCGAGGTCTTGACCTCCACACTGTGTGTGAAGAAGCGGGATGCCCCAACATCTTCGAGTGCTGGGGCATGGGGACGGCGACGTTGATGATCCTCGGCGACAAGTGCACCAGGGCCTGCGGGTTCTGCAACGTCACCACCGGGCGGCCGACCGAGCTCGACGTGTTAGAGCCGTTTCGAGCGGCGCAAGCGATTAAGACCATGGGTTTGTCTCATGCCGTCATCACGTCGGTTAACCGAGATGACCTCGCCGACGGAGGCGCCGGCATCTTCGCCGCCACCATCCGCGAGACCCGCCGCATCCATCCCGACTGCGAGATCGAGGTCTTGATCCCCGATTTCAAGGGGGACCTCGCCGCCCTTTCCACGGTCCTGGCCGAACTGCCCGAGGTGTTGAACCACAACACCGAGACGGTGCTCCGCCTGCAAAGAGAAATCAGAACGTCGGCCAACTATGGTCGCTCGCTGGCTTTGCTTGCCCGAGCCAAAACAGCGGGCGGCTTGGTCAAGTCGGGATTGATCGTCGGAATGGGAGAAACCAAAGACGAGGTTCTCGGAGCTCTGTCTGATTTGCGAGCGATTGGTGTCGATATCGTCACTATCGGTCAGTATCTCCGGCCCACCGCTCGGCATCGGCCGATCAACCGCTATGTGCACCCCGCCGAGTTCGATGAATACAAACAATTCGGTGAGGCGATCGGGATCCCTCATGTGGAGTCGGGACCGTTGGTGCGCTCCTCCTACCACGCCAAGAGCGCCCGAAGCGCCGTTGATATTCATTCGCGAGAGGCGCGGGCCGGCGGGGTTTCTTCTACCGGTAGCGAGCGAACTCTTCGTGGTGATGCCGCCCAGGCGGGGGCCCGATATCACGCCCATCGAGTTCCACCCAAGCGTGGGCGATTGGACCCGTAGGGGTAGAGGGGAGCCCGATTACTAGCTCGGCTGGCAGGTTTTCCGCTCTCAGAAGCCTGAAGAGCACAAGCGCCGACGGCAGGCAACGAGGGCGCCTATCGCCAAGTCGCAAGATTCGATGAATCGCCCGTGAGTAGTGGAGCGCAACTTCCGGCCCCTCGGCGCGGCTCGGGGCGTGGCTTAACGCTCTGATGACATCATGCAGAGGCTGGCGCCGGAGGAGTGTCACCACCCGCAGATAGATCAACCAAATCCGGCTGGCCAGCGCGAGGTTGCCGATCAATCGTCTCATGCATGGGCCCGAGTCTTCTCGATGATGAAGTCAACGTTCTCCCTCAGCTTGGTACGGTCGTGAGGACGTACGAAGCGCAATACCGGCACCGCCGCAGCCAGATCTACTAGAGCTTGGAACTTCCTCGCCCGGTCGGCGTCGTTTGGTAGATGGAAGCTGAGAAACCACAAATCGCGGACCGCATCGCCGGGCGCAACGGGCGCCAACTCCGACCGGTGCCCGAATTCGCTGAGAAAGATGATGGCCCCGACCCGCACGGGTGTGCAATCACCGACTCCGCCCACCGGGTTCAGGACCACCCGATCGTCGTATCTACCAACCTCCTCGTAGCCGGGCAAAGGCACGAGGTCGGTCATGTCGGGCCTGATGCGCAGACCAGTGGGACCTGGGATGAGCTCGGCGCCGGAGGAAGAGATCCTGAGACAGCTCAAGTCCTCGGTGAGCAAGCGGTGACCCTGAGCAACAAACGAAGCGCTGAGGGAGGTCTTGCCGTGTCGGCCAGGGGCGGCGAGAAGGATCGCATAGTCGTCGACCTGCACTGCGGCGGCGTGCAGAGTCGTATCTCCCCTCGCCAGGCAACAGAGGAGAAGAGGGAGCCCCAAAAGGCGGATCGATCCCGCCAAATTCCCAGGTCTCCCAGGTGTGGAAATCTTCATTCCATGGGGGTCGATGCGATACCAGCCCGCTCCTTCGATCGATAGCGCAAAAGCGTTGGGGCTCGCAACGTAGAGTTTTGCTTCGATCGGATTGCGCTCATTCGCGAACCACTCAGCTATGGGCGATCCGTCAACGGGTTCAGACGTCGGTTCATGGACGACATGGAGCGGCGTACCCGTCCCATTTCGGAGCAGCCAGATCGGCTCCGCCGCCAGTAGCTCGAACCCAAAGCATGTTCCCACCGATTCAATGGTCATTTGAAAAGCTTTATGAAGGCGTGGACCGTGGCCAGATCCTGGGCCCACACCACCTCGGTTGCCCCTGCTTTACGGTTGACGATGCGATCCTGCAGCATGGCGTAGTCCACACCAGGCATCCGATAATCGGGGTCATCGATCAGCTCCGCGATACGGGGCCACGGAACCGAATCCAGGACGTGTTCATCGAAGACTGTTTTATCGAGACGATCGAGAATTGAATCGGGCAGGCGGCCCCGCATCGCCTTCCGAATGATGCTTTTCGGGGTTAGGTCTGGAAACTTGGCCTCAACAGGCAAAGACAGAAAAAACTCCCATAGGTCACGATCGGCCAGTGGAGTCCTTACCACTATGCCAACCGTCGATGCGCAGACCTCTATCGCCTCTTGAGTCGAGGTTGTTCCCCGGGTTGCGCGACTAGTGGGCTCGATCCACCTGCGACGCATCGGATCGGTGAGGGCGGTGACGTACTTAGGGCCGCCAGCGACCGTGGCATCGATCCAGGGAGGGTTGAACGTGTTTGCGTGGCGAGTTAGCCGCGCATACACCTGTCCGAATGGGGCGGGCGTAATCTCGTAAAGAAGCTGCTTGGTCAGACTCAGCAACGACCTTCCGGCATTCCTGCGGACGCGGAGAAGGTCGGAAAGCGCACCCCATCGCCTCCGTAGCAGCAGGTGGCCGAGTATGAATCGATTGATGGTGAACGCGTACTCCGCCAGCGTCCCTGTGAGCACTTGGCGAGCTCCCAGCGATGAGGCGAGCCGATAGCCCTCTAGAGCCGTCGCCATCGGAAGGCTGTCCCAGGGGCCGTCGGCAAGATCCACCCACCGCTCTATCCCATCGAGAGAACTTCTCTGTGGCTCGAAGGTCTGGAGATCTATCGAGAGGTACGACGCCACTTCTTTGGTGTACCGGGACTCGTCGACCGTGCCGTGTCGGGGGTAGACGGCGGTGTAGGCGAATAACGGTTTGCCCCATCTCCTCAAGAATTCGGGAGCTGCAAAAGCGGCCACGGTAGGAGAGTCAATCCCGCCGCTCAGGGCAACGGCATCGCTTCCCGAAAGAGCTCGCCTGACGGCCCGCTCGATACGTACAGCCAGGAGCTCGGGTGCCTCTGCAGCGCTGACCGCCCTGGTCTCGATCACATCCTCAGGTTTCCAGTAGCGCTCTCTTATCGGCTGGTTCCCTGGGGTGAGGGTGACTGTTTCCCCGTAGAAGACCCGGCTCACGCCTTTTACCGCGGCTTCCGGACCGATACCACGGTAAAACATCAACTCGACGGCCGACAGGTCGGGCTGTCGATCGATGCCGGCACCCGCCACCACCTGCTTTGCCTCTGTGGCCACAAAGCCTCTGGCTCGCTCGTGTCGGAAGAAGAGAGGTCGTCCTCCGAGATGGTCTCGGAAACAGATCAGATCGCGGCCGTCGGTTACCACCCCGGCGAAGGCGCCTCGGATAAGGTCCAGGGCCAGGGCTCCCTTGCGAGCGACCAGTGTGGCTATGGCCACCGCAACATTGGCACCCTCGCCAGCCATGCTGGAAAGCTCATCGGAATTGTCCACGGGCCCATGAACTGCACAGGCCCACCCCTGACCTCCCCCGAGAGTCGCCCACGCCGGGCCTTCGCCGTTGGAGGCTCCGAGGGACACCTGTCCGATCGAAATGAACGTGTGTTCGGCGCCGCGATGGGGTGCCGCACTCAGCATTCGGTCGACAACTGTCACGGCGGGAGGGGCTCCGGACTGCCATGCGGCGGCGATACTGGACAAGTGAAACTCCCTGGCGCCTAAATCGTTGACTACCCCGTACAACACGCTACCATTAGGTGTCCAAGGGACGAAGGGAGGCTGTCTGCATTATGAAAGGCCGGCGGTAATCGACTTCGGGTCGATCGCCGACCATACGTTTAGTCGGTGTAACCCAGACGTAACGGGGACACCGATTAAGGATTCCATCGACGTTCCCCACCACATCGACAACCATCTGGAGTGTTCTTCGCTCTCGTGAGTGTCGGTGACTGAACAACTGAGGGCCTCGGCTAGAACAGTCGAGGCTCTCGGCGTTTCCAGGGAGTTCAACGGCAGGCAAGTCGTAACGGGCCTGGACCTCGAATTGAAGCCGGGCGAGATCCATGCGCTGCTTGGGCCCAACGGGGCGGGCAAGACAACAGTGCTGCGAATGGTGGCCGGTTTGATGACCCCGTCGGGCGGGCAAATGAAAGTTGCCCACGGCAATCCCAGCGACCGCCAAATACGAGGCCTGATTGGTTGGGTGCCAGCCAGTGATCGATCTTTTTACCTGCGCTTGAGCGGCCGCCAGAACCTGACCTTCTTTGGCCAGCTCTATGGGATGCCGCGGTCAATGGCGCAAGACCTTGCCGACCGATGGACAGGCTACGTGGGTCTGGAGGAGGCTGGCACCCGACCCGCTCGTTTGTACTCGCACGGCATGATCAAACGCTTGCTCGTGGCCCGAGCACTGATGTGCGACCCGAAGGTCTTGGTGATCGACGAAGCCACGCATGACCTCGACCCCCTGGGGGCCGATCAGATCCGTGGGCTGGTGCGGGATGCCGCCGAGCGAGGTGCCACGGTTATGTGGGCGACCCAACGAATTGGCGAGCTTCCCGGCTTCGCTCATTCAGTGACGGTCCTCGACCTGGGTGAAGTGCGGTTCTCCGGGAGCGTTGATGACTTGGCGGCCCAGGCAGGGGTCAAGTCCTATGTGGTTGTGCTCGAGGGTGGCGGCCAGGCGGACGTGGTGGAACTCCCATGGGGCGCCCTGACCAGGGTCGGAGATAGGGATCGTTGGCGTTTGGAGTTGATGCAGGGAGTGTCTCTTACGGAGGTGTTCTCAGAGCTTGCTACTCGCGGCATCATCGTCATGTCCTGTGCCGAGGAACGGCCCGATGTCGAGAGGGGCTTCCTTCGATTGACCGGGTCCGACTCCTAAGGGACCTATGCCCCGCGAACTACGCAAACTTTCTGCCTTCCTTCGTCGCGACTTTCTTGTCCTTATCTCCTACCGCACCGCGTTCGTGAGCGATGTCGTAAACCTGGCCTTCCAGTCGCTGGTGTTCTCATTTGTTGGGAGGATCGTCAACCCCAGCAGCCTCCCCAGCTACGGGGGTGAAAGTGTCACCTACATTGCATTCGTAACCGTGGGTATTGCTCTCGGTGCATTTTTGCAAGTCGGGATGGGAAGGGTTGCAACCGCCCTCCGCAACGAGCAACTAATGGGAACGTTGGAATCGCTGTTTATGACTCCCACGCACCCCTTGACGATCCAGGCGGGACTGGTGGTCTACGACTTGATTTATGTTCCGGTTCGGACTGCCATTTTCCTCACCATCATCGTCGGCATTTTCGACGTGAGGTTCATACCTGGCGCCATCGGGCCGGCGTTAGTTTTGTTGTTGGTTTTTATGCCGTTTGTGTGGGGACTGGGAATGGTCGGAGCCAGCGCCATCTTGACCTTCCGACGAGGGGCCGGAATCATGGCGCTACTCGGGGCCGGTCTGTCGGTTGGTTCCGGAGCCTATTTTCCGATCACTGTCTTCCCGCAATGGTTGCAGGACATCGCACGGTGGAGCCCGATCACCGTGGCTTTTGAGGCAACTCGGCAGGCGCTAATTGGCGGCCAAGCTTGGAGTCGCTTGGCCTCGGAGATGCTGTATCTGGCAGTGACCGGCGCGTTTGCCATGGCGCTTGGTTTGATGTTCTTCGCTTGGGCGATCAATCGCGAGTTGCGCTTGGGAACGCTTGCCCACTACTAAGAACCTTGAGTATTGGTTCAGTTTGGCTAGGAAAACGCCAAGGCTCGCCCGCCAAACTCTAAATTCGGTTGCCCACGCCCGCGCTCTGGCTGATCCGGTAGCTGGCGAACGAGTACCGGGGGTGGGTTCAGGTGGTGAGCGCGACATCTCGACTGGGAGGTGTCATGTCTCGACGGAAAACGCCCTGGGCGCAGGGGCAACCCCTTCGATGGTTGGTTCGAGCGAGGACACTGGACTCTGATCAACCAACTTGTCCCACCACCGAACATTGTGGTGGGCGGGACCGCCAGTAGGATCTATTTGGTCAGGTTGGGGTGGGGGGATCAAGGAGCGGGTTGAGTGGGATTCAAGTATGTGCATAGGGTGGACCGGGTCGCATTCCGGGCTTACGGAGACGGTTCCGGCGGCGTTCTTCTGAATCTCGAAACCAGCCTGTATTTTGGCGTGAATGCGGTCGGGGCCCTGGTTTGGGAGCTGATCGGATCGGGCAACGAGATTTCCCGGATCGTAGAAGAGATGCAGACGAAGTTCGAAGATCCGCCTACTGACCTGGCAGATGATGTCGATCACTTCATTAGTGAATTGGAGGGGCGCAATCTGGTCACTCTCGATGACGCTATGGCCTAACGTCGAGGCCCTTAGTCCTGGGGAATGAGTTGACCCAATCAGGACATACTGTCGACAGGTTGGGCTCTGTCGACGATCAGGATGCACGCAGTTGACCTCGAAGCCACTGCCCTCCATTTCCATTGTTACCCCTTCATTCAATCAAGGGCGATTTTTGACAGAGACGATGGAGAGCATCCATGCACAGGGCTACCCGGATCTGGAACACATCGTCATCGATGGCGGCTCCAGTGACGAGTCGGTGTCGGTAATAAAGAAATACGAGGAACGGTTGGCGTGCTGGGTGAGCGAGCCAGACAACGGTCAAACCGACGCCCTTATCAAAGGCTTCGCTCGCTCACGGGGCGATATCCAGTGTTGGCTCAACTCCGATGACCTTTTTGAGCCAGGGACTCTGGCCGAGGTCGGTGCCTATTTCGCTCGTCACCCTGAGGTCGAGTTCGTCTATGGCGACTCGACATGGATCGACGATCAGGGGTTCGTCATCAAGCCAAAACGAGAACATGGGTTCAGCCGGTTTATCTGGATGTACGACCACAACTTCATCCCCCAGCCTTCGGCCTTTTGGCGTCGGGGACTTTACGAAAGGGTCGGAGGGCTTGATCCCCAATTCGATCTGGCCATGGATGCTGACCTCTGGATTCGTTTCGCCGACGTCACCAAGCCTCGTCATGTCTCCCAAGCCTGGTCACGTATGAGGTTCTACGGTGAACAAAAGAACACGCGCCTGCGGGATAAGTCCAGTCTCGAGGGCAAGGCCATTCGGAGCAGATATCTCCAGCCCCGTTCACGACAGGAGGTAGCAGCCAAGGCGGCAGCGGCTCGGTCGCTACGGGTGCTCTGGAAGCTGGCCAGTGGGTGCTACACAGCATCAGAGCTCCTGCTGCACGCCCGGACCGTGGTGGGCGGTAAATCGTGGGAAAAGCAACGCCTGGCCCAAGCTGGCAAGGTCAATGCTCCATTCGGTGCTGTCGCCGACGTCGAAGTCGAGCCAACCGATGACGAATCCGGCCCCTAAGCAGACGACCTAAGTAGCTGCCCTTCTCTTCCGGAAAGTTGCGCCGAAGTTCATATGCGGAGGGGAGAAGTCGATGCCAGAAAGCGACCAACACCTCGGCCCACCGAGCTCCCTCCAATAGCGGGAGGAGAAATTGCCGATATCGAAAGCGAGACTCGCCTTCGGCGCCCAGCATCCTGATCGAAGGTGGCCAGGCGCGATTCCACAGCCAGTCGTCGGTTGCGAACCGTGTGGACTCCGGCACTCCTAGGTCGATCCGCGCGGCCGCCAGCGTAGAGCGGAAGGATTTGGCGAGGCCTACGGCCTCAGCCATTAGCACGGCACTATCCATGTCGAGACTTGAGTCTGCGCTGATCCGGATTAGATCGATGTAACCAAGCAGGTACCTGAACCGGTCTTTGTTGAGATGAAGAGCAGCGAGGACCAGGCTTGTCTCGACTCCCAGCACCTTTACCGAGTGGCCACCATCTGTCAGAAGGGTCGTTGCGTTTTCGAACAGGACCCCGCCCTCGCGGGTGGTTGCCACTTCCAGCTTGAGCGGGTCGAGGTGAAGATCCACCGGTAGGCCGTGGAATCCAAAGTCGATCGATTGCAAACGGGGAGACTGCAACGCTCTTGGTTCGGACAGGAGCGAATGACGTGGCTGGAGGGCGGCGAGAAGTTCCCTGACCAGATGACGATGCCAGGGTGCGAGCACGAGGTCGATGTCCCATGCCGGTCGCTCTCCAAGCCGTGAATACCAGCGAGCCTCGTTGGCGATACCCTTGATGACGAAAACGTCGATTCCTAGCTGGGCGGCTGTTTCGGCGATCTCGTGGCAGGCGTCCATGAGCATCCGGTTTCGTGCCCATCCGAGGGCGTCGACCCTGTTGAGTTCGGTAGCCGCGGCGCTCTCAATCGTGAGCCCTCTATCCATCGCCGTTTTGAGGATGCCCCCAACTCGGTGCTCCTCGGCGGATCGCACGATCTCGGCATCGATCGTTCCGCTGACAGGGCGTCCGGCCGCAAGATCGATAAGGGCGTGGTGGGGTTTCACAGACTTAAGCGTCGTTCTCTGCGGGTACGGCCAGCGAATGGCAAATCAGGAATTCCCGGGCGTGCGGTCGTTCAGGGTCCTAGGGGCCTGTCGGAACCGGCTGATGAACCTCTGGAAGCCACCAGGCAAAAGTGAACGGAGAAAATGCTTTCGGTAAGACGGATTGCCGGGCTGAAGCAGGAGAGCTCGGGTCGCCAAACCGACTCCCTTAAGGCGACGGCCACTATCAAGAAAGGCGTTAGAGCTCACCGCCAGGCCTTGGGCCAGGAACTTCGCGACCCTGGCACGAGGAGATAGACACTGCGGACAGTCCATCCCCATCGATCGGAACGCCATCTGGTGACGCGCATGTATCGCCTTTCGAAAGCGATAGTTGTCGTACCTGGCTGTGGTGAAGGTCATCGCCTGGGGATGTATCCGGTACAGGTAAAGAGGTTGCGCCAGATAAAGGGGCTGTAGCCTCCGCTCCGCGACGCCGATCCAGAAATCCCAGTCCTCGCCTCCCCTTAAGGCCTCTTCTTCTGAGTATCCCCCTACAGATGCCCAGACCCTTCTGCGCATCAATACCCCCGAACCAACGAACAGGAAGTGGGCTGGACAATTGAGAGAGTCGTCGATGGGAAACGGCCACACTTCATCCGTGGTCCCGAAGCACTTCCAATCCACTACCACCCAATCTGCCTCCGGACGGTCTCTGAGCGCACGATGTGTTATCTCGAGGAACGAAGGATCGAGTCGGTCGTCAGCGTCCAGTAACGCGACTAGCTGTGCTTTGGCGGCTCGAATACCTGTATTCCGCGCGGCACCGAGTCCCCGATTCTGGGCGTGACGGATGATCTTGAACCTGGGGTCTTGCATCTCCTTCACGACGCCAGAAACGATCTCGTTGCGGGAGCCGTCGTCGACGAGTATGCCTTCCCAGGATTCGAAGGTCTGGTTGAGGAGGCTTGCTAGGCAATCCCGCACGAAATCTTTGGGCTCTTCGTGGTAAGCAATGACCACCGTAATCGAAGGAACTTCGCACATCGCTCTAGTGGGATGCCGATCTCACTGGCCGAGGCTCCCAAACATCGATGCGGCGCCCGGACCGCGTATTCATCAGCTCGCGTTGAGTCATATCGGCCACCGAGTCGGCACCAGAATCACCAACACGGCCACCACTAGAACGGTTAACGGCGCACCCAGGCGCGCATAGTCCCCGAATCGATAGCCGCCTGGTCCGTAGACCATTGTGTTGGTCTGATAACCGATTGGGGTCAAGAAATCCACCGATGCGGCCACCGCCACCGCGATCGCAAATCCGCGGCCTTGGATCGCCGTCGCCCCGGCCGCCGCTACTGCGATGGGAAACATCAGCAAGGCGGCCGCGTTGTTGTTGACCGTGGCGGTGAGAAAGACCGTGGAAAGAATCACGCCCAGGAGGACTCCGCGATCACCAAAACCATCGAATAGGTCGACAAGACCGCCGGCAATCACCGCCGCCAACCCCGACGACTCAACTGCAGCTGCGACTCCAAACGAGGTGGCGATCACGACGATCACGTCAAGGTCGACGGATGCCCGCGCTTCTCCGGCAGTAAGGACCCGTAAACCGACTAGCGCCACTGCCGCCAATAGCGCGACGCTCAGGATCGGCAGCAATCCCAATGACGCCACCAAGACGATTCCCAGAGTGACGACGCCAACCAGCCATGCCTTGCTCGTGGCCTTGGCCGGTGTCGTCCCGGAGCCGGAGATCAGGAGGAAATCGCTTCGGTCTCGCCATCGATCGAGAAAGCTGCGGTCGGCCACCAGGAGCAGAGTGTCCCCCAGTCGTAGCTCAACCTGCCCGAGCTTGGCGTCAACTCGCTGCCCGGCGCGGTGAATGGCCAGGACCGCCGCCTGATACCGGCTGCGGAAATCGATGTCGCGAAGTGTTCTCCCCACCAGCGGCGATTCCACTCCGATGACTGCTTCGAAATAGCGGGTTCGCTCTGCGCCAATAGTGTCGAGATGTCCGGCCTCGGCCGAACGAAGGCCCCTCGTGGTCTGCAGATCCATCACTCCGCCCGATTTGCCGACAAAACGCAAACGGTCCTCGGCTTTTAGAACCGTGTCGGGAGCGACGGGGGCAATCAACTCCCCTCCTCTCTCGAGCGTGACGAGAAACGATCCCGAGAGATGCCTGAGGCCGGCCTCTTCGACGGTGCGACCGCTTATCGATCCGTTCGACTCGACCACCATATCCACGACAAAGCTTCGGGCCTCATCGGTTGCTTCCTGGCGGACCGAGCGACGGATGGGCAGCAGATTTGGTGTGAGCAGAACCAACAGCACCATTCCGATCAATGCGATCGGGAGCCCAACGGCAGTGATCTCGAAGAACCCGAGTCCGGGCTCCCCGGAAGCCTCGAGCAATCCGGAGATGACAAGGTTGGTGGAGGTCCCGATGAGAGTGACGACCCCTCCCAGGAGGGCAGCGAAGGACAAGGGCATCAAATAGAGCGAAGGAGACCGACCTTTGGACTCGGCCCACGCCTTCACTTGTGGAAGCAGCATCGCCACGATCGGGGTGTTGTTGAGAAACGCCGAGGCCGCCGCGGTGGGGCCAACCAGGCGCGCCAAAGAACCGCGGACGCTTCCGTTCGAGCCGAGAGTCGTTCTTACCACCGGGGTGAGAGCTCCAGTTGTCTCCACGGCCCGGGCGAGTACGAAAAGGGCCGCGACCGTCAGAGGGGCGGGATTGGAGAATCCAGCTAGCGCCTCCGTCGGGGATACGACCCCCGCCACCAAGACCGCGACCATTCCCGCCGACATGGCCACGGCCGGGGAGACCAGGTCCCGCATCAATACAATGAGGACCAACAACACCACCCCCAATGAGAACCACGCCTCCCAGCTCAATTCCGATCCTTGTCAGAGGTCGCGGAGTCGCCTTCGATCGGGATCACGCAGCCAACTGCTGGCTCGTTCAACCGATCGCTCCTATAAGTTCGTCTAGTTGATCCGAACCGCGAGCTAAGACCTTGCTACGACCTCTGGTCTCCCGATTCCTCACTCGGGTACCTCAGGGGAGATCTGATCAAGAGGGACTGGTCGCTTTGCGAAGTCCATATTTCTGCCATAGACCGAAGGAATTCCGGATGCAGACGGATTTAGGTCGGCTAGGAACGCCAAAGCACCCCCGTGGTTGGATTTGTTCGCACCCCACTCCCCTGCCCTTTCCAGCAATCACTCTATCCGAAACGCCCAACGCGACTAGAGGAGCTAGGGAGGACTATTGCCCTTTACGAGACTCGCACCTGCTAAGTCGAGGTCGTGGACTAGCTGTTTTGGGGGATCAGCCCGCGATTGCGACGGAGGCGTCGTTCCATTGCACCAAAGATGAGCCCGTCCACTGCAACGTCGATGATGAGCACCACGATCATCATTGCCAGGAGCGCTGGCGCGTCCGACAACTCGCGCGCGAACTGAAGCTGAACGCCGAGGTAGGGGCGGGCGGGCAATGATTGCGAGGAGTTCCCCCGCCATCAGCGATCTCCAGGCGAAAGGCCATCCTTGCTTGAGTCCGGAGACGAACCCCGGCAGAGCTCCCGGCAGGATCACTCGCATCCATGCAACTCACCCCCGGGCCCCAATATCTGACCAGCCCGCAGAAGGAGCGGTGGGATGTGGCCGACGCCACCTATCAGTCCGTTGGCAATGGAAGGGGCGGCACCACAAGGACCACCACGATTGCATAGCCGAGGGCTTCAAGGGCGCCAATGACGGTCAGGCTGTCAGCGCCCGGCAGCGCCGTAGGCCTCGGCTACCGGCAATCCTTGGATGCCGAAGTCGGCGCGCTTCTTCCAGGCCGAACGGGACCAGCCAGAGCTTTCATCGCCTCCAGCTAGCTCCCTTTCGGCGAAACCGCGGTCCGAAACTCAAGTTGCTCCTCGGTCAAGTCAAAGTTCACCGAGTCTCCCCTCAATCACTTCCCTAGTCCGGCAGCAATTGAGCTACGCGTTGGCACCTCTCGAAGAGATGAGGCAACCAGGTCTCGTCAGCTTGCTATCCGTAGGTGTCCGTTGCTTTGAGGGTATGCACGGGACTTTGTAGGTGCCTCCCTCCCTCGGCTCGTCTCTTGGTGGCCGGTTTTGTAAAGATGGCGCTTCTCGAGTCTTTCCGGGGGCTTATCTCGGTGGCAAAACTCGATGCGTCATCGGCCGCGAAATGGACCTCTTCGGCGCCGAGTCGAAGCATGAACACGCCGTCTACCAACTGCCATACCCACACATCAGTCATCGACCAACGGCCACTGGCAGAGCGAACTTCCAGGTAATCATCCCGAAGCACGAGATCGACAGGCAGATCGAGCGGATCGCCGGGGACTCCCAAGCGACCTTGATACATAGATGCAGTCATTCCGCCCCAGCCCCTTCAGCCTTCTCCACGAATTTACAGGCTGAACCGGCAAACGGAAATATCTAACAGCGCTGAGTTTCGCGAAAGCTCGGTCGATCCGCTTAGGTGCGAACCGTCACCGAAAAGCTTGTGGTTTGTTCGAGGACTCCGTTCCAGTACCAGCGGACCTCGAAGCGGTGGGTGCCGGGGACGAGGGTCGTCACTCCTCTAAAGAGCCTCGTCGGAAGCGGTGAGTCCTCTGGGACCGGCAATGCTTCTAAGGCCATTGCAAAGCCATTTATTAGAACCTCGACTCTGGTGCCGGTCGAGGTCAGAACGTCGCTTGCGCTGACGTCGTAGAAACCCTCCCTGACCTCGTACCGGCTCCGATAGGGGATGGTGATTGAGGCGAAGCAGAGGAGGCCGTCCTTCGTGCACCACGGATTGGTTCCCTGTAGTAGGGAGATCTGTGGGTAGACCTTGGCGATCTCGAATGCCCGAACGAGAAACGTCGCCATCTGTTCACGGGTTACCCAGTCGTAGGGGCAGAAGATACTCAGGCCGCATCCGGTAGTGATTCCGGCGGCGGCAATTGCCCCGATGTCCTGGGCATGAGGGCCGGTTCCGACATCGGCGAAGTTGTGCTGGGTCGGAGTCAGGTCCAGTGCCCGGGTGAGGAACGTCGCCATTTGCTCACGGCTCACGACCTGATCCGGACAATAAGTGGTGGCCGAACACCCAGCAGTAATACCGGCTGCAGCTAGGGCGTTGATGTTGGGGGCGTGGATGTTGCTGCCGATGTCGGTGAAGGGGCCAGTGTCCTGTGGCGCCAGCTCCATAGCTCTGACCAGGAAGCTCGCCATCTCGGCCCTGGTCACCCCGCCTCGCGGGCAGAAGTTGGTGCTACCGCAACCCTTGGTGATGCCGACCTCGGCGATCCCATTGATATCGGACTCATGGACCGAGCCGTCGTCATCGGTAAACGCACCACTGATCCCGGCCGCGGCGGCGGGGCTGGCAGTCAGGAGGAGCGCCAGTGCAGCAAACACTGCGAGAAGGCGCGCCCCGGTTTCTCCCCCCAGCGAGGCGCGCCCCGTGTCTCTCCCCCCAGCGAGCGAAGCGAGCGTTGGGGGGAGTGGCCCGAAGGGCCGAGGGGGGCGCGGCTTCGCCGGCTCTGCCCCCTTCAGTCCCCCCTCCCCGGCTTCGCCGGTACTCCCCCCTTCGGGGGGAGAAACAGGGGGGGAACCGGGGCCGAGGGGATCACGAGATCTCCACGCTGAGGAGAAGGTGCTGGACGGCTGGCAGGACCTCGGAGCGATCGAT
>JBOGEX010000098.1:0-3474 GCA_050741915.1 Acidimicrobiia bacterium
CGCACGCCTGCGAAACTACGCTCGGAATAACCCGGGCCCGTAGCTCAATCTGGTCAGAGCAGCGGACTCATAATCCGTTGGTTGCAGGTTCGAAGCCTGCCGGGCCCACCCGAAGGACTCTTTACAGAAAACCCTGGGTTTTACCCGTCGTTGTACGACGGTTGCAGCCCACAGCTTCTCATGGGCTGGCGCCACCACCGAGGATGAGAATGGGGTTGGTGTCGTCCGAGACGTCGTTGTTCTGTAGTGCCGGTTTGAGCCTGCCCCACAGCATGTACGCGAGAGCCTGCTAGGGACCCCCGATTGTTGCCATGAGCACGTGTATCAGATTCTTGATATGTCCGGGCTCCCCGAACGACACCAACCGTCCTATCCGATCCACACAGGAGGTGGAGCAGATGAAAGTGATCGTAGAGCGGGCGGCGGGGTTGGATATCCAGAAATCCATCACCGCCTGTGTCCGCACCCCGGCCCCCGGTGGGGGGAGAGCCGAGGCGGTGCGGACCTTTCCCGCCTTCTTGGATGGCTTCTTGGCCCTGCGGGGTTGGCTGGAGAGCGAGGGGGTTGAGGCGGTGGCGATGGAGGCCACCGGCTCTTATTGGCTGGCGCCCTGGCGGGTGCTGGAAGCCGGGGAGGCCGAGGGCGGGAGGCCCTTCGCTCTCCTGTTGTGCAATGCCCGCCACATCAAGCACGTGCCGGGTCGCAAGACCGATGTCAAAGATGCCCAGTGGATCTGCCAGCTGCTCGAGTGTGGGCTCTTGACCGCCTCGCTTGTCCCCTCCCCCGAGATCCGTCATCTGCGGGAGATGACCCGTTATCGCAAGAAGCTCACCGCCAACCGCACAGCCGAGATCCAACGGACCGAAAAGACCTTGGAAGACGCCGTCATCAAGCTGGGGGCGGTGGCCTCCTCGACCATGACCGTCTCCGGCCGGAAGATGATCGAGGCCCTGATCGCCGGCGAGCGCGATCCCGAGGTCCTGGCCGAGCTGGCCCTAGGACGGATGCGGGGAAAGCTCCCCGAGCTGGTGCGGGCCCTCGATGGTCGCTTCGGGCAAGAGCACGCCGCCCGGCTCCGTCCCAAGCTCGACCACATCGACTGGTTGACCGACACCCTCTCTGACCTCGATGACCAGATCCAGACCCTGACCGAGGACTGGGCGGAGGTGATCAAGCGCCTACAGACCATCCCCGGGGTGGGCCTCCGCACCGCCCAGATGATCGTGGCCGAGACCGGGGGAGACATGACTCCTTTCCCCACCAGTGGTCATCTCGCCTCCTGGGTGGGGCTCTGTCCCGGTCACCACGAGTCGGGGGGCAAGCAGCGCTCGGGAAGGACCCGGGCGGGCAACCCCTGGCTGCGGGCGGCACTGATCGAGGCGGCCTGGGCAGCTGCTCGCTCTCAGGGCACCTATCTGGCCGCCAAGTTCAGGCGGGTGGCGGGGCCGCGGCCCGATGCCAAGCGCAAGGCCCGGGGAGCGGTGGCCGTGGCCCACAAGATCATCATCGCCGCCTACCACATCATGTCCACCCCCGGGCAAACCTACGAGGAGCTGGGGCCGGAATGGCTCGCCAGATCCGACCAACCCGAACGACGCAAGCAGCGACTGGTCCGCCGGCTCAAGCAGTTGGGCTACGACGTCAACCTAACCCCCGCCACCTAACCACCACTGGCGGGACCCTTCCTAATCCGGCGCTGAGGCCGGACAGAACCACGCGCCCTATCGTCTCCGCGTGGTCACCCCATTCACGTATCAGGACGCGAAGGAAGGCCTCGATGATCTCCTCGGCCACGTCTTCCTCGTGGCTACGCACGGTCGCATCCCCTCAGATGCGTGACGCGGGGGCGAGTCATCGAGGCCACCTTCGACTACGACCCGGACCTGCCGGCCTGGGTTGGCTCGATCTGGTCGGCCCGGTAGGCCACGCCGCTGCGGTCGCCCATGGTCCACGGTGTCGCCACCAGCCCGGTGATCTTCACTGTGCTGCCCTGGGTGACACCCTTCGGCTGGCCGGCCACCTTGACGGCGATGACCTCGGCGCCGCCGTCGTTCAACGCCACCACCTGCACCGAGTGCAGCGGCGCGCCGCTCTCGTCCACCCTGGGTGCCTTCGACTCGAAGTCGAGGACCGGCTCGGGCGGGCCGGCTGCGAGGAACGTCATCCCCGTGGTGTCGATTGGGAGTTTCACCTCCACCTTCCTTTCCGGCGCACCTTCGGCGCCTCCCGACGAGATACGCCAGGAGGGAGGGACGGCACAACCGCGGGCACAAGACGTCTGTGGGCGCGATATCGCGTCGCGATCGCGTTTCATGGGCGCCCCTTATTTCCTGGAAGTGTCCAATGGCGCGCAACAGCCGACTTAGTGAGGCGATGGAGCAGGCCGGTATCAGCGCCGACCGTCTGGCCGAGGCTGTCGGCGTCGACCCGAAGTCCGTATGGCGCTGGACCAACAAGGGGATCATCCCCCGGCGAGTCGGTCTCAAGGCACGGGTTGCGGACGTCCTCGGGGTCGCCGAGTCCGACGTGTGGCCGGCACCGCCACGAGGTCGCCTGGTCTCGGAGGATCGTGAGGTGACCGAGGAGGTCGTCGCGGTGTGGGCGCATCGGGCCGACGCTCCCAAGGCTCGGTGGTGGGCCATCCTCACTGCAGCAGAGACCAGCATCGACCTGCTGGGCTACGCGATGCAGTTCCTACCCGAAGACCATTCCCGACTCGACCGACTATTGACAAGGCGGCCTCCGGATGCCAGGTCCGCATCGCCCTTGCTAACCCCGACTCGCCTTACGTCGCCGAACGCGACGACGAGGAAGGCCTCGGTGGCACCTTCCCCGATCGGATCCGCACCACCATCGACCACTTCAAGCCGCTGTTCGGGATAGAAGGCATCGATCTGCGGTTCCACCAGACGAGGATGTACAACTCGGTCTTCCGAGGAGACGACGAGATGTTTGTGACACCCCACCTCTACAGCCTGAAGGGCTACCGCGCGCCCTTGCTTCACATCCGCCGCCTCGCCGACGACGGTATGTTCGACGGCTTCGTGGCTCACCTCGAGCGGGTCTGGGTCTTGTCAGAGCCGATCCCAGCGCCATGACACGGATCGACCACTTCAACGACCCCGACGCTCCCCGGGCGACCCGACTCGTCCCCTCTGCCTCGGCCGTGATCGCTGATGACGAAGGACGGCTGCTGCTGGCAAAGCGCACCGACAACACGCTCTGGACCATCCCCGGAGGCACCATGAAGCCGGGGGAGACGATCGCCGACACGGCGGTGCGAGAGGTCAAGGAGGAGACCGGACTCGACGTCGAGGTGATGTCCCTCGTCGGGGTCTACTCGAATCCGAACCACGTCGTCGAGTATGCGGACGGCGAGGTGCGCCAGCAGTTCTCGGTCTGCTTCGCCTGCCGGCGTGTCGGCGGCGAGCTGGCGACGAGTGACGAGACGAGCGAAGTCGGCTACTTCAGTCT
>JBOGEX010000099.1:0-2114 GCA_050741915.1 Acidimicrobiia bacterium
GTGGCTCAGCCCGATCCCCGCCATCGTCGCCGCCCAGGTTTTTACGTATCACTTGACCGTTGCCCGGGGGCACGATCCCGACCGTCCCCGTGGCTTACGCAAAGTCACGAGGACGGTCTGAGTAAGCCGTCAGGCGGTAGTTCGAGTGCTCCCCATGCGGCTGGCGATGAAGACCAAGATCGCGGCGACCAGTATCGAGGCGATCCAGTCAACGCCTGCCGTATCAGCCCAAACGGCTCCGGCTAGGTAGCCACCGACCAGGGCCCCGATGATTCCCAGGACGATCGTGAGCACCAAGCTCATCCCACCGGTGTTGGGAACTACCAAGCGGGCTAACGCACCAACGACCAGCCCGATAAGGATGTAAAGGAAGATCGTCCCGAGATCGAAATCGCCTCCACCGACATCCTGGGCAAGAACCAACGATTCCACGGCCTCTCCTTCTTGCTGACTTCCGATTTATGGCCCAATCAGGCACATCTCAAACCGCCCGGCTGCGGTTGCTCGATCGCGCTTTCGCAAAGAACGGGGGTCCGCCAATGGTCCGTGTTTTCGGTTGATCACCGACCCAGAATGCTGATCTCGCGCCAGGCCACCCAGGAGGGCGAGGCGGGGGTGTCGATTCGCACGGATCGCACGCCTTCGAGCGGAAACTCCAACGGTGGCCCAAGCCAATCGCCGTCACTAGTCGAACCCGCCAGGGTCGTCATCGCAATGACGGAGCCATCCGATCCGCGCGCTGTCACTTGATGAGCGGTCGGACCACCGGGATCCTGGGCCACGAGAAGCCGAATCGACTCAATGGAGTGGTCGGCGCCGAGATCGATCTCGATCCATTGGGGGGCGTCGTCACCTGCGTTCCAGATGGTGTCCGGGACTCCGTCAATGGCGTGTGATGGCGGGCTATCTGAGAGCGAGTTCGAGGCATTGGCGGTGGCGATGCGGACAAGCTCTGTTGCCAGTCCGAGCTCCCCGACCTCGCACGGGTCGGGCCGTACGGCGGGCGACAGCGCCGCTTCGATCGTCCCCCCGCCATCGAGCGCATTCCAGAACTCGGGCTGCTCGGTGGTGTCCCAGGTCCAGAGGAGCCAGCCATCGAAACCGTAGTCACAAGACTCCACCTGCCAGTCGACCAGAGTCCTGGCGGCGTCCTCCACAGTCGGGTAGGGGCCATGCTCGGCACCGAACTCGCCCAAAAGGATGGGTTTCTCGGTTACCGGCGGCAGGCCGAAGTTCTCGACGATCTGACCGAGATTGAGATCGCCTCCGGGATACCCGTGAAGGTCGATGAAGTCGGCGCTCGATTCCAGAATTGCGAGCTGAGTTTCGATCAGCCTGTCATCACCTACCCGTGAGGTGTTGGGGCCTTTGGGCTGGAAGAAACCGACTGTGACCAACGCTGTTGGGTCGAGGTCGACGATCTTCTCCCGCATCTCATCGATCCAGAAAACCAGGTTCTCTTCGAGCAGTCGCCGCTTGTCTTCTGGAGTCGAGAGACCGTAAGTAGCGCCGTTGGCGGTGGCAACCTCTCCCTCGGAAAGGGAAAAGGGCGGAAAGAGCTCGGTGAAGTAGAGCTCGTTGCGAAGTTCGTAGGCGAAGAGGTGATCAAGATTGGCGTTGCGTGTTAGCAGTCCTTCTACCCACGCGCGATAGAAGCGCTGATTTGTCTCCACTCCTCCCCGCGACAGGTACATCGAGTTGACATTGTCGATCAGGTGGTCGGAGGAGAACGCCCACTGGTTGCTCTCCGGCAGCCAGTCGTGGGTGAATAGGACTTGTAAACCGTGAGCCTTGGCGCGAGCGAGAAGATCGACCGCGTTGTCGAGATATTCGGACGAGAGGGATCCGGCGGGACCGGGAAGCCCCCCCGGTCGCGAGTTGAGAAACACTCTGACGACGTTGTAGCCACGGTCGGCCAAGCGAGCGAGGGTCTCGTCGATACGGCCCGGGTCGTAGAGGCCCGGGTTGAGGGTGCTGTGGGCGCCCCCGGAAAGACGGATCAGATTCACCCCGCGCGGGACGAAGCGCTCACCGGAAAGTCGGTCAAAGAACTCCCCCGCTCCATTGACAATGCGCACGCCAATCCGGTGCTCGGTCGCAGGAGCGGGATCTGT
>JBOGEX010000100.1:0-27188 GCA_050741915.1 Acidimicrobiia bacterium
GCGGGTTCAAATCCCGCCCCCGCTACGAACGAAGGCCTGGTCAGAGCGATTTCTGACCAGGGCCTAATCACGCTCGAGACCGATCTTCTACCGGATCTTCTAACGAGTTCTAACGGGTGCGGTGTGCAGGATCCTCACCTGACACTGGGTGAGTGGTGTGTCGCTACCTCAAGATGGCAGTTCGACGCTGAGCCCGGAGTTCGGTCCGCGTGGCAGGCCGAGGGCTGGCTCGACGCCGTTGCTGGCGCGAAGATCGTTAAGGAGGGCTTGGGCATCGATCAGCCGACCCAGCATCGCGACGGAATCCGGCCTTGGCTCATGGACAGCCTTCGCTCGGTACACGCGCACATGAGCTATGCCCTCTTGGATAGCTCGGAGACAAAGGCCCCGTGCGTAGTATCGATTGACCTCTCCTTCCGCGAGAGTATCGGCCGCCGTGACGGGAACGCGTTTCGTGTGTGGCTTGCCGCTGCGTACTGCAGTCTCGAATTCCTTGAGGAGCTGTTGAGAGCGAATGGCGTCGGCAAGCGATTGGGGTGTACCACCGTCCACAGCCTCAAGCAGGGCGTTGACGTAGGCGTCAACGGCATCTTCTCGGAGGCGGGGACTCACATAGAGCGTGCCGCTCGCAAGGTCGGATTCCACCTCAGCTCTCATGTGGGCTCTCGTCGTGGCATCAAAGTTGGTGAGATTCATCTGTGTCCAATCATCGAGCAGTCTCCACCAGAGCGTCGAACACCTCACGGAGTTGCTGGGGCACATCGCTCGGCTTTCGTAAACGCTGGACTAGGCCAAGTAGATAGCTGGGTTTTTCGCGAGGGGCCGATCCTGGGGCACCCGTCTTAATCATCCTGATCAATGCGTCACTGAATTTGTCTGCGGTACGCGCAGTGGCGATATCATCCTTCTTCCACTTGCGCCCATCCTTGCGCGGCCACAATCTGTTGGCGGCCGCTGCCCATTGTGAATCCGTAAAGAGGTCCTCGAGTTCTCTGGCGCCCACTCGATGGACTATTGCAGGATCTATGCCAGCCGCTTTGAGGGCTGCTTCGCGAAATCGCTTCTTTGTCGATCTGGATGTGAAGGTGTCTTCGTCGACCACCACTGCAACGGGACGCTGCTTCTCCGCAAGATGCCGCGCGAGTTCAACAGCGCCAGCGTTGCCGTTGGCCGCGATCAGTGTCAACCCCGCCGATTGCAGCGGTAGGCCTGTTGCCAGCCTGAAGAGTACGGGGAACACTTGGGCTTCTGTTGAACCTTCTACAGCGACGAAGCAGCGTTCGTGAAGTAGGACGCTTGTACGAAGCCCCATTGCCGTTGCCACGTTGATGAGGAACTCATCGATCTTGTTGTGATCAGTCCGGAGTAGCAGTTCGACGGTGGTTCGACCGGATGTGTGAGCGAGGTGCACGACATTCTCGATGGGTACTCGGTCGATCAGATTCAGGGCGTGAGTTGCGACCAGAACCTTGACGCCTTCATGTTGGGACTGTTCCCTGATCAACTCCGCGAGGTTTCTTTGGTGGCCATAATCGAGGTGCGTGTCCGGCTCGTCGTAGCAGATCACTGTGGGCCGGGCGGCGGAGATCCGCACTTGGAGGACGTCTTGCGCGAATTCCCATGTCGCAAGAGCGACCCGCTGGCGACGACCGGATCCAGCTGCTCCGAGTCCCACCATCTCTGACTCTGTCTGACCGGCTTCGATCCGCACACTGGGGAATTGGTCTCGGAAGGAGACTGTGGGATCAATCGAGATGTTCGGCAGATCGGGGCACCTCATTTTTATGTGGTCGCGGAGCCTTGAAGCCTCTTCGATGAGCTGATCGCGAATGAGTTGCTCCGCGGCCTTTAGGCGCCTTGTGATGTTGGGATCTTGCAGAATCGATCTGTAGACGCCCATGAGTGTCTGCCTGATGACGGCCTCAGGGTCGTCGTCGCGGAACTCAATGAACTCTGGTAGCTGCTGGAGTATTGCCTGGCTGGGTGCAAGCCAGGCATCAACCACAGGTAGCGTCTTGACGAGATTTCCGAGGGGTTCGAGGTATGTCTTGCGGTGCCCTTGGTGGCCTGTGACGTCGAGGTCCCGACTCGTCGCGAGTGCCTTGAGCTCTTCGAGGGAGCGGTTCTCCAAATCCCTTAGATCAGGATCTTCACATGCCTGTGTCATATGCTGGTATCGGACCTCGCCATTTCGAACCACACGTCGCAGGAGAAGCTCCGGAGGGAGGCCAAGCGCATCCTGTTCTTCCGTCGATAGGGCGAAGCGACCAGTAACCCGAACCTCTGCGAATCGACCGTTGTCAAGTCCTCCGGGAGGATCAGCATCGTCCGGGCGCGAGATAGTTCGGTCGGAATCGATCGGGCTTGGTCCTCCAAGCAGAAATCCAAGGGCGTTAAGGGCTGTCGACTTTCCCCCGTCATTGACGCCGGCAAGGATCGTCGGATTGCGTATCGGGACCTCAGCTATGTCAGCCAGGCAGCGGTAGCCGCTGACGGAGAATCCATGTATCTCCAAGCTGGTCCTTCCCTTACTCGATGACCCTGATGTAAGCAGCGGTCGACTTCGCAGCGAGAGCTACTCCCGGAACACGATCTCTCCAAACGTCGCCGCTGCGTCGGCCTGCATGCCGGGGAGGACGTGCTGGTAGACCTGCATCGTGAATGCCACGCGCCCGCATCCACGGCGCGCTGTCACCCGCTGTCGAGCGCTTCCACCATGATCTCGACACCGACGAGCAGGACACCTTCCGGGACGCCCTCAATCGTTTCGTCCGCATCTACTCGTTTCTGTCACAGATAGTCGCGTTCGGCGACACCAAACTGGAGCGCGACTATTTGTTCGCGCGGGCGCTTGCGCCCTTCATTCGCGCCGGCGCCGAGTCCGGAGTCGACCTGGGAGCCTGGTATGTGCGCCTCAACAACAAGACCCACGAGATCACCGACGCAGACGAGAGGCAGAAGTACATCGCCCAGCGGTGAGGGACTGGGTGAGAAGAGACTGCTTCCGGCGACTCGAACACCCCCCTCGTGTCCGAAGCGTCGCCAGATGGAGATCGCTATGTCACATCCCCATGAGAAACTTGAGCCATGTCGAAGTACGAAGCCTTCCGAAGCGGCCTGCCGACGGTCACGGAGCGTTACCCTCAGCTCGCGCCAGGATTCGCGTTTCTCGAAGAGCAACAGACACCCACTTCGATCTTGTTCATAGGCTCTGCGGCACGACAGCAGATTGGGGGACGACTCCGCTCTTTGAAGTCGACATCGTCCTTCTGAGCGTTCTCAACCGCTCACTTGATCTGATCGATGGATTCGTTGGCACGTATAACCGTTGGAACCTCAGGACGGCAGCACCGCAGGTACGAATGCAGGTTGACAATCTCCTTCGCCTTGCGTTGATCCACGCTGCTCCGCCTCACTCCGTGAGCCGTCTCCTGCTGTCAGGCGACAGGCTCAGCAATCATGCAGATCCTCTCGCGCCACCTGGCAAGAAGTTCAAGTTGACCGACGCGCGGCTCAGAGACCATGCTCGACCGTTATTCCCGTGGCTTGACCTCGTGTACGAAAAGGCCTCAGGTTGGGTCCATTTCTCAAGCGTTCACATCGGTGTCACGATGCTTGTAGGCGCCGACGGCACACTCTCGGGGCGGTCCCGAGCGACATCGATCACTACCCGTTCGATTTCTTGGAGCAAGTGCTCTGGGCGATGAACGAGGCGAGGGGAGTCGTCTCTTTGGTCGACACCTTCGCCTCTGGGAAAGAGCAGGCGTCGAGAAATTGGGAGTGACCTACGCCACTCGCGCGGGAGTGTGCTCCTCCGCTGGGAGTACTGACGCCGTGCCTCGATTTGCACCCGGGGTACGTTGTCCACTCGGGGCATCAGGGCCGGGTCCTACCCGCGGGTACCTCACGATGCCGCAATACCTCACGAATTCGTGAGGTATACTACTTTTGTGAGGTATGCATGGCGTTCTCGGATCTGAGCAACCGGGTTGAAGCGGCGCTTCGGGCAGTGCTGCCGGAGTCGGTAGATATCAACTTGTCAGCGTCTGGCTCCCAGGCCCATGACTTCAACGTCACCATCCGAGGAAAGTCCTTCCGGGTCGAGTGGGTGAGTCGAGCATGGCTGAGTGCCATCGAAGGGATCCTGGCGCAACCAGATCGACCCGACATCGTTGTGGGGGAGCGCGTGTCGCCTGCCTCTCGCAAGGCTCTGAACGAGTCGGGGATCGGGTGGGTTGAGACAAGTGGCGCAGCGCAAATCGATACCGACTTCTTGGTCGTTTCGAGGAGCGGCGAACCGGGCCGTGCCGGAGAGGCGAGGGGTGAGTGGACTCCGGCCGTGCTCGGTGTGGCCGAGGCCGTTCTGGCTGGTGTGAAGCCGACCGTCTCAGCAACCCACGCGGCCACAGGCCTGTCAGTAGGTGCCTGCACCAAAGCTCTGCGGGTCCTTTGCGACCTGGGGCACCTCGAGGCGGAGGCGAGGAGGGGACCTCAATCCGGGCGACAAGTCTCGGATCGCGACTCGTTTTTGGATGCCTACGTCGCGGCCGCCCACGATATCGAGCCATCGCTTCCATTGGCCGTGGGCGTGATCTGGCGAGACCCGGTTGAGGGCCTGATCGACATCGGTGCCCGCTGGGACGATGCCGGCGTTCCGTGGGTAACGACCGGCTTGGTCGCCGCGGCCATTGTCGCTCCGCACGTCACGTCGGTGGGTACGGCCGAGGTCTACGTAGTCGCAGCCGATGTTCCCGAGTTGGATTTGGCGGCGTCGGTAGTGGGGCTGCGCCCGATCGCCGGAGGACGGCTGATTTTGTCGCCGCTGCCAACTAAGACCACTCTCCAAATGGCAAAGATGGTCGATGGGCTCAGGATTGCACCGTGGCCGCGCTTGGTGGCAGACCTCCGCAGGTCAGGAGTCCGCGGGGAGGGGGCGGCCGAGCAAGTGAAGGAGACCCTCAGTGGTGGATGAGGCCCCGCGCACGAGGGTGGCGCGAGCCGCGGCGGAAGCAGCGCTGGTGCGAGTCGTGCACCACTACGGAGACCGTCCCGAGTTCGTGGTCCTGGGTGGATTGGTTCCTGAACTGCTGTGCTCAGAGAGCCCCTACAGCCATGCTGGTACGACCGATGTCGATGTCCAGGTGGACCTCGAGATCGCCGCCGGCGCGGTCCACACCGCCCGGCTGGAACGCGCCCTGCGTAACGCCGAGTTCGAACCCGACGCTGAGCGTGCTTGGAGATGGGTGTCTGATGGTCTCGGCGCCAACGTCGTGGTTCGGTTCGAGCTTCTGGCTGACCTAGACGATAAGCCCACCGGGGTCACCTTCATCTTCGATGAGTGTGAGGATCTGGGAGCAGCCAACCTGCGGGGTACGGGATACGCGGCCCGGGATGTTGAGGATCGCCAACTGACAAGCAAGATCGGAGGCGTTCTTCACACAGTCGAGGTGAACGTGTCGGGACTGGCTGGGTTCCTCCTCGCCAAGATCGCAGCCGCCTACGCTCGCCGAAAGGCGAAGGACTGGTATGACATTGCCTTCGTACTCATCCATAACGACCTTGGCGGTCCTGACGAGGCGGCTGCTGCGATTCTGGACCGATTCGGAGGTGACCTCGGTGCTGTCCGCTCAGCGGTCGACGACCTGAAAGCCAACTTCGCTATGCCCGGAGCGCAAGGCCCGACCGCTTACGTCGACCAGATGCGCCTCGACCATCCCGAGCTCGACCGAAAGACACTGGCTGCCGATGCGGTGGTTGCGGTCGGGCGATTCTGCGAGATGATTCTTCCATAAACGATCGGAAGCATCCCGACGAGCCCGGTTTCGTTCGAGGAGCTGACGCAGCGTCCGCTCAACGGACCGGTCCGTTGTCTCAAGTGTGAGACCGAGGCATGGTTCGCCACGACAGCGGCCGGCCACGCGGCGAGCTGGGACGTCGCCCCCTGCTTCACGCTGCAGCCGGTCTGCCCAAACTGCTTCTTTGGGCCATGGGCGATGGAGTTCCTCCACTCATAGGAATCCAGGGCGTCATTTAGGCCCCGATCCTTGAGAGGTCTCGTTCGTGCGCAGGGGTGGATACTCCAAGGGGTCTCCGTTCTTAATCGCACGACGCGCGGCTCGCATGGTTCTCTTTCGGCTGATCCAAGGTTGGCGATGAGCGTGGCCACGAAGGATGATGTAGTCGGCGGCTGGTATCAGAGCCTCGTGCGCATCCGCGACCGAACCGATGGCGGCATCGCGCTGATCTCGTGTGATTTCGGTCTCGAAGCAGGAGAGCAGCACGAGCAGGGAACCGTCGAGTTGCCCGATCCGGATACTGAGCCAAGAAGTCACGTCTGAGGGGACTCGCCAATTATGGAGAACGGGCAGGAGATCACGTATGCGAGTCACAACTGTCCGGAACCGCAGGACCTCCTCCTGAGCCTTGGTCGGCGCCAGGTCCCATATCCTGTCGATCCCATCGATGACGCCGCGGCTGGCAGCAAGTTCATTGAGTTCTCGCTGCAGATCGCGACGCAGGCGATGCTCGTCGAGGATGCGCTGTTTCCGAGCCTTGAGCCATGGCTTGGCTAGGTACTCGACCGCGAGAGTCGTCAGCAAGGCTGTGATCACTGCGGACGTGATGACTCGCGGGTCAGCGAACCAAGTGGTGTCCATCCGGAACATTCAACATGAACCCCCATTGCTCCACAGAGGATCTGTCTCGTGCTCTCCGTCGATCGGTGTGTGCAGGGGCGATTCTTCTAACGGATCTTCTAACGGATGGGGCGATACGCCCAGTTATCCACAGGAATCACGCAACACGCCGAATCCGCGAAACCCCTGGTAGCGGGCACTATTGAGTACCAATGAGAACTGGCCAGCACTCCCCGGAAGCAACTCATAACCCGAAGGTCGCGGGTTCAAATCCCGCCCCCGCTACGAGAAGGTCCTGGTCCGAGTATGTCTGACCGGGGCTTCGTCGTGTTTGGGGTGGTCTTCTACCGGGTTTCTACCGGGTAGAAGCCGGTAGAACGTTGTCTCCACAGTCCTCATTGCCTTGGAGAAGTGCAGCGAAGGTGGCGGCGGCGTCGGCTTGCATCCCGGGGAGGACATGTTGGTAGGTGGCCATGGTGAAAGCCGGGGAGGAATGGCCAAGCCGCTCCGATACCACCTTGAGTGGAACGCCGGCCTTGATGAGGAGGGTGGCGTGAGGGTGTCTCAAGTCGTGGAGGCTGATCCGGGGAAGGGTGGTTTTGGCCACCGTTCGCTCAAAGGTCTGGGAGAGGGTGTGAGGGTGGATGAGGTTGCCATCGGGTTTGGTGCACAACGGCGTGGCCTCGTCCCATGCAGGTAGCTCGGACTGCTGGCGGTGTCGCAAAGCGTCGAGAACTCGGACCGTGGCCGGGTCGAGGTCGATGGTGCGGCGGGAGCTGCGGGTCTTGCCACTGCTCTCTTGTGGCCGGTAGCCGACGGCGACGACAGACCGGTTCACCGACAGTCGGCACTGGGTGAAGTCGATCTGATCCCAGCGGAGCCCGAGCAGTTCGGAACGGCGCATCCCGGTGTTGGCGGCCAGCCACAAGGCCGGGTATTGGCGGCGGATGTTCGACCAGGTGGAAGAGGCTTCGGAGCTGGTCGGCAGTCCATACCCGGTGGGCCCGATTGGTGTTCCTCCGGTATCGGGGAGCGTGGGCGGCCTGGGCGGGATTATCTGTAAGCAGTCCACGACGGACGGCGTCGTCGAGGGCCGACGGACGATGACGTGAATATCCAAGACCGTCTTGGGAGCGAGACCTCCTTCTCCCCGGACCCGACCGTGGTCCAGCAGGTCGACGTAGAGGGATTCGAGCCGTTCGGTCTGGAGTTTACGGAGCGGGATCTCGCCGAGGTGGGGGAGGACGTGGAGGCGGATCATCCGCTGGTATCCGTCGAAAGTGGTTGGTTCGAGCTCGAGACGCTTTGCCCGCAGCCAGTAGCGGGCCAGGAACCCTGCGATGGTGAGCGTGGACCGGCCGGTCGGCGACCGCTACAGCTTCTTCATTGTCGGGACCGACTCGATGCCAGCGCCGCTTCTCCTTCCCGGTCGTTGGGTCGACGCCCTGGTAGATCACGGCGTACCAACAGTCACCCTTGCGTACGTAACCGGTCATCCCCGCCTCCTTCCATCTCGTCGGAGGGGACGAACCGACGGTACGCACGCGCTTGTGGGCGAAGGCTCTTCGGGTTGGACACTTGGTCACAGAAGCGCCCGAGCAACTTCGGTGGTGCTTTAGAAGGCTGCCAGTGCTCAGCGGGCTGCCCGCGTGGGGTAGCCGCGAAAGAGGTCGGGAGACCTCCCCTTTCAGGCTCCAGGTCAGGCGTCGCGAGGCGGACACGTCGGCCCTTCGAGCGTGATCGAGGATGGTCACGAGGTTGGTGTGCCACCCGGCGTCGAGTCGCCGCGTGCTCACATCTGCGGGTGGGGGATCAGCGGTGTCCGGTTGGCCAGGTGAGCATGGGCATGTTGGCCACGGTCTCGGTTTGGGTGCTGGTGAGCTCCCCGGCGTCCCTGGCTGCGGCGACCTCGTCGCTGGACCGGAGGACTCGGGGGATGGCGTCGGGTTGCCAGCTGACCAGGTTGACCCGGCGGAGGGGGCTGTAGGTGGGCTCGCCGGGGGCGGCGTCGAAGATGTCGGGCTGGTAGCCGAAGGGTCCGGCGGGTCCGTCGGGTTGTATTCCGTTGGTGAACACGTACACCTCGGCGAGAGCCCCCTCGGGTACCTGGGCGAGCTGGGGCACCACCAATACCGGTGATCCCATCATCGTGGTGAGCATGTCGGCCACCTGAGGGTCGGAGGCTTCGGTGTGGATGAACAGGATCTCCTCCCCGTCGTAGTAGCCGGCGACCGGCGGCGCAACCGGGACCTGGTCGGTCGTGGTCATGCCGCCCATCCCTTCAGCCTCGGGCGGTGTTGATCCGGTGCGGGTGGTCCACCAGACGCCGAAACCGATCACGGCGGCGGTGATGACCAGCCCGACGAGGATCCAGAACCGGATCGGGTGGCCGTCGAGTCGGGTGTTGGCCCAGTCGAAGCGACCCGCCCTGGGTTCGGCGTTGGCGGGAGTCGGGTCGGTCACTGCTCGGCTCCTCGGCTGTTGGTGTGCTGGTGGTGGGTGTCGGCTTCGAATGCCTGGGAGCGGCGGGTGTTCGGTTCCCCCCTCAACAGTCGACCTCCGAAGGAGTTGAGCAGCACCGCGGTGACCGAGGTGATCATGGCCACCATGGCCCACACTGGGGAGACCAGCCCGGTGGTGGCGGCGGGGACCCCGATACCATTGAAGCTGAACGCGAGCGCCAGGTTCTGTTTGGTCTTGGAGTAGCTGGCGACGCCGATCTGGTGGGCGTCTGTCACCGCGGCGAGCCGCTCGCTCATGATGACGATCTCGGCGGATTCGATGGCGATGTCGGTGCCGGCGCCGATGGCGACCCCGATGTCGGCTTGGGTTAGGGCGGGGGCGTCGTTGATGCCGTCGCCGACCATCATCACCCGCTGTCCGTCCTCTTGCAGTCGGCGGATATGGGCGGCCTTGTCTTCGGGAAGCACCCCGGCGATCACATCGTCGATCCCGACCTGGTCGGCGACCACCGTGGCGGTGCGCTGGTTGTCCCCGGTGACCATGATCGGGGTGATCCCCGCCTGTCTGATCCGTCGGATCGTTGCGGCGGCGTCGCCTTTGAGGGTGTCGGCGATGCCGATCAACCCGAGGAGCCGGCCGTCGCGGGCGACGGCGATGATCGTCTCGCCCTTCTCTTCGAGTCGTTCCCGATCCAACTCGAGCTCTGCCAGGTCGATTCCCTGGCTGGCGAGCCATCCGGGTTTGCCGACAAGGATCCGACGGCCCTCGCTGCTCGCCTCCACTCCGTGGCCGGGGTGGGAGGTGAACCCGTCGGTGAGGGGGATGTCGAGGCCCCGGTGGTTGGCGGCGTCTTCGACCGCCCGGGCCAGGGGATGCTCACTGTTGGCCTCGGCGGCGGCCGCCCAAGCCAACAGCTCATCCTCACTCGACCCTTCTACGGGGACGATGGAGTGGAGGGAGGGTTGGCCTCGGGTGATGGTGCCGGTTTTGTCCAATACGATGGTGGTGATCTCACCCATCAGCTGGAAGGCCTCCCCGGAGCGAATCAGGATCCCCCGTTCGGCCGCTTCCCCGCCGCCGCGGATGGTGGCGAGGGGGGTGGCCATCCCCAACGCACAGGGGTAACCCATCACCAGGGCGGCGAGACCGGCGAGCAGGGCCCGGTTCCAGTTGGGCCCATCGGCGAGAATGCCGGGAATCACGGTCCAGGCGAGGAGCCCGGCGGCGGCGAAGATCAGCACTCCGGGCACGAAATAGCGGAGCACCACGTCGACGAGTTGGAGGACCCCGGGGCGGAGGCTGCGGGCCTCTTCGATGGAGCGGGCCACCTGGGAGAGGAACGACTCCTCACCCACCCTGCTCACCTCCACCACCAGGGTGCCGGTCTGGTTGATCGACCCACCGGTCACCTCATCGCCTGCCACCTTCTCGGCGGGGATCGGCTCACCGGTGACCAGCGCCTCGTCGACCGCCGACACCCCGTCGGTGACGGTGCCGTCGACGGGGATCGACTCACCGGGGCGGATCCGCACCAGGTCCCCGAGCACCACATCGTCGATGGGGACCTCGATCTCTCTGCCATCGCGGATCACCCGGGCGGTGTCCGGCTGGAGTGCCATCAACCGGCGCACCGCCTGGGAGGCGCGGGTACGGACCGCCAACGAGGCGTAATGAGAGAGGATGTGATAGGTGGTGACCAGAGTGGAGGCGGCGAAGAAGTCGCCGGTGGGGAAACCGTCGAGCACGAAGATCCCCAACAATCCGCCGGCCAGCCCGGCGAAGGCGGCGAACTCCAACAGCACGTGCTGGTTGAAGATCCCTCGCCGCAGCGACACCCACGCCATCCTCTTGATGAACCAGCCGGTGACGAACATAGTGTCCAGCGCCAACGCCAGGAGGATCCACGGCATCAACGGGATCTCCACCAGCCCCAGCCACTGGCCGACCGCCATCACCACCAGACTGGCCACGGTGAAGCTGGCGGCGACGAGGAGCCGACCCCGCTCCCGCCCTAGCTCTTCGGCGTCCTCTTCGAAGCTACGTACCTTCTCCGGATCCCGGTAGACATAGCCGATCTGGGTCAGGGTGCGGCGCAGCCGCTCCGGCGTCACCTGGTCCGGGTCGTAACGGATCAACCCCTCCTCATGAGCCAGCGACACCCCCACCTCCGACACTCCATCGATCCGGGAGTAGGCCTTGTTGATCGTCGACGCACAAAACGAGCAGGACATCCCACCGATAATCATCCGCAACGTGGCCAGCCTGGCCGGCTCCGAGCCCGGCCGGTCAGCCTGTAATGACGAATCCTGCTCGGCCATGCCCTACCCCTTCCTGGGCAAGGCGACCGGTTCGAAACCGGCGGAGCTGATCTGGGTGTGGATGACGTCGTCGCCGACCCGGTCCGGATCGAACCGAACCTCGACCATCGCCTGGTCGTAGTCGGCTTCGGCCTTGACCACACCCTCCAGCCGGGCCAGTGACCTACCCAGGTTGTCGGCACATCCGCTGCAGTGGAACCCGCGGATCTGATACTGCTTGGTGGTTGTTGTTGCCACTACTTCGTTCTCCTTGCTTATCTGTCGGTCGATTTCCAACCGTCATTCCCCCCGGGGATGTTGCAGGATGTGGCATACGCACGGCTCGCCGGCAGCCATGTCGGGGAGAGTCCGGGCCAATTCCCGCAGCCGCCGCAACTCGCCGGCCAGCCGCTCCAACTCCCCGATCCGCTGCTCGACGGCGTCCGCCTGACGGTCGAGCAGGTCCCGTACGTACACGCAGGGCGTCTCACCACGATCCCGCAACCCCAGAATCTCTCTGATGTCATCCAGCGCCAAGCCGAGGGACCGGGCCAGGGCCACGAAACGGAGCCGGTCGGCATCCGCCGGGCGATAGGTCCGGTATCCGGCCGGGGTCCGCTCCGGGTCGGGTAACACCCCCACCGACTCATAGAAGCGGATGGTCGGCGGATCCACACCCACCTGGCGGCCCAGCTCCCCGATCCGCATCAGCCCATCGATCATCTTCCATACCTCATTCACTCGGGTCGAGCAGCGCCGATGCCCCTGCAAGCCACGCTACACCCTCAAGTAGCTTGAAAGTCAAGGGGCCTGGGGCGGGCGATAGTCGCATCACCGACCATTGTTGGGTTCGAAGGCGGTTCCCGCCTGCTCGTACCGCGGAGGGAGCTCTCGCACCTGATAGAGCGGCCACGTGGACCTGGGGCAGTGTCGTGACGTCGCCGGCGGCGAACACTCGTGGGTTGGTGGTGGCCATCCGGTCGTCGACCACGATGTGCCCACGCCCATCGGTCTCCACTCCGGCCGCTTCAAGACCGAGCCCGGTGGTGTGGCCTCGACGGCCGGTGCGACCAGAAGCTGGTCGGCCTCGATCCGCTCTTTCGTTCCTTCGATTGTGATGTCGACCCAGCGACGTTCCGCGCTCCGGCCGGCTTTGGTGACCGTCGCCGAGGTCAGGACCCGCTCACCGAGGGATTCGAGGTGTTCTTCCAGGGCGGCGGAGATCTCCGGCTCCTCGAAAGGGGGCGGCCCGGAAGAGCGCCTCGACGAAAGTGACCCTGCTGCCCAGATGCAAGAAGAGTTGGCCGTGCTCGAGGCCGCTGGCTCCGGCGCGGACCACGACCGCCTCGCCGGGCACCTCCGTGAGGTCGAGGGCGGTAGTGGAGGATCGAACGTCACAACCGGTCGTCGCTCAGGGATTCACTGCTTCACCTGCCCGCTGACAGCCCACTGGTCGGTGGTGCTGATCGGACCCAAAGGTCCGAATCCGGGGAGGAATCTCGCCGGAATTGTTACATGTTGGTTCGGTCTTGCGTTGGCGTTGGTTTGGCGTTCACGGCAGGGCGGTTGAGGCCAGTCTCATAGGCGAAGATCACGGCTTGGACGCGGTCGCGAAGCTGGAGTTTCATCAGGATCCGCTTGACATGGGTCCGGATGGTTGATTCCTCGACGACGAGCTCGGCGGCGATCTCGCGGTTTGACAAGCCTCGGGCGATGAGCTGGAGGACTTCACGTTCCCGCGGCGTGAGCTCGTCGACCTTCGCGTGAGCTAACTCGGGGGTGGGCTGTTGGGCCATGCGGTCGATCACACGCCGTGTGACCGACGGGGAGAGGAGCGAATCACCGGCGGCGATGGTGTGTACCGCGGCGATCAGCTCTTCGGGTCGGGTTCTTTTGAGAAGGAACCCGGATGCGCCGGCGCGCAGGGCACCGAAGATGTAATCGTCCTGTTCAAAGGTGGTGAGGATCAGGACTCTCGAGTCCGGGGCAGCCTGGGAGAGCTCATGGGTGGCGCTGATCCCATCGAGGTCGGGCATGCGCACATCCATCAGCACAACGTCAGGTGCCAGGCGGCGAGTCTCGGAGACGGCCTCCCGCCCGGTCGATGCCTCCCCGACGATCTCTATCAGGGGGTCGGCGGTGAGGAGATCGATGAGCCCGGCCCGCATCAGGTCGTCATCGTCGGCGATCAGAACGCGGGTCAATTGGGATGGTCCCCGTAGGGGATCCGGGCCATGACGCGAAACAGTCCGTCGACCCGTTCGGCGTCAAGGCTTCCACCGAGCAGCGCGGCCCGTTCTGTCATGCCAATCAGTCCGTGTCCCCCCTCGGTCGGTGGCGAAGAGGCCGCGGGCATGGGGTTGGTGATGATCGCTTCGACGGCGGTGTCGCCGAAGGAGAGGTCGATCTGGGCGGACCCCGTCCCGTGACGGGCTGCGTTGGTGAGTGCTTCTTGGAGGATCCGGTAGGCGGTCTGATCAACGACGGGGCCAAGCTGCCGCGGTGGTCCCGACGTATCCAGTCTGACCTCGAGTCCGGCTGCGGCATGATGCCCGATGAGGGTGTTGAGCGACGCCAGCCCGATGGGGGCCTCGACCGGGTTCGCCGGTCCGCCCTGGCGCAGTGTGGCGACGATGTGGTCGATCTCCTCGACTGTCTGTCGTGCCACCTCCTCGATGGCCTCCAGGGCTCGGAGTGACCGATCGGGGTCCTGGTGATGGCGCATCCGGGCTGCGCCGGCGCGGACGCCGATCACGTTGATGGCGTGACCAGCCGAGTCGTGGAGGTCGCGGGCGATCCGGGCGCGTTCCTCTGCAACAGCGAGCAGGCGTTCACGCTCGCGATCACGCTCGGCTTGGTGGGCGCGCTCTCTGAGCTCGGTGATTTGCTCACGTCGGAGGCGGGTCCGCTCTCCGGCGAACCAGGCGACGGCCCAGGCGAGTCCGGTGTGGAGGAGCTCGATTCCGGGGACTGCCCGGTGCGCGGCGGCGGTGGCGGCCAGGTAGGCCATCAGCATCGCCATTACGGTGGCCGTGGTGCGCCATGTCCACGGAGCCTGCGGCTCTCGGCTCGCCGACAGTAGATAGAGGGCGACGGTGGGGCCGAGCATGAGGTCGAGTGGGTAGCCGAGGCCGGCCAATGCTGTTCCTGCTGTCGCGGTAGTGGTGAACACGCTGAGCGGGTAGCGTCGCCAGACGATCAGTGGCACCGTTGAACCCGCCACCAGCAGGATGCCGATGAGATCGAACTCCTCTCTTCCAGGGCGGGTGGGAGCGACGCCGCCATGGGAGATCAGCGCCAGTGAGCCGGCCAGCACGGCGACTGTGATTGCGAGATCGAAGAGCCGCCGTGACTTGGGCGGGGTAGTCAAGAGCCTCTGCGCGGTGGCTGTCATCGCATACCGAGGATACGTCCACAGGCCTCGCAGCGAATCCCCCTGTCGGGTGACCCGCATCCACTGTATGGGGACAGAGAAGATCCCCCCGCTGGGGGTTTCGTCCCGGCCTCGGTATCTCTATCTTCGTCGGTCATGGACCACTATGCGGTCACTCGCCAAGCCTGTCGCAAGGTTCGGGGCCATGCCGGCCTCTGAGGCCCGGGTCGAGATCGTGGAGCCGAGCCGATATGTGGTGGCCCTATGCAAGCACTTCAGCTACAGAGCGCGCACGCTCCCTGAGGTAGAGGCGCACGTCGAATGGTCCGACGATCACGGGGTGGCCAATTTCGGCTGGGGTCAATGCGTTTTGCATGCCGACTCGGGTGTCCTCACCTTGCGCGCCGAGGCCGCCGAGGAGGCGAACCTGCGTCGGGTCGAGCTGCTCGTCTCTGACCACCTGGAACGGTTCGGCAAACGCGACCAGCTGATTGTGACCTGGACATCTGCCCGCGAAGACCGTGGCGGTCGCCGGGACAGCCATCACACCGCAGATGGCCATTCCCTGGAGCATCCACGCAACGGAGGAGAAGCACATGACTGAACCGCCTCGCCAGGACGACACTGGCGTGGGGGCCGAAGATGGAGAGAGCACCGGCCTGGCGCGCTGGCAGAAGGTGCTTGGGCTCATCGGCCTGGTGGTGCTGCTGGTTGTCATCGGACTCGTCATCGGTGGTGGCCACACACCACCCGTACAGCACGGCCCGTGATGCCGTCGGTTCAGCTTCCCGGTCTCGAAATCGCCACGCCGAGGATTGGCCCAGCGGGTCGGTTCGACACACCCCAATCCGGGCCGGGGAGTCCCGAAAGGGTCCCATGGTCCAGGCGACCAGGGGGTTCATGCTGATGACCGCCATGCGCGACGTCGCTCGCACTCTCCGAGGATCGCCTCTGTTCGCACTGGCCCTGCTGCTCACTCTTGTGGCAGCTGGGTTCAACGGTCTGATGGTTTTCCTGATGCTGTTGGAACTCGACTTGCCGGGGGCATTCGGTCTAATGACCCACTTCCAGGAGCCCCGCCACCGTGTCCACGATCTCACTTTCGGCTTCCTTTTCGTGCCGGCTGTGGTCGGGATACTCGCCCAGTTCCGACGGCCATCGCGCAACGTCGCCGGTCAGTTGATGGCGCTCATCCCCTCGATCGGGCTGCTCCTGACCCTGTTGCTGACCCTGGTCCTGTCGAACAACACAAGGGTTGCACAACCCCCGTGGATAACTGTCGGGGCTGCTGCTCTCATCTCAGTGAGCCTTCACCCTGCTGGTCGTGATTTCTTCCGTTCGTTCAGTGTCTCGCGAGCCAACCGGGTGATGCTGGTACTGGTCATCGTCGCCGCAGTGCCGCTGCTCGTCTACGCGTCCACCAACATCGGGCTGCAGGGGAGCGCCGTCGACGATCATGCCGCTGCCGGCCACTACGGGTTCATGGCCGCCTTCAGCTTCACGGTCGTCGGGGTGGGCCTGCTGGCCAGCCTGCGGCCAGACGGCTGGAGGCTCACGGCGTTGGTCGCCGGGCTCCTCCCAGTCCTTTTCGGGGTCACCTCGCTGGTCTACCCGGTCAGCTCGAGCCTAAGCCCGCCTTGGGCTATCGCCGCCATTGCGTGGGGGGTCGGGTTCGTGGCGGTGGCCGAGCGCACCAGGAACGGGGCCGGTGCGGACCTGCTCGGCTCACGGCGAAGGAGCCCAACCGGCTTGGGGGATAGCTGATCGTCGACAGGGCTCGCATCCAGCCGGGAGCTGACGTGCGACGAGTGACGCACCACGGCCCGATCTTGGGCACGCTCCTGCTGCTGCTCGCTGGTTGCGGCGACGGCCCAGCGGTTCAGGCAACCACGGAGCTGGCGGTATCCGGCACCGACAGGCGTCTCCCAGATCGTGCGCAGTGGTCGCCACCTCCTCGATCTGATCAACGAGGTGCTCGACATGACCGCCATCGAGTCGGGGCGGGCGACCCTGTCGGTCGAGTCGGTCAACCTCGACGAGGTGCTGCGTGAGGCGGCATCTCTCATAGGTCCCTCGGCCTCGGAAGCCAACGTGGCGGTGATCATCGAGCCCAACCCGGATGATTTCAGCTGGGTCACCGCCGACCGCCAGCGTCTGCTCCAGGTTCTGCTCAACCTGCTTTCCAACGGGGTGAAGTACAACAAACGGGGAGGCTCGGTGCGGGTGTCGACCGGCGTAGTCGACGACCGGGTCTGGGTCGAGGTCGAGGACACCGGCCCCGGAATTCCCCCCGAGCAGCTAGGCCGCCTCTTCGTGCCCTTCGACCGCCTCGGGATGGAGGCGACGTCGATAGAGGGCATCGGACTCGGGCTCTCGCTGTCAAAGGCCCTGATTGAGGCGATGTCGGGGAGTCTCAGCCTCCGGAGCACGGTCGGCCGGGTTCGATTTTCCGCGTCGAGCTGGCGGCGGCCATCGCACCGGACGTGGCTGGGGACGCGGCGGGTGCCGACGCGATGTTGGAGGCTTCTCGCCCCCTGTCGGGCCGCCTCCTCTACATCGAGGACAACCTCTCCAACATCAAGCTCATCGAGCGGATCATCGAGCGACGGCCCGGGGTCGAGATGCTGGTGTCCTCCCAGGGACGATCGGGCTGGAGATGGCCAGGCAGCACGAGCCAGGTCTGATCTTCCTCGACCTGCATCTGCCCGACATCCACGGTTCCGAGGTGCTGAGTCATCTCCGGGCCGACCCCCGCACCGCCGGCCTCCCTGTCGTCGTGCTCTCCGCTGACGCCACCCCGGGTCAGTTGAAGAAGCTGCTGGCCAGCGGGGCCAACGAGTATCTGACCAAGCCGCTCGACGTGGCGAAGGTCCTCGCCGCGTTGGATCGATTCCTCGGGCCCAACGGCGACGGGGGAGCGGCCGCTTAGCCTTGGGCCGCGGGCAGCGACAGCTCGAAGGCGGTGCCATCGGGGTGGGGCACGAGTCTGATGTCACCCTCCATAAGACGGGCCAGGAAGCGGGAAACCGTGAGACCGAGCCCGATCGAGGCCGGCTGGCCGGCGTCGCCCCGCCCGTGGTGGTAGGGCTCGAACAGCCGGTCCAGCGACTCCGGGGGGACACCGGGACCGTCGTCGATCACGGTGATGGTGCCGGTCCCTGCCGACGTGCCCAGCTCGACCCTGATCACGTCCCCACCGTGACGTAGCGCGTTGGTGATGAGGTTGCGGAGGATCTGCCGGACCCTCAGGTGGTCTCCCTGCACCATCAGCCCGCCGACCGGTGGCTGGACCCGCCCGCGATCGGCCTAGGGGATTCCTAGGACAACTGCGTTGAGCTCCTTCGTCAGGTCGACCTCCTCTTTGAGCACCTGGACCGCATTGATGTCGGACCGGGCAGCGACGAGAAGGTCGTCGATGATCGCCGAGAGGTCGGCCGCCTGCTCGGCGATTATCTGTGCCGCACCTGCCACCTCCTCCCGGCTGAGATCGTCGGTGTTGCACGCCAGCTCATTGGCGAAACCGAGCACTGCGGTGAGGGGGGTGCGGAACTCGTGGCTGACACTGGCGATGAAGACGTCCTTGGCCTTGACCAGGTTCTCCAGACGCTGCATGGCGGTCTTCAACTCGCTGGTTTTCTCTTCGACCTCGGATGCCAGCTCGTGCCGGGAGTCGGAGAGGGCTATGTGCAGGGTCCGGAGCTGGAGCAGGTGCTTGACTCGCAACGTCATCTCCACCACGTCGATCGGCTTGGTCAGGAAGTCGTCGGCTCCGAGCATCAGCGCCTTGCGCCGAGTCTCGGTGGTGGCATCGGCGGTCACGACCAGCACCGGGAAGAACTCGTCGTCGGGGACCGTCTCTCTGATCTTCTTCAACAAGTGGAAACCATCGATCTCGGGCATCTGGAGGTCGGAGATGACGAGGTCGACCTTGAGGGGGTCGACCGCTTCCAGCGCTTCGTGGGGATCGCTAAACAGACGCAGGTTCCAGTAACCCGGCGGCCAAGAGGATCTGTTCGCTCAACCGGAGTGAGGCCGGATCGTCGTCGACGACCAGCACTAGGGAATCGGTCTGTGCCCTCATGTCTGGTTGTTGTCGTTACCTAATCGACCGATTTCAGGGGAAATTGAGCGAGGGGACCCTTCGATCCAGATGGGAGATGCCAGCCCGTGAACGGTGTCATATCCTTCCCCACCTCGGTGCGATCCCTCCTCGGAATCCCAATCCGAATAGATCAAATATCTCTACGCCGATCTGCTCGGCAACGGTGACGCCAGAACCGGGCAATCGCGATCCGAGATCTTCGGAAGCGAGGCGTTGGAGCGGAATGTTTCCAAGGTTGGGTACGACGTGCAGTTCGATGTTGCGGCGGTAGCACGAGAACGTCGTTTCTTCGTTGCGTCCTGCGAACTGGGAGCCACCCGCTCGAGGAGGTACACGCCCAAGGCGATCTTCTCCGGCGCCCGGTAGTCGCCGTCGTGATGCTGCTTAACCAGGTCGGCCAGAATCCGCTCAGCTTCCTTTTTGGTGGATCTGGCTCGATGCCAGCGGCGACGCGGCTTGCCGGTCGCCGGGTTGCTGCCTTCGTAGATGACGACGATGTTGCCTTTCTTGGCGATGTGTCTCTCAAGTTGTGCCGGCTTCTGTCGCTTGGTGATCGGACGTGTCGTCTGATGCCGCCGGGATGCTGGACGATCCTTCGAATCCCGTTGAGCAGTTCGAGTGCCCGCCGGAAGGTGCTTTCGGCCTGGTCGACGTCCCCCAGCGTCTGGGTGACGAGCACTTGGATATGCGGCGATTTGATGGTGTTGAGGAGGCGATCCCGGTGCCGGCCCGGCCGATCGTGGTGGTATAGCTGATCCATTTCTGTAGAGCGTCTCAGTAGAGGGTTTCGGTTTCCGATTCGGCGAACCGGACCTTGAGGTATACGGTGAACTCGAGCAGTCCGATGGGGCGTTGCCGGCCGGGTTGAGGAGCAACAAGCCATCGAACGCCGTTGTTTCTCATCAAGCCTCCCAGGGAAGCTACACAGGGGTGATTCCTCCTGAAGAGCCCAGCCATCGCGAGTACCCCGGTCAGAAAATCGACAGTCTCCTACTAGGCCCGCTGTGGGCCGCCCACGGAAACGGTGGGTAGACCAGACCTGCGCGGGAGGGCACAGGACCCACGAGGCCCTTGGGTTTCGCCATCGATCTGCCGATAGGAGGCCTGTGATCGTTGGAGGTGTGTAAGTGAAAGTTCGCTTGTTTGTCCTCAGTCTTGTTGGTCTGCTCGGGTTGAGCGCCACCGCGCTCGCTCAGTATCAACCCGCTGATGGACCCGTAGAGTTGTCGACGACCAATCTGGATCCCGGCGACGAGGTGGAGGTTTCGGGTTCTGGTTTCGCTCCTGGCAGTGAGGTCGTCCTGACCATCGAGTCCGAGCCCGTAATGCTGGCCACCGTAACGGCCAACAGCGGGGGCTCCTTCTCCAGCATCGTGACCGTCCCCTCGAACGTCGCGGCAGGCCAGCACACGATCTCTGCCACCGGCATCGACCCATCTGGTGCCCCCCGTGTGCTCGCCGCCCAGGTCTCGGTGGGAGGGTCCCTGCCCTTCACGGGGCTTCCGCTCGATTGGGTGGTAGTCGGCGCAGTGGTCCTGCTGACGCTCGGTGCGGCGATGCTGGCCATGCGGGGCCGCCTCAGCGAGTCCTAGTCAACCCGGTCAGCCGAGCGGGAGGCCCTCATGGATGTAACCGTTGTTCTGCCATGCCTCGATGAAGAGAAGTCGGTTGGCCTGTGTGTCGCCGAGGCGCAGGCGGCCTTTGGGTCCGCCGGTCTAGTGGGGGAGGTGCTGGTCGTCGACAACGGATCGACGGACTCCACCTTATCCGTTGCCTCCGCTGCCGGCGCCCGGGTGATCTGCGAGTCCCGACGGGGCTACGGCAACGCCCTGCGGGCCGGAATCGAGGGGGCGTGGGGGGATGTGGTGGTGATGGCCGACGCCGACTTCACCTACGACCTCTCGCTCATACCTCAGCTGGTGGCTCCGGTCATGTCGGGGAAAGCAGACATGACTGTGGCGGCCCGCCTAAGGGGAGCCACCCGCCGAACCATGCCGTTCCTGCACCGGTTCGTCGGTACCCCCATCTTGACGATGTTGGTGCGACGGGCGGCGGGCGGCGACCTCGGCATCTCAGACAGCCAGTCGGGCTACCGAGCCTTCCACAGACGACGGGTGGGTGAGCTGGGTCTTCGCTCCACGGGGATGGAGTTCGCCTCCGAGCTCTTGATCAAGGCCGCCCGCCGTGGGTGGAGGATCGAGGAGATCCAGGGGAGCTACAGGGAGCGGATCGGTCGATCCAAGCTGAACACCTTCCAGGACGGCCTCCGACACCTGGGGTTGATTATTCAGCTTGCCCCCGATCTGATACTCCTTGGTCCGGGCGCCCTGCTCGCCTTCTTCGGGCTTCTCGCCTCCCTGTGGACCTTGGTCCAGCCTGCCGGCGTTCCTCTCGGCTCCCTTCGGTGGCAGCCGGTGTTCTTCTCGTCGATCTGCCTGCTGCTGGGCGTGCAGGCATTGATCGCCGGCGGTCTCCTGGCTCATACGTCGGCGGTGGCGTCCACCTCGTCTGGGAGTTGGCTGCAGATCGTTCGCAGCCCGAGATTCCCGCTGATCAGCCAGCGGATCGGCGTCGGCAGCATCGTGGCCGGCCTGCTGATCGACCTGGCCATGCTTGTGCGGTGGGTCTCCGGCGCACCTGCCCCTTCCAACGGCACGGCGGTAGCGGGCGTGGCACAGAGCTTGTTGTTGGTGGGCGGAACCCTGCTGCTCTTCGGGTTCGTGGCGCGCCTGATCTTCCTGCAACGGCGGCAGTACGACGGAATCTCCTCGCTCTGGCGAGAACCGGCACGGCCTGAACCAGCAATCGAAACCCTTCGTAACTCGGCGTGAGCCAACCCGTGGTGCTCCCCAAACCATGGAGCGGCGCCGACGGCGTGAGCGTCTTGGCCTTCTCCGACTACTTCTCAGCGGCCGAGGGTGGAGGCGCCGAGCGAGTTGCGTACCAAATCTACCGGAGATGGGCGGAGAGCGGTGTGGCCGTCACCGTCGCCGTGGCCGACTCGGATGCTGACGTGTGGGGTGAGGAGGAGACCGGAGTGCGGGTGTGGCCCCTCCCTGCCGTCAACCTGACCCGGGTCCTGCATATTCAGGCATCCGTGGCGGTCGGAACCCGGAGGCTGATCGCGAGACTCAGAGACCAGGGCCCTCCCCACGTCATTCACGCCAACAGCCTGCAGTTTCAGACGTCGGTGATAGCCGCCCGCGTGGCGACACGGCTCCGGATCCCGCTGGTGCTCACCGCCCACATCGGCGGTTTGGGGGCCATGACCTCACCCCTGAGGGAGATGGCGCAAATCCACGAGCTAACGCTCGGAAGATGGCTGCTCTGGCGTACCCACAGGATCGTGGCGGTGTCTCACCCCGTGGCCTCGCATCTGGAGCGGTATCCACAGGCCCGGGGGAAGGTCGTCGTGGTCCCCAACGGAGTCGACCACGCCGTCTTCCGGCCGGCTCCCCGGTCGGACTGGGCGGTCGGACCGGTCAAGATACTCTACGTCGGCCGCCTGATCCGCAATAAGGGACCCGACCAGCTTCTCGAGGCGCTGGCCCGGCTCGACCGTCGGGCGCTCCCCGCCTTCACCGTGACCTTCGTGGGCGACGGGCCGCTGCGTCGACGGCTCGAGGAGTTGGCGCAACGACACCACCTCTCGGAGGTCTGTCGCTTCGTAGGGACCCAGCCCAACGTCGCCGACCGGATGCGGGAAGCGGACATCCTGGTTCGGCCGTCGCAGACCGAAGGGATGCCGTTGGCAGTGCTGGAGGCGATGGCGTCGGGCTTGGCCATCATCGCATCGGACGTACCGGGCAACTGGGAGGCCCTCGGCGGAGGACAAGCCGGCCTTCGGTACCCGGCCGGGAACGTGTCGCTGCTGGCGGAGAGATTGCACTCTCTGATCTCCGACCCTCGGCTGCGCCACCGGCTCGGCAGGGTGGCTCATGACCGCAGTCTTCTCTTCACGTGGGACCGAACCGCCCACGAAACCCTTGAGGTGCTACGGGCGGCCGCCGATATCCCGCGCGTCCGGGAGCGTGCATGAGCAACCACAACAGCCTGTCGGTCGGCGTCTTGGGAACGGGATGGGTGGCTCTGGACCGCCACATACCGTCCTTTCGACGCAACCCCTTCAGCCGGGTCACCGTGGTCTACGACCGGACACCGGGAAAGGCCACCGCCGCTGCCCGACGCCACGGCCTGCCCCACGCCGCTACCACACTGGACGAGTTCTTCTCGCATTCCCCCGACATCGTGAGCATCGCCACCCCACCGTGGACACACCGCGAGCTGGCGTTGCAAGCATTCGCCGCAGGCGCGCACGTCTTCACAGAGAAGCCGATGGCCATGTCGACCGCCGAGGCCGAGGAGATGGCGGCTGCCGCCAAGGCCGCCGACCGAAAGCTCTGCGTCTCCCACAACCTCCTGTTCTCACGGTCGGCGGGACGGGCCCGGCACCTGCTGGGAGACACGCCGGACCTGGTGTATGCCGCAGGAGTCCAGCTCAGCAGCCATAGCCGCAGACTTCCCTCTTGGTATCGCCAACTGCCCGGCGGGCTCCTCTTCGACGAGTGCCCCCACCTGCTCTACACCCTGGGCAGCTTCCTGGGTCCGCTGACCATCGACCACGTCCGCGGTCACGTCGACGACGTCGGGCATCCCCACCAGGTTGAGGTTTTGGTATCGGGCTCTGCCCCCGGCCAGATCACCATGACCTTTGGCGCTCCGGTGTCGGAATGGCAAGTCGTGCTGGTGAGCCGGCGGCGGGTGGTGGCTCTTGATCTGTTCCGAGACATCGCCATCGATCTTCCCTCCGACGGCGCCCACGGCCCTGCCCAGGTACTCGGCACCTCCCTGCGGGCGACCGGCGGGCATGTGCGGGGGGTGCTCACCTCCGGCAGTCGCTACCTCACCCGCCGGCTCCTCTACGGGCACGATCGACTGATCTCGGAGTTCGTCGACAGCATCCGTCTGAACCGCCCATCGCCTATAGCCGTCGAGGACGCCATCTCGGTCGTGAGGCTGGCGGAGGAGATCGTGGCGGCGCTGGGAGCCTCCCACAGCACCCCCTGATGGGCCTCTCGAGCCCTATTCCCCCGGCTGTCTCTCCTCATCTGGGGCGACGTACGGGAGGGCGGCTTGTCGTCGGGTTGCTCGGCGCCTTCCTGGTCGGGAGGCTGCTGATCCTCGTCGCCGCAGGTGTACCACCGGGGGTGGACGGCGGGAACTGGCTGGCCTACGGACGAGACATCTGGACGGGCGATCTCCTGGCCCCCGGACTCGTGTACCCCCCCATGGTCCCCACCCTGAGCCTCGTCGTCACCGAGCTGGCGGGGCCTGTGGCGGGCCTGGCGCTGCTGGCTGCGCTGGCCAGCGTCGCTTCCGGATGGGTCATCTTCCTCACCTGCAGAAGAGCAGCGCCACCGGCTCGAGTGGCGGCGGCAGTGGCGGTCGCGCTCCTGTGGCCTCCCTCCCAGGAAGTGGTGGCGTGGGGCGGGTACCCCCAACTGCTCGGCTCGGCGGCTGCGATTGGGACTCTCGCCCTGGTGCGGGGCTTCCTCGCGCAGCCGAGCTTCGCCAGAGGGTCTAGCGCGGTGGCCCTGTTCGGCGCCACCGCCGCCACCTCCCATTTGGTCTTTCTGGCGCTGGTCACGGCCCTGGCGGTGCTGATGATCCGCGCTCGTCGTTCGATCCTCCTCATCTGGCCGGCGTTCCTCGCGCTCGGCGCGGCATCGACCCTTGCGGTTCTTCCACTTGCTCCGACCTACCTGGCCTTGCTTGGCTCGGCGGCCCGCGCCGAGGCTTTTCATCCGGGTATCGGCACCCCTGCCGCCTGGCTGCTGCCAGCCATGGGGCTTGTGGCGGCTGGCGTCGTTTCCATCGCAGGCCGCCAGGCTCCCGATCGGGTGGCCGCCGTCCAGTTCAGCTGGCTGGCGGGGGTGACGGTGGCCTGGCTGCTCACTGGCTCCGAGCGTTACGCCTACGAGCTCGGGCCTCTTATGGGTCTCACCGTGGCGGTGGCGCCGGCACTCCCCCTCCCCGTCCGTGTCCGCCGGCCGGGCCGGTTCACCCTTGCCCTGGCGGCGGCCGGTGTCCTTCTCGTCCTCCTCTCCTCGCTGCTGACCCTTCGCGCCAGCGCCTCGCGCTATCAGACGGCGGACGCAGGGCTGGTAGCAGCCGCACGCTGGATCGCCGACGAGACCTCGCCCGACGCGGTGCTGGCGGTGCCCGGTGTGAGGGGGATCCCGGTTGGATGGTGGGTGCAGGGGCTGTCAGGTCGTAGCACGCTTACCGGTTCGTCGCTCGAGTGGCTCCTCTTCGAGGAGGAGAGGGAACATGCCATCACCGTCAGCCGGTACTTCCACGACCCCCTCTTCGCCGCCAATGCCGTCGGCGAGCTGGGCGCCGACTACCTGGTCATTCCAACCGGTTGGGCTCCTCCGGCCTTCCTCCCAGATCACGCCCAGGTGGCCTTTCGGTCGGGCGGGACCATCGTCATCGAGCTCGGGGAGCCGCCGACGTGATCGCAACCACCCCTCGCACTGCCACCAACCCTGGCCCATGGCCTCGGGTTGTTCGCCGCCGCTGGCCGCGCTGGACGGTGGATGCAGTGGCGACTCTCACCGTGGCGGGAGCCGCCCTGGGGCGGATCTTGGTGGAGGCCGAGGTATATCTTTCTCCCGACGGCGGTCACTACCTCGCCGACGCCGACGCAGTTCTCGGCGTTGGCGTCCGCTCCCTGCAGCACCCCCCCGTCCTCCCCGTGCTGATCGCGGCCGTGCGGATCTTCTCCGGTCCGGTGACGGCGTTCAGCATCGCCATGTTCGTCGTCCTGGCTGCCTTCGTCGGTGGGCTGATGGCGTGGTTCCGGACCTGGATGCCGCGGGGACCCTCCCTGGTTGCGGCCGCGGTTGGCATCCTGACTCCCATTACCGCCGAGCTGCTGGCCTGGGGGGGAGGCGCCATGCTCTCCGGCTTTGCCCTCATGCTGTGGAGCTGGGCGGTGTACGAGCAGTGGCTGGCCCGGCCTCACGTGCTCCGCGCTGTCGCGTTTGGGGCCCTGGTGGGGGCAACCGCGGCCGCTCACCCGTTCGCTCTGGTCGTGTGTGTCGGCTGGATCCCCATCCGGTCGATCCTGGCCTGGACACGGCGCAACGTCTCCCGACCGCGCTGGGGGCCACTGTCGCTGCGAGGAACGGCATCTGCCGCAGCGGCTGCGTTCCTCGTCGGGATCACCGCCTATCCCTACTACCGGCTGGTGGCCAGCGAAGGGCTGCGGCTCAGGGCACCTTCGCTGGCGACGGCCTGGGACCTGGCGGTCTGGGCTACCCGGGAGACACCGATCCTCATATGGATGTGGTTTCTTGCGCTGCCGCTGGCTCTGGTCCACAAAAGGCGAACTGCGCTGGCAGGGCTGTTCACGGTCCTCGGATTCCAGACGGGATTCCTTCTTCTGCTTGATACCGACGTCTCCTACCTCACCCGCCCGCTATACCTGCTCCCTGTGCTGCTCGGGAGCACAGCCGGCATCCTGGCGACAGTATTAGGGTCGGCACTCCCGCCCCACCGAACACGAGTCGCAGCCGGAGTGGCCCTCTCCGTCCTGGCCGCGACCAGCCTGGGTTTCAATCAGCGGACAGTCGAGGCGGTGCCCTACTACACAGACCTGCGACCCGAGGATCTGCAGATCTTCGAACGGCTAGCCGGCAGAGGCGGCTCGGTCGCTACCTCCTGGGGCGCCGACGCCTACGACACCGGCCTGTCCCGCTCGTGGCTCGTGGAAGGTCTCAGCAGACGCCCCGCATCCGGCCCGGGAAGCAACATCTGGAGCACGATTCCCGCTCAGATGGTGACCGCCGCCGACATGCAGCGCTTCTTCCTCGGCGAGATCGGCGCAGAGAACGGTACCCTCCAGGTGACGGCAGGTTCACGGATGCGTGCCGACCCCGCCATCCAGGTATGGGTTGACGGCGCCTATCGGCCCGTCTTATTCGTGGACGCCCTGGTTGACACCTATCCCGTCACATGGTTCGACACACGACAGGTATCCCGTGCCGATGGCCTCGATGTCGAGTTCCTAAGCGAGCAAGGGGAGGTTCTCTTCAACCGGCAGGTGGGACTGGAGGCGAGCTCCGCCTTGGTCAGGCATTCGACCCAGAATGGTTCCGGGACCGAAGGCTGGACCATCTACCTGTGGCCGGCCTACAACATCCACTGGCGTGAGGTCCAGCTCGAAGGCAACGAGGTCTCGCTGGCTGTTGACTACCGCAACACTAGGGTCGACGTCATGATCGAGGTACTGGCGGGGGAGGTCACCTACCAGC
>JBOGEX010000101.1:0-2969 GCA_050741915.1 Acidimicrobiia bacterium
GGTCACCCGTGATTCCTTGAAGTTGTAGGTCCTGATTTTCTCCGAGCGGCCGCCCGTGCCCACCTGGGCCCGGCGAGCACCCGACAACTCGGCCTGTTGCTCTTCCATCCTCATTTGGTAGAGGCGGGCGCGCAGGATTCGAAACGCCTTATCCTTGTTCTGAAGCTGGCTCTTCTCGTCCTGGCAGGAGACAACTAGGCCGGTGGGAACATGGGTGAGCCGCACGGCCGAGTCGGTGGTATTGACCGACTGGCCGCCGGGTCCGGTCGATCGAAAGACGTCGACGCGGACGTCGTTGGGATCGACCTCGACCTCTACCTCTGTCGCCTCCGGTAGCACCGCCACCGTGGCCGTCGAGGTGTGGACCCGGCCTTGCGCCTCCGTCTTCGGGACCCGCTGCACCCGGTGCACTCCCCCTTCGTACTTGAAGTGGGAGAAGGCCCCCCTCCCCTTGACCGCCACCGTCACCCGGGAGAAGCCCCCTGCCTCAGACTCCGAGCTCTCCATTGGCTCGACCTTGAAACCGTGCCGTTCTGCATAACGCTCGTACATCCGCAACAGGTCACCGGCCCAGATCGCCGCCTCGTCGCCGCCCGCCGCGGCTCGCACCTCGATGATCACGTCCTTTTGGTCGTTCGGATCGGCAGGGTTCAGTTCGGCGCGGATGGCAGCGGCGAGCTCTACCGCCTCGGCTGCCTTTTCTTCGACCACGGTCGCGAACTCCGGCTCGGAACTGGCCAGGCTCTCCGCATCTCCAAGATCGGCAATGGCCGCTTCGTAACGGCGAAAAAGCTCCACAGGGTGAGCGAGTGCGGCGTGGCGTTTTCCTAACTCGGCGTAATCGTTACCGCCCGCCGCCATTTCTCCTTCGACTTCGGCTAACGCCAGAACCATTTCTTTCAGCCGAGCTACGAGCCCGGGCTCAATGAGCTCGTCGGCCATTATTGGGTGGCGCGGGCGGCCAGGGACGCCTCCGGCACCGGCCCTCGCCGCAGAATTTCCTCGACCTGGGAGGCGTCAAGCGAGGAAAGGAGGGAGGCCACCGCCACCTCTATCTGGTCTTCTTCCGGGACCCGGGTCGTGAGCCGCTGCAGCCAGAGCCCGGGCGCGGCAAGGAAGCGGCCCCAACGGGTCTCCTGGTGCTTTCCGGACGCCTTGAGAATCTCATAGGAGATGCCTGCGATGAGGGGGATACCTATCAGCCGGCTGAGAACGAGAAGCGGCCAGGGAAGGCGGCCAAGGAGGCCGAAGATGATGATCGCCAGGATCATGACGATGAGGAGGAAGCTGGTGCCGCAGCGCGGGTGCTCGGGCCGGTAACGCCGTACGTGATCGACCGCGAGCGGATCACCCGCCTCGTAGGCGTGGATCGACATGTGCTCGGCCCCGTGATAGGCAAAGACCCGCCGGATTTCGGCCGAACGTCCCAAGAGCCACAAATATCCAAGAAAGATCCCGAGTTGAATCAGTCCCTCGATGGCGGCATATAAGAAGGATCGATTCTCAGTGAGAAACCGGGCGGCTGCCGCCGGGGCAATTACGAACAGGCCAACAAAAAAGGCGATGGCGAGAGTCATTGACCCTGCCAGCTGCCCCTTGGTCAACTCCTCCTCGTTCTCGCCCACGGACTTCTGGGCCGACCAGGACAGCGCCTTGAAACCGATCGTGAGCGACTCGCCCAGGACCAGCATCCCCCGAACAAAGGGAACCTTCGCCCACCGCGAACGGGAAGTAAGGCGTGGGAGTTGGTGGCGGATGGACTCGATGACACCATCGGGGCGGCGTACCGCTACCGCCCAGGCGTTGGGGGCGCGCATCATCACCCCTTCGAGGACTGCCTGACCACCGACCGTCAGCGCAGCCAGTGGCGACTCGGGCATCAGCTCTGGCGGGCCTCGCCCTTCTTCTTCCGGTAATCGGTCGAGCCGTAGCGCCTTTGGAACTTCTCCACCCGCCCTCCCGAGTCGACCAACTTCTGGCGACCGGTGAAGAACGGATGACAGTCGTTGCAAAGCTCGACGTGGAGCTCGCCCGGTTTGGTCGAGCGGGTGGTGAAGCGGTTCCCACAGGAACAAATCACTGTGGTTTCGCCATAGGTGGGGTGGATATCGGCTCTCATCAAGATCTCCTCTTCATTCTGGCGTAAAAATGGCTACGTATACGTAGCCATTTTTACGCCAGAATCGTTTAGCTGCCCGACGACTTGGCTACTTCGGCCAGGAACTCTTCGTTGGACTTCGAATTCTTCAGCCGATCAATCAACAACTCGAGAGCCGCTCCTGATTCCAGAGCCAGCAGCACTCGCCGGAGTTTCCAGACCTGGGCCAGCTCCTTGCGATCGAAGAGGAGTTCTTCCTTCCTGGTGCCCGAGGCCTCGATGTCGAGGGCGGGGTAAATCCGCTTGTCCGCCAGCTTGCGGTCGAGGCGGACCTCCATGTTGCCGGTGCCCTTGAACTCCTCGAAGATCACTTCGTCCATCTTGGAACCGGTCTCAACCAGCGCCGTGGCGAGGATGGTCAGCGAGCCTCCCTCCTCGATGTTGCGGGCGGCACCGAAGAAGCGCTTGGGCGGATAGAGGGCAGTCGAGTCGACTCCACCAGAGAGGATCCGCCCCGAGGCGGGGGTCGCCAGGTTGTGGGCGCGGGCCAGACGGGTGATGGAGTCGAGCAGGATGACGACATCGGTTCCTGTCTCCACGAGTCGCTTGGCTCGCTCGATGGCAAGATCCGAAACTTGAGTGTGCTCCTCGGCGGGGCGGTCGAAGGTGGAGTAGATCACCTCGCCCTTGACCGAGCGCTGCATGTCGGTGACCTCTTCCGGCCGCTCGTCGACGAGGACGACCATCAAATAGCACTCCGGGGTGTTGGTCGTGATCGCCTGGGCGATCTCCTGGAGGACGGTCGTCTTCCCCGCCTTTGGCGGGGAGACGATCAGGCCGCGCTGGCCCTTTCCGATGGGAGCTATCAGGT
>JBOGEX010000102.1:0-1603 GCA_050741915.1 Acidimicrobiia bacterium
AGGTGTCGAGGATCTCGTCGTTCTCGAGATCGGCTTTGATGATGTCAGTCATGGTCGGGTCCTTTCGCTAGAGCCGGGGAAGTCCCTCGTCGCCGAGGAAGTCGGAGAAGAAGCTGGCGTACTTGAATCCGGAGTCGGGGGAGATGCCGACGGTGAGGCCTTCTCCGGCGGCGGCGGCTCCGGCCACGATCGCTCCCGTGGAGGGCCCAACGATCAGGCCCTCCTCCCGGTGGAGCCGGAGCGTCATCGCATAGGCGGTCTCGTCGTCGACTTGGATTACCTCGTCGATGACCGTCCGGTCGAGGATCGAGGGCTCCTTCGACTCGGCGAAGGCCTTGAGTCCCGGCAGCCGGTGCTCGGGTTGGGGCTCGACCGCCAGAATCTTGACGTTGGGGTTCTGGCTCTTGAGACAGCGACCGACGCCGGTGAGGGTGCCGCAGGTTCCGAAGCCGGCGGCGAAGGTCTCGATCTTCCCTTCGGTCTGTTTCCAGATCTCGGGCCCGGTGGTTTCGAAGTGAGCGCGGACGTTGTCGGGATTGGAGTACTGGTCGGGCCAGACGAAGCCTTCGCCCGAGGCGGCGATCGATCGGGCCAAGGCGATGGCGCCGTCTTTGGGAAGGTCGACCGGGCAGAGATCATCGGGGGTGGGCCAGACCTCGGCCCCGAGCATTCGCAGCAGGACCTTCTTCTCCTCGGGGACGGCGTCGGGGACGGTGACAGTGATCGGGATCCCTTCGAGGGCGGCGAGGGCGGCCAAGGCGATGGCGGTGTTGCCCGACGAGGCCTCCACCAGGCTGCGACCGTCGAGCTCGCCCCGATCTCGAAGGCCCTGGAGGAGATAGACGGCGGTTCGATCCTTGATCGAACCGAACGGGTTCAGCCATTCCAGTTTCAGAAAAACCCCCGGGAGCACCCACCGGAGCCGGACTAACGGCGTGGGTTGATCGACATCGGGGAGAAGATGGCGCACGTCGTCGTAGCGGCGTAGCTCCCGGCTGGTGGAGAGTTGCGATTGGATGGCAGTGGTCAATGAGGTTCCTTTTGGGCTGGAGAATGAGAAAACCCGCACCTGTGGGTGCGGGTCGAGGGATGTAGATGGCTTGGAAGTTGGACTAACAGCTATCCCCGGTGGCCCGCACCGACGCGCAACAACAAGCGCAAGAGCGGGGACTCGAACCGGTGGTTCATCGAGGGAAACTCTAATCGGGTCTGCAGGCAAGGCATTCTCGATCGACGCCCAGCGCGGCTCGATGCCCTGCGTCGGCCCGCCCACATTTGTCTGAACCACGACGCTCTAGAGGGGGTTATTGAATCGATGCGGAACTGGCTGCGGCAGACCCCGACAGGTTGGGCAAGATCAGCTCACGGCGAACACGTTCATGCTCGGGATGAGTGTCTCAGGCCCGATAAGCCGCCTCGTCGGCAAAGTCCCAGACCGAGGTATAACCGGCATTGCCTTCTCGAAGACCGGCACCGGGGCCCCAGGATGCGTCTCGGATCCCCGGATCTAGTTGTCGAATAATGGCGAGGGCCTCCTCGATCTGGGCGATCTCGGCGCCGTCTCGCAAATCGAAGAGGGCTACATGTCGGATCATTCCCACAT
>JBOGEX010000103.1:0-7501 GCA_050741915.1 Acidimicrobiia bacterium
TCTGCTTGACCGGCGCCTGCAGCGAATAGCCCATCTGGTGCAACAGCCGGCGCACCAACTCAGCCGAGACCCGGAACCCCTTGGCCTGCAGATCCGCAGCCAACTCATAGGTCGACTTGAGCGTCCAACGCAACCCCGACATCGGCGTCCCACGAGTGTCGGGATGCACAAGCTCATCCAACGCCTCCAACAACCCCGGCTGCTTGTCGATGGCCGGCTTGTCGCCCGCCCCGGGGGCCCGCTGCCGGTCCGACGGCTCCACACCCGAACGCACCTCCGCCACCGCCTTGGCGACGGTCGACGAGCTCATCGCCGACGCCTCCACGACCCGGGCCTGGCCGCCACGACCCAACGCCTCTGCCATAGCCCCGACCACCAAGCGCCGCTGACGCTCGTTCAGATGCGCCAACGTCGTGGCAAAGAACCCCTCAAGACCCTGCCGTGACAGCTCCATACCCGCACACTACATCTCGCGGGTTATTATGTGGTGGACCCTTAGACAAAGTCGAAGTACTACCCGGCCGACTCGGTGACACCGGGATCACACCTTCAACGCTCGAGCAACGGCGTGCAGCAGCAGGCAGAGGTGAGCTGAACCGATCGCAGCTCGCCCATCATATTTCTTGGCCCTTCCGCTCTCCGAGGAGCCAGCCGCCTAGGTGCTTCCACTGGCTCTGCTCGTGAAACGGCCGGAGGAAAACGCGGGCGGCACGATGGTTCTTATAGACGACGACAGCGGTGTCCTCGGGAAGGGTTCTTAGTTCTTCGATTGGGGCCAGCCGTTCCCAGCGGTGAGTCTCGGACGTGGATCGCCCACCAGGGCCGTCAGACAGGGTCTGTGTCACGACTCGGCGCTCGCCGATCAGTTTGGAGAAGTCCTCGAGGAGTTCGGTGTCGGCCATGCCGGGCAGGAGCACCCGCGTGACATGGTTGGAGAGAATGCTACGGGCGTGGTCCCTCCCCCATCGGTTCACGACCTGGCCGAAGTCCCGGAACCGGGGTAGGCGCTTGCAGAATCCGTATCGACAATTTGTTGTTTATGCGGCGGTGGTGAGATGGAGGTGGTCGAAGAGGGCTTCCATTTCGATTCGGATGTTTTCGTAGTGGCGGTCGACTTGTGTCCAGGTGGAGGGTTTGCGCCCGAGGCGGGGGGTGCGGACACCGGCCAGGATCGGTTCGATGACCTGGTCGCGGATGGTGGTCAGCGCGGTGATGGTGCGGGCGGCTTGGGCGGGCACCTGGTAGCGGCGGGATCGTCCGGGTTTTTCCACGAGTTGTTTTGCTCGCAGTTTCCGCAGGTCGTAGGCGGCTTGGCGGGTGGTGTAGCCGCCGTGGGTGTGTCCGCTGATGGCATGCACCTTGGCGGCGAAGTCGGCGACGGTGAACCCGTTGGGTGCCGCTGCCAGGGCCGAGACGGCGGCCAGGGCGTGACGCATGCGGGGTTTGGTCAGGTCGATCCCGCCCACCCTGATCGCACCGAGCTGGGAACCCTCCGGGAGTTGGTCGAGGTAGCCGTCGGTGATGAACCCGACATCGACACAGTCCAAGGCGGTGCAGAACCGGTCGGCCATCCCTGCCAGCCGCGCCACGATGTCCCCGAATCGTTCCAGGACCCGGCCGCAACCCAGGTCGCGGGTGTTATGGGCGACCGCTTCGAAACGCAGCACGTGTTCGCCTTTGGTGTACGCCTTCAACGTCAAGCGTCCGAAGTGGAGCTTGAAGATGGTCAGGTCGTAACGAGGTGTCTCGACCACGGCTGCTAGTCGGGGCGGCCCGCCCTTGCGGCCTCGGTGAGGACGGGCCTTGGCGCCGAATAGGGTCCGCAGCTGCGGTACGTCCATCCGAGCCCGGGTCCGGTCCACCACCGCCTGGAACGTCTTGTCCATCTGGGCGCCGTTGGAGAACATCAGGTTCCGGCTGTATTCGACCTGATAGACCGAATAGTCGTAACCGAACCCGCTCTTTGCCTGTTGGTCCGGGTCCAGTCCGAAGCACAGACACGCCGAGTAGATCCACCGGTTGCACACCTGGCTCAGGCGCCCTGCAGCCGCGGGATGCGACAAGGTATCTGCGACCTGAGCCAGGCCAGAGGGATCGGTCACCGCGGTGAAGCAGTTGCCCTCCTTGACAAGGCCTATCCCCCTGCGGGCAGCGGCGCAGGCCACATACTCGTGGCCATTGAGGATGACCTGCGCCCCGAAGGGGGGATGCCCCGACATTTTGACCGTCACATGCCCCCACTCGGGATCCATGATGTGAAACGAGTAATGGTTGACATACTCGCTCTTCTTCTCCAGGTTGACGAGGACTCCGCCCGCTGACCGTTGCACCTTCCACACAGTGGCCGGGGCCTTCGCCACCAGAACCAAGAACACTCCCTGCCCGACCGTATGAGCAGCCAGATGCTTCTCGGCGATCAATCAGATGCTTGCGCTCTCCCTTCTTGCAGTAAAGGACCGGCACCCCGTTGGCTTCGGCCCAGGCCTTGACCCGGCGTGAGAACCGGCCCGCCATCCGCATCAGATGGGCGTTGTCGAGCTCCTCATCCGAGCCGCCATACAGCCTCCGCCACCACGACCGGAAACCCCCCGGGTTGTGACCTAACGGGAAGTAGGCGTTAAGCACGATCCGATCCACACAGTCATACGAACCCGTCAACAGATCCCCATACCGAGCACTGAAATCATCACCCATCCCCCAAACCTACGCCCCCTGCTCAAACACGCTGCCCCGGAGGGGCCACCGGTTCCGGGCGAAGTCCCGGAACCGGGGTAGTTCTTCTTGGGGGCCAGGTTCTTGAACATTTCGGCAAGTTTCACGCGGCGGTGCCCAGGCGGGCGTTGTCGGCGTAATCGGCGATGATCCGGTCGATGGTGGTGAGGGCGCGGCGTAGCTCGATGGGTGCCGGTGGGGTGTCGGGGGCGGCGATGAGGGGTCGGAGCAACCGGGCGTGGACCTTGTTGTAGAAGATGGCGACCCGGGTTCCGTCGGGTGTGAGCGTGTAGCTGTTGGTGCCCGGGATCCGTTGGATGAGGCCGTGGAGACGGAGCCGGCGGAGGTCGTAGGTCATCTGGTTGGCGGTGTAGTCGGTGCCGAGGAGTCCGGCCACCAGCCCGCGAAGGCGCTTGTTGGTGAAACCGGCGACGGCGTGGACGAACACGGAGAGGGCGCCGGTCAGGGCCATGGCGCGTTGATCCCCGAAGCGCAGGGCTCCGGTTCTTTGGCCCTCCCGTATGTAGGGCTGGTGGATGCGCTCAAAGAGCGCAGAGCCGATGGCACAGCCCTGACCGGCGCGTTCCACTGTAAGCAGACGATCGTTGACCGCCCGGGCCTTGGCCACCAGCTCGGGGAGGTGACAGAGCCGGGCTAGGACCCCAATGTCGGATGGTTTGTTGATGACGGTCTCGATACGCAGCGCTCTCCCTTCCTTCAGGTATTGCTTGATGCGGCTGTGCTTGTAACGGAACTCGATTCGGACCTCGGTGCCCGGTCCGAACACCCGGGTCCGGTAGGGATGTTTGGTCGGCCGGCGGAGCCGACGAGCGAACACCGCCGCCATCTCCTCGGGGCGACCGACCCCGATGTTGTCGGCGACGAGGGCCTCGAAGAACCCACGGGCCCGGCGGGGGTCGTCGAAGACGATGGTGCGGCTGACCTCCACCTGGCGCATCGACAGCTCCCACCAGTATCCGGCCCGGCGATCAGCGGTGGTGAGCGGGGTGGGGATCACCTCCATCCAACGGTCGAAGAACCCCTGGACGTCGGCGGGACCGAAACGGTCACAGATGGCTTGCAGGGCGGCGGGATCGGCACAGGAGGCGAACCCGTTGGAGAGCCCGGTATAGGCCAGGCCCTGGTGGTCGGCTTGGCGTTTGGCCCACTCGTGGCCGTTCAACCACACCTTGGCCGGATAGGGGAAGTAGGTGCAGATCTTGATGAACCCGGGGCCGAACTGGGGGTCGAGCAGATAGAAGTAGTAGACGCCCACCCGCCGGTCCTCCTTGACGAAGTCATAGGAGACCACCCCCGGTTTGGGTGAACGGTTCTTAGCCGAGAACACCCATTGGAACTCCTGAGCGGCGACGATCGCCACCACCCCGAACCGGCCCGACCGCTCGGCCTGTTCCAGATAGGGTCGAACATGGTCGAGCTTGCGGTCGTCCCACCGGGTCCGGTCTGGTTTCTTCAACCGCAGGATGGGAACCCCCCGCTCCTCGGCGAAGGCCTTGACCCCCTGCCGGAACCGATTGCCGTTTTGCTCCATCAAGGCCGGAGAGGGGATCGGGTTACCCCGATGCCGGGTGAAGAAGGTCACCACCTGACCGCCCACCTGCAAACCAGGAAGGTAGGCGTTCAGATAGATCCGGTCGACACACTCCACCTCCAAGGCCGTGTGCCCGTCCAGCACATCGTTGATGTTGGTAACCGCCGTCATCAACCCAGTCTGCCCGACCGAGAGCCAGCCTTGCCGGCCCGACAGCCTCAATGCGAGCGGTGGCCGCGTCCCAGGGGGAGGCCGGGAGGGGACTTGCCCCTCCCGCTAATGGTGCGTCCTTCAATTGGCGCGCGCTTGGTCGAGGGCGACGCGCCCACGTTTGACCTTTTCGATGATCTCTTCGGCGGTCTTGGTCCACACAAATGGTTTGGGGTCTCCGTTGTGATGGGCGATGTAGTCCTCGATGGCGGCGGTGAGCTCGGGAACGCCGGCGAAGCTGCCTCGCTTGAGGCGTTTGGCGGCAAGGTCGCGGAACCATCGCTCAACCAGGTTCAGCCACGACGAGCTGGTAGGCACAAAGTGGAGATGAAAACGCGGGTGAGTGGCCAACCATGCCTTGACGTTGGCATGCTGGTGGGTGCCGTAGTTGTCGACGATCAGATGGACCCGCAGGCCCTGGTCGATGCCACGGTCGATGAGACGGAGGAACTTCAGGAACTCGCCGTTGCGGTGCCGGGGCAGGCATTCGCCCAGGACCACGCCGGTCAGCACGTTCAGGGCGGCGAACAGCGTCGTAGTGCCGTTGCGTTTGTAGTCATGGGTCATTGTCCCGGCCCTGCCCGGCTTCATCGGCAGGCTCGCCTGGGTGCGGTCGAGCGCCTGGATCTGGGACTTCTCGTCCACCGAGAGCACCACGGCGCCTTCGGGAGGATTCATGTAGAGGCCGACGACATCGACGAGCTTGTCTTCGAAGTGGACATCGGTGGACAGCTTGAAGGTCGCGACCAGATGCGGTTTGAGACCACGCGCCGACCAGATCTGCTGCACCTTCGTCTTGGAGATGCCGGCGTGTTTGGCCATCGAGCGCACCGACCAGTGAGTGGCATCCGCCGGTGTCGTGTGCTGGGTGTCGTACACGACCTGTTCGATCTTGACCTGGGGAATCGTGGGCTTCCGTCCCCGGCCCGAGCGAACCTTGCCGACACCTTCGACGCCATCTTCGACGAACTGCGACCGCCATCCCAACACCGTCGAACGCGACACACCAAGACGGGTGGCGATGGTCGTGTTCGCCACCCCGTCGGCCGCCATCAGCAGACCCTTGGCTTCACGCACCGCACGATGCGGCCGCGAAGGCGACACTGCGATCTCTTCCAGCGCCACACGCTCCTCAAGCAACAAGATCAACGCTTCCGCCGGTGGGTGAGCCATACCGAAGCCTAACCCAACCGCGCGGTCAAAACAAGGACACTACACTAGCTCTAGTCGGGCCTTGGCGTGGAGGAGGGCGATCTCGTCCCACTTGTGCATGCCAATGCCTTCCCCGGGTCGCGGTCCGATCGCGGCGACCAGATCGTCCGGTGGAGCCAGAGAGTAGGAGGCGAAGCGAGCGCCAAGCCGGTGATGAAGCTCCTCGGCAATCGCCGAGTATCTCCGGAACGGTTCCAGGTTCTCTGCCAGCCAGACCTGCCGCAGCGCTTGCTGCTCGACTAGCTCGGCCCGCAATTCTTCGAGATGTCGCAGCTGAGCTTGAGCGCCAGTGGTCGGAGATCCTGTACAGACTTCGAGCGCCTCGTGATGGCGCCATCGAAGGCTGCGATCCGGTCATCGAGGCTGGCCGAGATGTGAGCATGCCGGATGATCGTCGCGAGCTGGTCTCTCGCTTCGACTAGCTCTTCATCGCCGGCGGCGTGGAATGCGATTCCTTGGTCATGGGCGGGAGGCTCCACCACCGATTGGGAGAGCTGTCGCACCAGGGCCTCGACCCGATTCTCGATCAACGGATTCCCATGGAGGTAGGTGCAGTCTCCAAGCGGACCGCGGACATCGTTCAACCAAAGGTGGGTCTCGCCCCGCGCTCTCGACAGGGCGGTATAGCCGTGTTCGGCCTTGACCCCGAGATCGGCGTACAGATGGGTGACTGCGAAGGATTGGCCTTGGGCGGTGTGGATGGTCTGGGCATAGGCCAGATCCAGATTGCGATCGACATAGGACCGGGGAAGGTCGATCGATTGGCCGTCCAGATCCCGACGAATGCAGACCGAACCTCGTTGGGGATCGACGGCGGTGATGGTGCCGGTCTGGCCGTTGCGGAGATCGGAATACGAGTACCAGTTGTCCCGCACCACCACCCGGTCCCCGGCCTGAAAGTCTGTTCCCCACCTGGTGGTCAGGACCGGGCCGGTGAGGACACCGGCCACGCTCATCTCCGCCCGGGCCAGTTGGTTCAACGTCTCCACCTCGTGGCGGCGGGAGGCCAGCATCCTCACTCGCTCGAGGCCAAAGCGCTCGACGTCCTTCCACCAGGCCTCGACCATGGCCGACTTGGTGGAGGCTTCGCTCTGACCGAGGTGGAGGCGTTCGGCTCCGGAGTAGTGGTGGATCGCTTCTTCGATCTTCCCGGTTCGCAACCGGGTGAGGTTTTCCCGATCGAGGTCGAGGGTCTGGCGTTGGTTGACCGAGGCCAGCTTGTCCACCACCTGGTGACCCTGTGCTACTAGGCGATGGAAAAGCCCACCCGAGTCGACCGGAGGCAGCTGGCGGGGATCTCCGATCAGGATCAGCTTGCCGTTGCAGTCACGGACCAGCTGTACCGCCCAGGCCAGGTCAGCGGTGGAGACCATCGAGGCCTCATCGATCAACAGCACCGTCCTCGGTGGCAGCGGCTGCCCGGTTCTCTCAAGATGATGACGGAGGAGAGCGATGGTGCCGGTCCAACAGCCGTTGAGGCTCTGGCCGAGATTGGCCGCAGCAGTAGCGGAGGTCGCCGCTCCGATCACCCTGCTCCCAGTCGCTCTAACCGCCTCGGCATAGGAGCCGATGGCCAGCGTCTTCCCCGACCCTCCCGGTCCCACCACCAGGACCAGGCTGCCCTCGAGTCGGGAGAGGTGCCTGATCGCAGCCGCCTGCTCCTCGACCAAGCGGTGATAACTGATTGACCGCTCCAAGGTGTCGACGGTGACGTAATTCACCAGGGGGTCGTTCACGTAATCCCGCAGGTGGTTCCGGGGCGAAGTTAGTCGATGGGTCCTCCTTTCGGTCGCTGTTGGGGCCGGTAACTGTGAC
>JBOGEX010000104.1:0-4347 GCA_050741915.1 Acidimicrobiia bacterium
CCGTTGCCTGCCTGATGGCGCATCTTGCCTTCGGTCGAGCGCCGGCCCGGGCTTGGTTATGGGCGATGGGCCTGGGAATGGTGAGCGGATCAGGACCGGCCATATTCTTCAATCTCGGATTTCAACGACTGCCGGTTTCGATCACCACGATCCTCATCTCCTCGGGACCGATCTTCACCTCCGTTATGGCTCACTTCCTCGGGGGCTCCGACCGGTTCACGATCGTGAAAGCATTAGGACTCTCGATGAGCGTCGGAGGGGTGGTTTTGCTCGCCGGTACCTCGAACGGATCAGGGTCGGTCGCCGGCGTCATCCTCACGCTCATCGGAGCCGCCCTCTCCGGATTGAGTCTCCCGTTCCTCAAGAGGATGGCGATGCGCTATCCGTCCGCCAGCACGCTGGCGCCGATGATGATCGGAGCGGGGCTTCTGGGAATCGCCGCTATCGCTGCCACTGGAAGCTGGGAAGCCCCTAACCCTGGTCAGTGGGCGTTGATCCTGGCACTGGGGGTGACATTGGCACTGGCCTTTTTTGCGATCCTGCGCGCCAATCAGCTCGCCCCGGCCAGTCAAGCCTCGCTGTTTGCCTACATCATCCCTCTGGTCGGGGTGCTGCTAGGGGGTCACCGCCTTGGGGGAGGAGATCGGATGGCGACTCATGCTCGGGAGCCTCTTCGTTCTCGGTGGAGTTGTTCTGGTCGGTCTCCCGAGTCGCAAACCGGCGTTCTCACTCTGAATCGAGTCGGGCGCCGTTTCTAAGCTCTAACCGTGACCGAACAACGCAAGGCCGAGCGGTTCGATTGGGCTGACAAATACCACGAGCTCGTCGCTGCCGGCTCGCCACGAGTAGAGGATATCGAGCTCCTGGCAACGGCGGCATTGCTGCTCGGACACACGGCAGAAAGCGTCGCTGCATTTGGTCGGTCGTATGAGCAGCGCCTCAAAGCGGGAGAAACGGTGGAGGCGATCCGCTCCGCCTTCTGGGCTGCGTTTCAACTGCTGAACCGGGGAGATTTCGGTCAGGGTGCAGCTTGGGTGTCGCGTCTAGGCCGGGCGGCTGAGGAGGAGCCCAAAGAGTCCACCGGCCGCGCATACGCGCTGGCTCAGTTCGCTTTCCGTCAGGTTGCGGTAGAGAACGACTTTGCCACCGGCCAGGCGATCGCCGCCGACGCCGTTTCCATCGGTCGTCGCAATGGCGAAGTCGACATCGTTGCATTGGCCTTGACCGTTCAAGCGCGCGCAACTCTGCGATTGGGCGCGATCAAGGACGGACTCGCCATCTTCGACGAAGCGATGCTGGAGGTGATTGGTGGTGCGGCGACGGTGCCCGCGATAGGTGCTGTCTATTGCTCGGTGATTGGCGGCTGTCATGAAGTCTTCGATTTCCGACGAGCCCAGGAGTGGACCGAGGTGTTATCCACCTGGTCCGACCGTCAGCCGGGAATGTTGGTGTTCCGTGGCCAATGCCTGGTGTTGAGGTCAAGAATTCGTCTCCTCGAGGGTGAGTGGAAGGCTGCTTTGGCTGACGTCGATCTTGCTTGTGAACACTTTCTCGCGGCCGAGCCGCATTTAGCCGGCAGTGGCTGGTACCAGCGGGCTGAGGTGCAACGTTTGATGGGCGAGCTATCGGCTGCGGAATCCTCGTATCACCAGGCCAGTGAGTTCGGCGAGGATCCGCAGCCTGGCCTGGGCCTCCTCTGGTTGGCCCAAGAGAAGGGGCAAGCTGCCTTGGCGGCGGTTCAACGAGCTCGGGAGGAGGCAGAGGGACCCTGGCTGCAGGCCCGCTATCTCCCGGCTCTGGTGGAAATAGCTCTTATGGTTGGACAATTCGAGGTGGCTGACAACGCGGCGCGTGATCTCTCCAGCCAGGCGAGTGCGTTAGACATGCCGATGCTCAATGCCATCGCCGCCAAGGCTCTGGGGTCGGTGGCTTTGGCCGCGGGAGAGGCACGGTCCGCCCTTCCAAAGCTGCGCGAAAGTCAGCGTGTTTGGCGCCGCCTGGCGGCACCTTATGAAGAGGCTCGAGTGCGATTGCTGATTGCTAAATGCTGCCGGGCGATAGGGGACGACGCCTCCGCTCACCTCGAGCAGGAGGCCGCCCGAAAAGCGTTCGCTGCCGTCGGTGCCCGATTTGAGCTTGAGCAGTTCGGCCGACCCACGCCGGCCGAGAACCATGGCTTGTCACGTCGAGAGATCGAAGTGCTTGGTTTGCTTGTCGGCGGAGAAACCAATCAGGCCATCGCTGATCATCTCTTCCTGGCGGTAAGAACCGTCGACCGGCACGTCAGCAACATTCTTGCCAAGCTCGGTGTAAGTTCTCGCACCGCCGCCACCACCTACGCCCTCAAGCACGGTCTGGTTCGCGACCTCATTGGGTAGCTCTACGTACTCGGTCGGTGGACGAAATGGGTGATACCCCCGAAGTCGGATCGGGACATGGTCCGTACGCTCATCTCTGGAGGTGATGGTGATGAGCTACGAACCAGAGAGCTTCGAGACGGTGATTGTGGGAGGTGGCCAAGCCGGCCTGGCAACTGGCTACCAGTTGACCAAAAGGGGCCGGTCGTTTGTCATCCTCGACTCCCACGAGCGCACGGGCGATGCCTGGAGAACCCGCTGGGACTCCCTACGCCTCTTCACCCCCGCCGGTTACGACGGGCTGCCGGGGCTGCGTTTTCCCGCTCGGCGGAGTCAATACCCCACCAAAGACGAAATGGCCGACTATCTGGAGGTATACGCAACCAAGTTTTCGCTCCCTGTGCGACACAACGTTCGAGTCGACGCCCTCGCCGCCGAGGGCCGCCGGTTTCGCCTGGCCGCAGGTGATTTGCGGTTTACGGCCGACAACGTAGTGCTGGCCACTTCTCCCGAGCTGATCCCCCGGATACCGTCCTTCGCCGACGATCTTGATCCGCGGATCTGTCAGATGCACTCCCTTGACTATTTGAATCCGGCTCAGCTCCGGCCCGGAACGGTGCTGGTGGTGGGGGCCGGCAACTCGGGGGCCGACATTGCAATGGATCTCGCCGGCCGCTTCGACGTGATGCTTTCGGGTCGAGATGTCGGTCATATTCCGTTTCCGATCAATCGGTTTACCGGAGCATTCGTTTATCCGCTGGTCAGGTTCGCGTTCCATCGCATCCTGACGATCCACAACCCCGCGGCCAAAAAGCTCATTCGCAAGCTGGAAGCAGGCCATGGTCTTCCTCTTGTCAGGGTCAAACCCAAGCATTTGGCCGCGGCCGGGGTACAGCGGGTTGCCAGGGTGGGATCAGTCAGAAACGGGCTACCGGTGCTCGAGGATGGCCGAGTGCTGGATGTTGCCAACGTCGTCTGGTGCACCGGCTACAAGCCGGACTATTCCTGGATCGACCTGCCGGGCTTCAGCGATGGGGGCCTGGCTCATCGCCGCGGCATCGTCCCACAGATTCCTGGTCTCTACTTCATGGGTCTGAATTTCCAGTATTCGGCGTCGTCTGCGCAGATCAACGGCCTGGGTCGGGATTCGAAAGTCATCGCCGAGGCGATCGCCGCTCAACCAACGAGGCTCAACGATCAACTGCTCGTGTCCTAGCGACTACCAGAAAGTCTTCTCGCAGCGAGCAGCGGCTGCCACAGCCAATCGTTTCCGTCGCAGGGGACTCACCGGAACAAGCCGGACCATCGTCTCCACTCTTACCGAATCCGGTTTCGAGGGAAGGTCGGTTCTCGAGATCGGAGGCGGCATCGGCGAGATTCCGGTGACCTTGCTCGAGCGTGGCCTGGCTGGGACTGCCACCAACGTTGAACTCGCCGCCAATTGGGAAACCGCCGCCCACGATCTGCTGCTCGAGAAAGGCCTCCACGAGCGGGTAAAGCGATTGCGGGGGGATTTCGTTGACATTGCGAGCTCGATCCCCAACGCCGACCTGGTGATTCTCAATCGGGTGGTTTGCTGCTACCCCGATTGGCGGACATTGCTCGGGTCGGCCGTCTCGCGGACGGATCGTTGTCTCGTGATGAGTTTTCCCCGGCCATGGTCTCGAAGTCTGTTGTGGATCGAGAACCTACTCCATCGCCTGCGGGGACGGTCCTTTCGAGCATACGTTCATCCTCCCGAGGCGATGATCGGGTCGCTTATTTCTTTTGGGTTCCAGGTCGAGGCCGAAGCCGCTTCGCTGGTGTGGCGAACGGTTCTTTTGGCGCGCGGCGCACATTCGTAACCGCTGAGCCCCACCGTCCCCTCGGAGAACTGACCGGAACAGCCGGTACCCTCTCGCCTTCGTGAGCCAGAACATCCTTGTCGCGGTCGCCTGGCCCTACGCCTCGGGATCCCTGCATCTCGGGCATCTCGCCGGTGCCTATCTGC
>JBOGEX010000105.1:0-46173 GCA_050741915.1 Acidimicrobiia bacterium
GAACCATCGGCTTCATCGGTGGGGTGAGTGGCGTCGGTGGTCTGATCGAGAAGTTCGAGGCCGGTTATATGGCCGGAGCGCTAGCAGTGAATCCGGATATCGAGATCCTGTCCGAGTACATCACCGCGGCCCCTGACTTCGACGGCTTCAACGCCCCTGACCGTGCCCGCGAAATCGCCCTGGCGATGTATGACGGCGGAGCCGACATCGTCTACCACGCCGCCGGCGGATCGGGTGCGGGACTATTCGAAGCGGCTTCGGTGGCAAGTGAAATCTCGGGTTCGAAGGTGTGGGCCATCGGGGTCGACTCCGATCAATACAACACAGCCGATCCCGCCGTGCAGGAGTTCATCCTGACTTCGATGCTGAAGCGGGTCGACGTGGCCGTCTTCGAGGCCATCGAATCCCACATCAATGGCTCCTTCACGGCTGGCCCCACTGCCTACGACCTCTCCGTCGACGGGGTCGGTTATTCGACGTCCGGCGGGTTCGTAGACGACATCGCCGACCAGCTAGAGGAATTCAAGGCCCAAATCGTCAGCGGCGACATCGTCGTTCCGACCGATCCAGCCGAGGTCGGCGCCTAAAACAAGGAACAACATCTAACAGCGTCTGTGAGCGGGACCGGCCTATTGTCCGGTCCCGCTCCTATTAACCCGGAGGATTTGTTGGCGGCTGCGATCGAGTTGTCAGGCATAACCAAGCGATTTCCTGGAGTGGTTGCCAACGATCAAGTCAATCTCACCGTCGAAGAGGGCGAGATTCACGCTATCTGCGGTGAGAACGGCGCCGGCAAATCCACGTTGATGAAAATCCTCTACGGGATGCAGCAGGCCGATTCCGGCACCATGAAAGTCCATGGTCGGGAGGTCCGATTCGTTTCTCCCACCGAGGCGATCGAGGAAGGCATCGGCATGGTGCACCAGCACTTCATGCTGGCCGATCAGCTCACCGTGCTCGAGAACGTGATCCTCGGGGCCGAGCCGACCAAAGGCTTCGGGCGGATCGATTTCGATGAAGCGAGGGAGCATCTGCAACAGGTAGGTCAGGCTTATGGGCTCACGATCGATCCGAACGACCTGATTGAAGAGCTGGAGGTAGGCGAGCGGCAACGGGTCGAGATCATCAAGGTGCTCTACCGGGGAGCGAAGATCCTCATACTTGACGAGCCGACAGCGGTCCTGGTTCCCCAGGAAGTGGAAGAGCTCTTTCGCAACATGAGGGGCCTCAAGGAGGACGGAGCCACCCTGCTCTTCATTGACCACAAGCTCGACGAGGTGCTGGCCATCGCCGACACGATCACGGTTCTGCGCGATGGGAGGACCGTCGCCACAGTCAAGCCCGACGAGGTTACGGCCCACGATCTCGCCGAGCTGATGGTTGGGTCGGAGCTGCCTACCCCCGAAACAACGGAGTCAACCGTGACCAGCGAGGTGGCTCTCGAGGTCGATTCGGTCACAGTGACCGATGCCGAGGACCGGGTTTTGGTCGACGAAGTCTCTTTCCGGATCCGTCGGGGGGAGGTGGTGGGGATCGCCGGCGTGGAGGGAAACGGACAGGCCGAACTGGTGGACGCCATTCTCGGAACGCGCCTTGCCCACCGTGGATCGATCAAGCTCATGGGGAGGGACGTGACTCTGACTCCGGTGCGAGAAAGGCGGGAGCAGGGAATCGGATATATCCCCCAGGACCGGCATCGGGAGGGATTGCTGCTTACGGCCCCGCTCTGGGAGAACGCGGCGCTTGGCCACCAGACCCAGGAACCGTTTGCCAACGGATTGTTCATCGACCGGGGAGGAAGCAAGGATCGGACCGAGCACATCCGCAAGGAGTTCGATGTCCGCACCCCCAACGTCGACGTTCACGCCCACGCCCTTTCGGGGGGCAATCAGCAGAAGCTGATCGTTGGTCGGGAAATGACCGCCGGCCCGGTCGTGCTCCTTGCCGCCCACCCCACCCGCGGCATCGACGTCGGCGCCCAGGCCGAGGTCTGGGACGACATCAAGCTGGCTCGCGCCCAGGGGATGGCGACCCTTTTGATCTCGGCTGATCTCGACGAGCTGATCGGACTCTCCGACACGATCGTCGTGATGCTGCGGGGAAAGCTGGTTGCCACCCTCGACCCGGCCACGGTCTCTCCCCGCGATCTTGGAGCGTATATGACCGGAGCCAAGGAGGGAGCGGCATGAATATTTCCCGGCGAATCCTTCTCACCCTGGCCGCCCCCATCGTCGCCCTCGTTTTCGCCGTGGCGATGTCCTCGGTGGTGTTGCTCCTCTCCGGCAGCAACCCGCTCGAGGCCTTCGAAGACATGATCGGCCACGCCAGCCGTCTCGAGACGATGGTGGACATCCTGAACCGGGCGACACCGCTCTATATCGCCGGCGTGGCGGTTGCCATCGGCTTCCGTATGAACCTCTTCAACATCGGTGTCGAAGGTCAGTACCTGCTGGCCGCTTTGGTGGCGGCCCACGTCGGAGCGGTGGTCAATTTGCCCGGACCCTTGCGCATCGTCTTCATCCTGCTGGTGGCCATGTTGGTCGGGGCGGCCTACTCGGGCTTCGCCGGGGTGTTGAAGGTGACCCGGGGCATCAACGAAGTCATCTCGACGATCATGCTCAATGCCATCGCCATTTCTGGCCTCGTCGCCTATTTGATCAGGGAGTGGCAGGCGGGCGGGGGCATTCAGGCGGGGGTGGGGCGAGTCGGGACGACGCCCATACCCGAATCGGGATTGATACCCAACCTCAATCCGGTTCTCGAGTTCTTCACTCGTGAAGTGGGCCAAGGCAAAGTGCTGAGCGGAGTGTTGGTGATCGCAGTCCTGGTCGGGGTGGGCTACCACATCCTTGTCAACCGGACTCGTTTCGGTTTTGACCTACGGGCCAGTGGCATCAATCCTTTCGCAGCCCAAGTGGGGGGAGTGCCCGCCAAGCGGATGGTGGTGAGCGCAATGGTCCTCTCCGGCGCCGTCGCCGGCCTGGTGGGGATGGCCGAGATCAATCAGGTCGGGTTCTTTCCCGCCAACCCGATCCGGGGCCTCGGGTTCACCGGCATCGCTGCCGCCCTGCTGGGGCAAAATCACGCGGCCGGCATCATCCTGGCGGCGCTGATCTTTGCGTTCCTTGACATCTCGTCGGGAGTGCTGCAGTTCACCGGAGCCGCCTCCCGCGAGATCGTTGTGATCATGCAGGGCGTAATCATCCTGGCGGCGGTAGTTGCCTACGAGGTTGCCCGCCGCGCCCGTGAGCGGCAAGAGGCAAAGTCGACGGCCGAGGCCCTGGGCGATATCAAGCCATCGGAGGCCGCGTGAACTGGCAGAAGCTCCCCGCCTGGCTGCGATGGTCGCTTTACGCCGCGGTCGGTGTTCTCGTACTGACCATCGTCCAGCGCTTCGATGACACCGAAAGCCTTACCGCCGCCGGCTCTTCACAGTCGATGCTGCGCTGGGCGGTTCCCATTCTTCTCGCTGGTCTGGGGGGTCTTTTCTCCGAACGAGCCGGGGTCGTCAACATCGGACTCGAGGGGATGATGATCCTCGGCACCTGGTTCGGGGCCTGGGGAGCGGTGGTCTACGGACCCTGGTGGGGGGTGGTGCTGGCGGTGGCGGCGGGAGCGGTAGGGGGCCTGCTTCATGCCATTGCGACGGTGACCTTCGGCGTCGACCACATCATCTCCGGTGTGGCGATCAACATCCTCGCTCCGGGAATCACCCGCTTCCTCTCCTCCGAGATCCTCACCACTCTCGAGGGGGGGTCGATCACGCAGTCGCCCCGGGTTCCAGGCGTCGGTACTTTCATTGTGCCGTTCCTCAGCGGTGGCTCGATCGGCACGTGGCAGACCCCTGACTTCTTTGGCTGGCTGGCTGGGCGCGAGTTGTTCCTCATGTCTGACATGGCGAGTCTGGCGAAAGGTCTGGTCACCCGGATCTCCTGGGTGTCCCTCATAGCGCTGCTGCTGGTGCCCTTTACCGCCTGGCTGCTTTGGCGGACGCGTTTTGGGTTGCGGCTTCGAATCTGTGGCGAGAGGCCGCAAGCGGGAGAAGCCCAGGGAATCAACGTCTACCGCTATAAGTACATCGGGGTGATCATCAGCGGTGCGCTTTCCGGCTTGGCTGGCGCCTTCATCGTGAGCCCCGAGCTGTCGGGCATCTACCTCGAGGGACAAACGACGGGTCGCGGATTCATCGGCCTGGCGGCATTGATCTTCGGCAACTGGAAGCCGCTCGGCGTTCTGGGCGGGGCGCTCCTTTTCGGTTATCCGTTCGGGATCGGTCTGCGCGACCTCGACGGCAGCGCCTCCCATTCCCTGATCCTGGTCAACGCCATCGGCCTGGGGGCGGTGGCGGTTTGGGCGGCAACGCGGGGCAAACGACGCGATGCCGCTCTCGCTCTCGTACTCGGGTTGCTGGCCGCTGGGTGGTACTTGACCTCGGACACGTTGCCCGATGTCTGGATCAACATCCTGCCTTTCGTCATCGTGCTGATCGTGTTGGTTTTTTTTGCTCAGAGACTCCGTATGCCCGCGGCCGACGGACTCCGCTATCGCAAAGGTGACTGATCGAAGGGAGGACTGACGCAGTGGGTTTTGATCCTTACTCGACCTCCTTCCAGGACAACCCCTATCCCGAATACGCCCGTCTGCGGGCAGAAAGCCCAGTCTTCTACGACCCCGAGTGGGAGCTGACCTTTTTCACTCGCCATGCCGATGTGGCGGGCATCTTGAAGGACCGGCGGTTCGGACGCGATATCCGCGGAGTGACCGGTGAGATCGATCCCCGGCTCTATGCCCGCAATTATCCGGATCACCTTCCGACTTGGAATAGATTCATCCGGGGCTCGTTCATCGATCTCGAGCCTCCACGTCACACCCGGCTTCGGCGACTCGTGCAGTGGGCGTTTACCCGGCGGTCGACCGAGACCTACCGCCCGCGGCTCGAAGCGACTGCGGCTTCGGCCATCGAGGCAGCAATCGAGCGGGGAACGATGGAGGCAATTGGCGAATACGCCACCCCCATCCCGCTCGTTATGATCGCCGATCTCCTCGGGATATCTGAGGCGGATCAACCGCAATTGGTGGCGTGGTCACATGACATCGTCCGCGTCTTCGATCAGGGCTGGACGCCCGAGGAAGGAGCCCGAGCCGAGGTGGCGGTAGGTGCCTTTGTCGAATACATCCGCCAGGTCTTGGACGATCGCCGTCGCCACCCGGGGTCCGATCTGGTCTCGTCCCTCATCGCCGCCGATCACGAAGGAGATCGCCTCGATGACGAGGAGTTGATTGCCACCTGTATCTTGACTCTGAACGCCGGCCACGAGGCGACGGTCCACGCCATCGGCAACGGGCTGCTCGCCCTGGCGACCGACCCTCAGCAGTTCGAATTGCTCAAGAGTGATCCCGCCGGCCTGGCAGAGCGCGCCACCGACGAGCTCTTGCGTTTCGATTCACCCCTGCAGATGTTCGAACGCTGGGTCCTGAGCGATCTCAACTGGTCGGGAACGGAGCTTGCCCACGGGACAAAGGTGGGGCTCCTTTTCGGCTCCGCCAACCACGACGAAACGGTGATCTCCGACCCTGGTCGTCTTGATCTGGCGCGAACTGAAAATCCCCATGTCTCCTTCGGCGGCGGGGTGCACTACTGCGTGGGAGCACCACTCGCCAAAGTCGAGCTTGAGGTTGCTTTCGCGTCCTTCGCTGCGCGGGTCGAGAAGTTCGAACTAAATGGCCAGTCCGAACGGGTTCGTTCGCTGGTTTTTCGAGGGGTGCGTTCGCTCCCGCTGGCTCTCAGCCCTCGGTAGTCGTGGTGGTGTCGGAGGCTGTGGTGTTGGTGGTGGTTTCCGCCGGCCGACCGATGACGGTGATCTCCTCGATGGCCAGCTCGTCGAAAGGCTCCGTGCCCTCGACCACCTCGGCCTGATAGACACTTTGCACGGTGACCACGATGAAGTTGGCCCGGATGGTGGCGAAGTCAAAGGCCTGCTCGCCCGGGGCATCTTGTAACTCCTGGGGGACCACAAAGGGATTGCCTTCCGCCTCGATGGTGATGCCTTTGGCTCGGTAGTTGCGCCGGAAGCGAGTCTCATCCTCGAGGTTGGTCCAGAGGATCCGGGTCACTTCCATCGGCTGCGGAAAAGTGATTCGGATCTCGACCTCCTTCTCCCCCTCGGGGAGCTCGTTGTAGTTGACCTGATACGATCCAGCATTGCCGTCGATCAAATTGGTACACGAGAAATCACCACCGAGACCCTCGGGTACACAGGAGGCGGTGAGAATGTCGAGGGGGGTCGGGTTCTCGACTTGCACGGCGCCGGCCGTGGTACTGGTGTTATCGGCGGCCAGAGTCGTGGTCGACGATTGGTCGTCGCCGTTGATCAGGTTTATCAGCACCGCGATGATCACCACCAGAGCGATGAGGCCAAAGAGAGCGCCGAGGGCGCGAACTCCGGCGGTGCTCTGCACGGCCGGGCGTGGGGCCGTTGGCAGAGGCCCCTGGCGGAGCCGGGCGCCACACTCCTCGCAGTGACGATTGGTCGACGGGTTGGGAGCGCCACAAGACGGACATAGTGTGGGCTCGCCCCGGACCGTTCGCGGCGAGGGCGGCGCTTCCTCTAGATTGAACTCCTCGTACTGGTCCTCGTCCTTCTGGAGGGTGTCGACCCAACTCCCGCATGTTGGGCAGAACTCTTCGTCGACGACCGTCGCACCACAGTTGTCACACACATAACGGGCCATTCGGGCCGGTATTGTGCCACGCAGATGCTTTTTGCGGAGATCACGGCCGATGCTGACATCAGGCAGGCCGAGCCGTGGAACGCTTTCTCGATCCTCGCCGCTCTGGCCCTGCTGGTGGCCGTCATCTATCTCGTCTGGCGACGGGTCCGCCGACCCTAAATTCGCGCCGCTTATCGAAACCTAATGCTCTATGCGGCGGAAACCGCCGAATATTGCATTCGGTTTCGGATCGAACCGCCGGGCTCGCTGCAACTCGTTGGTGATAGCCTCGGGGGGCATGCACGACTCGATCCTTCTCGAGGTGCTGTCGCGGCTGGCTCCGGGGACCCCTCTGCGGCAAGCGCTCGAACGCATCATCCAGCAGGGGAACGGCGCGTTGGTTGTGCTGGGCCATGACGAGTTGGTGGAAGTCACCAGTTCGGGCGGGTTTTGGTTGCAAGGGGTTGGCTTCAGCCCTCCCCGGCTCGCCGAGCTGGCGAAGATGGATGGGGGAATCGTGCTCGACGACACCTGGGATCGGATCCTGGCTGCCAACGTCCACTTCCTTCCCGATCCGGATCTGCCGACGGATGAGACCGGCTCCCGGCATCGAACGGCCGAACGTCTTGCCCGCCAAACCGGAAAGCCAGTGGTCTCGGTGTCGGAGGGTCGTCGGCTGGCAACTCTCTTCTACGAGGGCCGCAAAGTGGAACTCGCCCGTCCCACGGTCCAGGCGGCGCGCGCCAATCAAGATCTCCACACACTCGAGCGGCTGCGGCGCCGCCTCGACGATTCCGACGAACGGCTAATGCTGCTCGAAGTAACCGGGCTGGCGAGCTATCGCAGCGTTGTACATGTGCTGCAACAGGGCGAGCTGGTTCGGCGCATCGGGCGCCAGATCGAAACCCAAACCGTTACCCTCGGAGCGGAAGCCCGGCTGATTGCGGTCCAGCTTGCCGAACTCACCCGCGGGATCGAACAACTCGTGGCCTCGACACTGGCTGACTATCTGGGAGGGCGTCGGGCCCGGTTCGTACCGGAAGCAGTCGAAAGCCTGGCACTTCTCAGCGACGAGGAGTTGGAGGATGCCACCCTCGTCGGCAAGGCGGTCGGCTTCGGAGACCTCGATGAGCTCGCGCGCCCGCGCGGGGTGAGACTCTTGGCCCGAGTGGGTCGCCTGCCTGAGGCCACCCGCGAGCGATTGCTGCGCCATTTCAAGACTGTCGAGCGCCTCTTTGGCGCCTCTGCCAACGAACTAGAACAGGTCGAAGGCATCGGCGAAGCGCGGGCGGCAATGCTGCGCCGTTACTTCGATCGCTGGCGTGCGGCTGCTGCCACCTGGGATCCGGATCCGACCTGACCGAAGCAGGACTCTCCAAATTTGTTGCAGGCGACCATCCCCGAGCAAATGTGTTGCAGGGCGACCAGGGGTTGGTCGTGGTGCGACAAATTTGTCTAGAAGCGGTCGTGGTGCAACAAATTTAAGAGGCGCCGAACTCGCCGGATCAGAAAGTTCTCCCTCGGCTTCGATTTCGCTTTGATCCTCGCGGGTACAATGCCCGTCCCCATCTATGGCTCAGAAAAAATCCACGTCGGCGGCAAAAAAATCCGCCGCCAAGAAGGCTCCCGTTAAGAAGTCGGTCCCCAAGCGCGCCGCCGTCAAGAAGACGGCTCCGAAGATGGCTCCCGCCAAGAAGTCTGCGGCCAAGAAGGCTCCGGCTCAGAAGGCTCCGGCCCAGAAGGCTCCGGCCAAGAAGGCTCCGGCCAGGAAGGCTCCGGCCAGGAAGGCTCCGGCCAGGAAGGCTCCGGCTCAGAAGGCGCCGGCTCAGAAGGTCACCGCTAAGAGAACCCCGGCGAAGAAAGCACCGGCAAAGAAGGCACTCGCTAAGAAGGCTATCGGCGAGTGGGCTCGCGCCCCGAAGGCGCCGGCTGCGGCCAAGAAGGCTCCACCCGCCGCCAAAGCGAAGACGGCAGAGCGAGTTCCCGAGGCGCCCAAGCCGCCCGCACCAAAGAAGGCTCCCGCCACCTCCAAATACAGCGTGGGCGACAAGGTGGTCCATCCCCAGCACGGAGCTGCCACGATCCAACGGCGCGTCAAACAAACTTTCGACGGACAGTCACGCGAGTACTACGTGCTCGACATCTCGACTGAGTCTCTGACGGTGATGATTCCGGTCGACAAGGTCGACTCGGTGGTGAGGTCAGTCATCTCCAAGACCGCCTCGAAGAACGTCCTCGCCTCTCTAAAGGGAGAGCCGCAGGAAGCAGGAGCCAACTGGAGCCGGTGGTACAAGGTCCTCACCGAGAAGATGTACTCGGGCGACATCTTCCAGGTGGCCGAAGTGGTGCGAGACCTTTCCTACTCACAGCAAACCAAGGGGATCTCGCCCGCGTTGAAACGGATGCTCTCGAAAGCGCGGATGACCCTTATTTCCGAGCTCTCGTTCTCACTCGAAGTCGACGAAGAAGAAGCAACCAACCGCCTCGACCGGGCCTTACCCAAGGTCGATGGCGTTCTCGTTCCGATCGTCTGAAAGGCTCATGAGCGAGTTCCGGGCCGGGATCGGGTTCGATGCTCATCGTTTCGGAACCAGCCCTCCGATCAAGTTGGCGGGAATCGTTGTCGACTCCAAGCGTGGCATCGAAGCCACCTCGGATGGGGACGTCGTCGCTCACGCCATCGCCGATGCCATCCTCGGAGCCTGCGGCCTGGGTGACATGGGCGATCACTTCCCGTCCGACGATCCGCAGTCCCAGGACGCCGACAGCATGGTGATGTTGCGAACAGTGTTTCGTCTCGCCCGCGCCTGGAGGTGGTGGATCAACAGCGTCGACGTCACGGTCATCGCTGAAGACGTCCGCATCTCCCCTCATCGCGAGGCGATGACGAAGGCAGTCTCGACATTGCTCGAGTGCGAAGCGGTGTCGATCAAGGCCACCACGACGGATCAGATGGGGGCGATCGGACGCGGTGAAGGCCTGGCCGCCCTGGCGGTGGTCACCATTACGATTTGACCCTTGCAGGTCCATTCCACTCTTCACCGGGGGCTGGTTGAGCTCGAACCCGCCTCGCCAGGTGAGGTCGGGATCTACGTTTGCGGAGCGACGGTTCAGTCCGAACCCCACGTCGGGCATGGTCGCTATGCCGTTGTCTTCGACGTGATTCGTCGATACCTGACCTGGCGCGGCAACCAGGTGCGCTATGTCCGCAACATCACCGACATCGACGACAAGATCATCGCCGCGGCCGCGGCCGCAGGCGAGTCGGTTACCGAGAGAGCGAAGAGAATTACCTCGCTATTCGACGAGGTCTACGAGGCGTTGGGAGTCCTTCCCCCCGACATTGAGCCCAAGGCGACCGACCACGTTGCGGACATGCTCGTCCTGATCGAGACCCTGATCGATCGAGGACTTGCCTATCCGGCCGCCAACGGCGATGTCTACTTCGCCGTGCGGGCATTCCCAAGCTACGGCAAGCTCTCCGGTCGCAGGCTCGAGGAGTTGCGGGCGGGAGCGCGGATCGAGGTGTCCGAGATGAAAAACGATCCGCTCGATTTCGCCCTGTGGAAGGCTGCCAAACCGGGAGAACCTTCCTGGGATTCACCATGGGGAGCCGGTCGTCCCGGGTGGCACATCGAGTGTTCGGCGATGGCGGCTCGCTACCTCGGCTCGGACTTCGCCATCCACGGGGGAGGAAACGACCTCATCTTCCCGCACCACGAGAACGAAATTGCCCAGTCAGAGGGGGCCATTGGGCAGACTTTCGCCCGTTATTGGTTGCACAACGGGATGCTCAATCTCTCTGGTGAGAAGATGTCGAAGTCGACCGGACGGTTGATCGAACTCACCGAGGCGATAAAGAGATTCGGCGGCCCGAGCTTGCGTTTCTTCTATCTCCGGGCCCACTACCGCTCGCCGTTGGAGTTCTCCGAGGAATTGCTCGAAGGGTCGGCTTCGAGTTACGAGCGGCTGCAGCGATTCCGGGCGAGATCGCAGACGGCTGCCGAAACCGAGCCGGACTCGGCCTTGATGGACCAATTTGTGACAGCCATGGATGACGATTTCGGGATCCCGCAGGCATTGGCCATGATCTTCGAAGCGGTCGGCGAGGCGAATCGCGCCCTCGACGCCGGCCAGCCCAGGCCCGAGTACGAAGCCGCGATCCGCGAGATGTTGACCGTGCTCGGATTTGCCGAACCTGGGGGCGATCGGGGGGACGTCACCGCGTTGGCCGCCGAACTCGGGTTGGCCACGGGAGGGCTGGACGAAACCATGACCTCAATCCTTGCCGCCCGGGCCGAGGCCCGCACCAACCGAGACTTCGCCCGCTCCGATCTCATCAGGGATCGATTGGAAGCGGCCGGGATTGTGGTCGAGGACACGGCCGATGGCGCTCGCTGGTTTCGGCGATAGGGTCGAAGGGTTCCACGCAGTAGCAGCCGCCGCCGCGGCTGGCCGGGTCGAACAACTATGGGTCGATCGGGGGCGATTGCGACGCATCGAATACCAGACCGTGGTCGACAACGTGCTGGCGGATGGTGGCAAGGTGTCGGAAATCGACGACGTGATCTCGTTGGCCGAGACAACCGCACCGCAGGGATTGGTGGCCAGGTGCTCTCCGCGGAAGGAAGTCACGCTGAACGAGCTGGCGAGTGGGGACGAGCCGGCGGCAGTGATGGTTCTGGATCATGTCGTCGACCCTCACAACATCGGCGCCATCGCTCGCTCGGTCGCGGCCGCCGGACTTTCAGGCTTGGTGCTGGCCAGCCGAAGGGCGGCGCCGCTGTCAGCTGCTGCCTTCAAGTCCGCCGCGGGCTCGCTCGAAACAGTCGCGATCAGCCGCGTCAACTCGATCCCCGAGGCCATCAGCCGTCTCCGACGCCTGGGGCTGTGGTCCGTCGGGCTCGACCAGGGCGCCGACCAGTTGTTATGGAGATTGCCACTCCTCACCGAAGCCGTGGCGTTGGTGGTCGGCGACGAAGGAAGTGGTTTGAGCCAACTCGTGTCCGATCGCATCGAGGTGCGCGTGCGCATCCCGATTTCCGCTGCCGTCGAGAGCCTCAATGCTTCCGTCGCCGCCGCTCTGGCGGCGTTCGAGGTTTCCCGAGTTCGAAACAACTGAGGAGCTGGCGGAGGGAATCGAACCCACGCGCTCCCGCTTACAAGGCGGGTGCTCTGCCAACTGAGCTACGCCAGCGCAGGTTGAACTTTATTGGCTACTCGCGCTCCCCAGGCCGAATTCAAATGCCCGTTGTAATGGTGTTGGCTCGATAGCCTTTTTGTCGATGTTCGATCGTCACTCGCTGTCGAATTGACATGTCGGGAAGGCATGCAGCTCCTGTCGGACGAAACTTCTACCGAGATCTGGCAACGATGGTGGGAGGCATCATCGTCGTGGCCATTGTTGTCTACGGCTTGCTCTGGTTTTTTGCCGGCCGCGACAACACCGCGCCCCCGACGACGCAGGCCGCGCAGACGATAACGTCGACAACAGACCCGGTGACGACCATACGAGACGTCGGTACTACCGCAACACCGCTGACGACGACTGAGGCCACCACGACCACCCTCGCTTTGCGAATTCCATCCGAAGTACGGGTGCTGGTGCTCAACGCCGTGGGGGTAGCCGGCCTGGCGGCCGAAGTGACCGAGGACCTACAGGGCTTCGGATACCAGGTCCTCACCCCCTCCAACTACCAACCGGCTCTCGAGCAATCACGTGTTTGGTACGGACCGGCTTTCGAGGCCGAGGCTTTCGAGCTGGCCGGAGTGGCTTTCCCCGATGCACTGGTCGAACTCAACAACGAGTTGACCGCCGATGCCGACATCGTGGTGATATTGGGCGCCTCGTACGAGCGCTGAGTGTCGGAGACATTCCCGCTGGGGAAATGACCGGCAGTTGGGAGCGGCCGGTGAGCGCCTGGCCGCTCGGAGCCTGGATCATGGCTGCGATGTTGATCGCGGTGGTCGGCGTAGGCGTGTCGACGTCGGTCATATCGCCGGGGTTGGTGCTCGATGCCATCTCACTCTGGCCGGGACTGGCCCCCGTACTTGTCGGCCTGATCCTGGTGGCGCTCCGCCGCGCCTGGCGCCGGCGAGCCGGGGCGATTCCACCCTTGCTGATCATCACCTGGCTGATTCTTGTGAGTGCCGTTCATCTCTCCGCCTGGGTGGCGCTCCCTACGTCATCCGGCGAACTCATCGGACCCACCGTGGAGGGCTCTTCCCCGGTCGAATTGGCGACGGTGATGATTGCGCCCCTGGGAAGGCTCGTCGTCGAAACCAGCACATCTCAAGCTCTTTATCAGGTTCGCTTTCTTCGGTTGGGGGGTCCCGTCGGGGTGCCGTCGGCGGAAGAGGTCTCGGGGGGAACCGGCCTCAATGTTTCGGTTGTCGACCAAGGAACCACCCGCTGGTTTCGATACGCCGGTTGGCGGCTCTTGCTGGTGCCGGAGACGACCTGGAATCTCAACCTGGGCGGAAACGTCAGCGGCGACCTCAGCGCCTTGACCTTGGGCTCGTTGACACTCAACGGGTCAGGCACGCTGACTCTGAACACTGCAGCCCGCTCGACACCGGTGGCTGTCCTCGGGTCATATGAGATCAGCCTTCCCGTTGGAGCCACGGCACGCGTGACCGGGCAGGCGCAAGTGCCTGAGGGCTGGCTCGAGACCGAGGACGGGTATGCCTCCGGCGGTCCGGGCGAGGGTTGGATCATCAGTGTCGCCGAGGGTGGCTCCCTGGTCGTCAACCAGCCCTAAGTAAACTTCGCCGCAGATGATCGAGGAGACCACGCGCGAGCGGATCCAACGCTTCGCTCTCCTCGTCTGGAGCGTTATCGGGATTCTGGCCCTGGTTTGGCTTTTGCTCCGAATCGCCGAGAGCGTTCGCATCATTTGGTTGCCGCTGGCGTTTGCCGCCGGCTTGGTGCTCCTACTGAATCCTCTCGTCAACTATTTCGAGTCGCGTCGGATCCCCCGGGTGGTTGGAGCATTTCTGGCCTTCGCATTCCTTGTGGCCGTGATCGTTGCCGGTTTCTCTCTGCTCGTACCAGCCATCCGGAATCAGGCCGAGGCCTTCGCCTCGTCGCTACCGGGAACCTACGACGTCATCCTGACCTGGATAGAGGATGTCGGCGAGAGGTTCAACATCGATCTCGGTCTCACCCAGGGGGCGATCGAAGATTGGCTGGCCGATCCTGCCAACCAGGAAACTATCCAGCAGGTCGTGGGCAACTTCGGATCGCTCGGAGGGCGCTTGGTGAGGGGAGTCGCCGAAGGGCTAGCAGTAATCGTGCTGGCGCCGCTGCTCGCTCTCTACATTCTCATCGATCTTCGCCGGACCAAAGCGCTGGCTGTCGAGCTAACTCCGCCACGGCATCGGGAGGAGGCCATCTATATCGCCAGCGCGGTCACTACTGCTCTGGGCTCCTTCGTCCGGGGTCAGCTCCTGGTGGCGTTCATCGTCGGGCTGGCTTCATCGGTCGGCCTCTGGCTCCTCGGCATCCCCTTCTGGTTGATCATTGGCATCTTGGCCGGGATCCTCAATTTGATTCCCTTCGCCGGGCCCGTCGTTGGAGGCGCCCTGGCCGCGATCGTCGCCCTTCTTGACGGTTCACTGGGCAAGGCCCTCCTGGCGATCCTTGTGTTCACGCTGATCCAACAAGTCGACAACCATGTCATTACCCCACTGGTACAACGAGCCCGGGTGCAGCTCTCGCCGATGGTGATCGTTCTGGCGTTGATCGTCGGCGGCTCCCTCGCCGGCCTCCTGGGCGTGCTGGTGGCGGTCCCCTTGACGGCGGCGTTTCGAATCGTCGTCGGCCATCTCTGGCGGACGCGGATGCTTGGTCAGAGCTGGGAGGAGGCATCGCAGCGGATGATCGAATTGACCCCTCCGCCCGACCGCATCGTTGGCCTCCGCCGTCGCAATGTTGCCGGTCAGCAAAGGCTTTTCGACACTGCCGAGCGCCCGGCCGTTCCGGCCGACAAATAACCCCCCCCTTCTTGCGTAAATCTCGCCACATATATGTGGCGTGATTTACGCAAGAAGCGATGGGGCGAAGGGGTTAGCCCTCGAGTTCGCCCAGGTAGGCCTTGGAGAGTTCGGGGTTGGCCAGCAAGGCTTCGGCGGTGTCGTTCATGACGATGCGACCGGTCTGGATTACGTAACCCCGGTCGGCGATGCCGAGGGCGACGTTGGCGTTTTGTTCGACCACCAGGATGGTGAGGCCCAGCTTCGAGATCTCGTCGATAGTTTCGAAAACCTGCTCCACCAGGATCGGGGCGAGGCCCATCGACGGCTCGTCCATCAACAGCACCGAAGGCTTGGCCATCAGCGCCCGTCCAATGGCGAGCATCTGCTGTTCGCCTCCGGAAAGAGTTCCGGCCTTCTGCGCCACCCGCTCTTTGAGTCGGGGAAACATCTCAAAGACCCGGTCTGTGTCGCCGTTGATGCCTTCGCGGTCATCCCGAAGCTGGGCTCCGATCTCGAGGTTCTCGCGCACCGTCATCTTCGAGAACAGCCGGCGGTTCTCCGGCACCATGGTCATCCCCTTGGCGACGATTTCCGTCGTTGGCAAGCCGTCGATGCGCTCTCCCCGCAGCGTCACGCTCCCTTTGCGAGTCGGCACCATTCCGAGAATCGTCCGCAGGGTGGTCGATTTTCCGGCGGCGTTCGATCCGAGGAGGCAGACGGTCTCGCCTTCGTTGACAGTGATGCTGATCCCGTGGAGAACCTCCGAGGCTCCGTAGCCCGAAACAACGTCCTCCATCTCCAGGGCTGGAGCGCTCAAATCGAGACCTCGCCGTCCATCTCGCGCCTGGCATCCTCGCCCGCCTTGCCGAGATAGGCCTCGATGACTTGCTGGTTGCTCGCCACCTCGTTGTAGGTGCCCTCGGCGATCTTGATGCCGTGATCGAGGGCCATGACCCGATCGGAGACACTCTTGATCACCGGCATGTCGTGCTCGATGAGAACTATGGAGTAGCCCCGCTCGTCGCGCAATCGTCCGATTTGACTGATGAGCTGGTCCTTCTCGGCCGGGTTCATCCCCGCCGCGGGTTCGTCTAGCAAGAGCAACTTCGGTTCCGTGGCCATCGCCCGGGCGATCTCCAGCCGTCGCCGATCGGCGTAGGCCATGCTCGAGGCGAGTTGATGCTGGCGGGGGAGCAGCCTGTTTCCGAAGAAGGCCAAAGCGTCTCTGGCCTTGGTGGTGATGACCTCCTCCTCATCGAGGGTTGCCTTTCCCCGAATCAGGGCTCCGGTCAAACCGGCCCGGGTGCGGGTGTGCTGGCCCACCATCGCGTTCTCCAGCACGGTCATGGCATTGAAGAGCCGGACCGATTGAAAGGTACGGGCCATCCCCAGCCTGGTGAGAGCGTTGGGCTTGAGGCCGGCGATGTTGGCGCCGTCGAAGACCATCGTCCCCTCGTCGGGCGAATAGAAGCCGGTGACAATGTTGAAGAGAGTGGTCTTGCCGGCCCCGTTAGGACCGATCACGCCAACGATCTCCCCGAGGTCGGCGTGGAAGTCGACATCCTTGACCGCCTGCACCCCGCCGAACCTTATCGAAACCCCTTTCAGCTCGAGCAGGCTCATTGCACGCCCTCGGTGGCGGCGGCAGTGAGGACGCCCCTCGACTCATGAGGCTCTTCGGCGTGCAGCTCCAGGGCGCGGCGCTTATCTGGGATGAGGCCCTCCGGCTTCAGGATCATGATCATCACGAGGATGGCGCCATAGATATGCAGCCGGTACTCGCCGAACTCGCGCAGAAGCTCGGGCAAACCAACGAGAATCGCCGCCCCGACGACCACGCCGGGGATCGAGCCCATGCCTCCTAGGACCACCACCGCCAGGACGTTGATCGAGACGATCAGGGTGAACGATCCCGGGTTGGCCACTCCGAGCTTGGCCGGGAAGAAGGCCCCTCCGAGGCACCCCACGGCGGCGCCCATGGCGAAGGCCAGCAGCTTGTACTTGATCACAGATACCCCCATCCCTTCGGCGATGTCCTCGTCCTCGCGCATGGCCGCCCACGCCCGCCCCACGCGGGAGTCCTTAAGGCGACCGGCGATGAAGAACGCGATCAGGGCAAAGCCCGCGATCAAGTAGTAGAGAACTCGAGGGTCATTGGTATCTGCTCCAAAAGCGGGGACGTCGGCCACTTCCGTGATTCCTTGCGGCCCGCCGAAGATCGGCTTCAGCCAGTCGCTGAGGATCAGGACCCGGATGATCTCGCCGAAGCCCAGGGTGACGATGGCCAGATAGTCACCGCGCAAACGCAACACGGGAGCGCCGATCAGCACCCCGATTACGACTGCCACCACGATCGTGATCGGCATGGCGATCCAGAAATTGGTCAGAGGCTCGGGCGCCAGTTCGAAGATCGTCGCTCCCACCAACGAAGAGCTCCGAGCCGTGAGCAGCGCCACCGTGTAAGCCCCGACCGCGAAGAACGCGACATACCCAAGGTCGAGCAGCCCCGCATAGCCCACCACGATGTTGAGTCCTAGGCCGAGCAGGATGTAGAGGCCGACAGTTCCCAGCACATCGGCCACGAACTGCTTTCCCACCCAGGGGGCGGCCGCCAGGGCAATGATGGCGAGGGCGAGGAGGATTGGCCGGAGGTTGGATTGCTTGACCCCGGGGATCTCGATGAGTGCCTTTTTGAATCCGCCTTTACGACGCAAATAGAGCCTTAGTGCGACCGCCAAAACAAGAACGACGACCGCTCCCACCGGGGTGAGCCCGTCGCTTCGGTACATCCAGGAGGTCGGGATTCCCAAGCCCTGGAGCATGGGGATAAAGAGACGCGCCCCCACCCCGAGGATCAATATCGAGGTGACGACGGTGATAGCGACGGTGCGGGCTGTCGGCCCTAGCCGGCGGTAGATCCCGGCCGCCGCTCCCATCGCCAACCCCATGCCAGTCAGAATGACCAGGCCTATATACGGGTTGGTCCCGAAGTCAAAGGCATCGAAGAAGGCGGGAGAGATCCGAAGGAACATGCTCCGTACGTCGACTCCGGCGTCGATCAGAAGTCGCAGGATCACAAGGACGAGGCCAGTGGTGAAACCCGCCACCCCTCCGGCTGTCAAACCCACGCCCAGGCTGCTTGCCCTCTCCTGACTCGCCCGCCGGTAGGCGAAATAGGCGAAGAAGAAGAAGGCGGCGAGCATGACCACCACGTTGAATCGAACGACGCCGGTGACGATCGCCCGCTCGCTGAATCGCTCTATCATCCCGACTGCGCCCAGGTAGAGAACCACCCCGCCGCCGATCAGGCCCATCCGCACCGGGTAGGAAACTTTCATGCTCGTTTCTCCTCTGGAGCTCCAAGGAAACCGCCCGGGAGGAAGATCAGGACCAAAACGAGAATGGTGAAGCTCACCACCGACGTGAGCTGTCCGACCGACGGGATCCCGGCGCCACCGAGGAAGAGAATCGGCCCCACGGCCTCGACCAGCCCGAGAATCAAACCGCCCAGTGCCGCCCCGGTGATGGAACCGATCCCACCGAGAACCGCGGCGGTAAAGGCCTTCAAGCCGGGGACGAATCCCATGTCGAAGCTCACTTGGTTGAAGAGCAGGATGAAGAGGATTCCCGCCATTCCCGCCAAGGCGCCGCCGATGGCGAAGGTGACGACGATGATGCGGTCGACGTTGATCCCCATCAACGAGGCGATCTCGCGATCCTCCCCGACCGCTCTCATGGCCCGCCCGGTCTTTGTGCGTTCGATGAACAAGTAGAGGCTCGACCAGATCACGACCGCAGCTCCGATCACGACCACCCGAGCTCGATCGATATCAAAACCGAAAATGCTCCAATCCCCGGCGAGCCCGGGAATGTTGGGATAGGCCCGGACTTGTTCGCCGTAGAAGCCGCGGAAGGTGTACTGGAGAAAGAGCGAGGCACCGATGGCGGTGATCAAAGGGACAAGTCGGGGTGCTCCTCGCAACGGCCGGTAAGCGATCTTTTCCAACAGGAGGGCCACTCCCATCGAGACCAGGGCCGAGAAGATCAGCATCACCAGGATGGCCAGGACCGGCTGGGCCGCGAGAAAACCCGAGGCGGAGAGGTAGCCGGCCAGGAAAAGCGTGGTGAACGCCCCGGCCATGAAGACCTCGCCATGGGCGAAGTTGATGATCAGGAGGATTCCGTACACGAGCGTGTATCCGAGGGCGATCAGGGCGTAGACCGAGCCCCGCGCAACCCCCTGCACGAACAGGTCCCGCCACACCGCTCCGCTGTACTGGCCGGTGGCCAGGGTGGCGCGGGCTCCGGCTATTGCGGCCACGGCGATAACCACTCCGAGGACGACGAGGACGATTCTGCGGATCGGCAACCGGCTGAGGGCGCCGAGCGACGACCGCCGGGTAGAGGTTGTGGTCATGGTTGTCCGACGGGTCTCATGTGGCGCCACTGTACGGCTCGACGAGCACCGGGGTCGGCAACGTTGGCATTGATCCTTTGGCCAAAGTAAGGGGGGCGGAACCGAGGTCCCGCCCCCTTAGTTAATCTCGTCAGGGCCGGTTAGCCCTCGAGTCCCAACGTCGCCGAGAACACAGGGTCGGAGAACTCGCCGCCCTCGACCGTAACCACGCCGATGGTGGCCGACGGCTGGCAGTCGCCGGTCTCATTGCAGGTGAGGTTGCCCGTCAAGCCGGGGAAACCGTCGGTTTCAAAGAGCGCGTCCTTCAGAGCCGTGCGGGGGATATGGAGCGTGTCCCCGTCCTCGATCGCCACCGATGCGATGGCGGTCAGCACGATGTTGACGGCGTCAAAGGCGTGGGCATGGAAGACCGAGGTCGGCTCGCCATAAGCCTCGTTGTACGCCGGAAGGAACTGGTTCTCGTAGAAGTCCGCGTCACCCAGTAGCTGGGACAGGTCGGGACCGGAGATGTAGACGCCGTTGGCGTTCTCAGCACCGGCGGCCGCAATCCAGTCGGGGGTGAACATGCCGTCGGAGCCGGCGAGATAGGTGAAGCTCCCGTTCTCGACCGCCTGCTGGGTGATCAGACCACCCTCGCCGACGAAGATCGGGTAGTACAGCAACTCCGGCCCGCCGGTGGCGAGATCCGTGAGGATCGAGCTGTAGTCGCTCTCACCTACCTGGATCGAGACCTGGTCGGTGATGGTTCCACCCGCCGCCTGGAACGAGGCAGCGAAGGCGTTGGCCAATCCCTCGGCGTAGGGGCTGCCGTCATGGATGGTCGCCGCCGAGGTTGCTCCTAGCTCCTCGAATGCGAACTGGGCCACAACCGCCCCCTGGATGGAGTCGTTGTGGGCCGTTCGCAGGTAGAAGGGGTTATGGGTGCCGGGGTTGGTCAGGGCGGGGCTGGTGTTCGATGGCGAAACCAGGGGAATGCCCTGATCGCCGAAGATCTTGTCGGCCACACCGAGGGCAGCCGATGAGCAGCTCGTCCCGATCACCGCCACGATCTGGGTGTCGGTGACGAGACGCTGGGCGCCGGCGGTTCCACCCTCGGCCGAGCAACCCTCATCCTCGTTGACCAGCTCGATGTCGTGACCCAGGACCTGGCCGACGGTGCCATCGAAGGCGTTGTCGCCCCAATAGTCAACGGCGAGCTCGGCGCCGTACTGGCTGTCGAGGCCCAGGGTCTGGTTCTCACCGGTGATCACCATCAGTGTGCCGAGCTTGATGGGCTCGCCCGCCGCAACTGTGACGCAGCCGAACTCGTCTGCTTCACATGCCTCGGGGGTGCCCCCGCCGCCACCACCACAAGCCACAGCAACAAGGCTGAGAACTGCAGCGATGACTAGCAAGCGCGATAGCTTCATTTAGTCATTCCTCCGTAGTCGAATGCCACCGCCGATAGGCGGTGGAGAGGGGGAATCATACCTGCCAGCGACCCGACAAGGCGTCTAGGGGGCAACAACCACCTGGCACTGGTGGCGGCTCTCGCGCCCGTAACAAACCCAGACCCCGGTTCCCACCCGGTCCCCAATCCGCTCGACCACCTCCGTGGTCTCGGCCGGCACTTCGAAGGCCAGGCGAGTGTGCCTGGCGAGCTCGAGTTGAGTGGGGGGATCTGCCACGATCCATGTGTCGTCCATCGATTGTTCGTTGACGATGGAGACGTTCTGCTCGGAAGCGACGATCGCACAATCCGGCGAGATACCGGCGTCGGTGATTGTGATCACCGCATCGACGGATCTGAGATCGGTGCATTCGGAGGGTTCGTGTCCGGTGACCGCGTGAAGCTGCTCTCGATAGTTCTCGGGAAGTTCGACGTCGTTGGCCTCAGCTCCGCAGGCGAACAGAAGCAACAGGCTGGCGATCGCAATCCTCACCCTCCATAAGGTACACCGGGTGCCCACCGAAGAGATTGCCGCTCGCGACGCCTACCGGGGGAGAGCCGAGGGACGTGTCAGCGAGGTCTTGCCTGAGGGCGTGATTCTCGACCGGACCGTGTTCTATGCCCGGGGAGGGGGACAGCCCGGGGACGTCGGTGTCCTTTCCACACCCGATGGCGACGTCAACGTCCTCGACACCGTTCGCTCGCAGGGCCGGATCCTGCATGTGGTCGAAAGCCTGGAGCGACTAGAACCGGGGATGGCGGTGGAGGGAATCATCGATTGGGATCGCCGTTATCGACTGATGCGAACCCACACCGCCCTCCACGCGCTCTCCGGCGTCATTTACCGCGACTTCGGGGCCAAGGTCACCGGGGGAAACATGGAGCCAGGTGTCGCCCGGATGGACTTCGAACTCGACGCGATGTCGGTGGAACTGGGGAGGCAGGTGGAAGAGATCCTCAACGCCGAGCTGGCAAAAGGTTATCCGGCAGAGGTGATCTTCATGGCGAGAGAGGCCGCTTTATCCGATCCGGATCTGATTCGAACCAAGGTCAATCTCATTCCCGAGTACGTGCAGGAGATCCGGGTGATCGAAATCGTCGGCCTCGATCGTCAGGCCGACGGCGGCACCCATGTCGCCTCGACACTCGAGGTCGGCCAGATCCGGGTGACCAAGACCGAGTCGAAGGGGAAGGCCAACAAGCGGATGCGTATCGAGCTGGTGTGAGAAGGCGTCGCTTTCCTAATGCAATCTTCTGCGGTTTCCGCAGCACATAACATTAGGTTTGTGGGCGGTGGGCGGCGGCTAGCAGCTCGGCGGTGGAGTGCTGGATCGCCGAGGTGATGGCGGCGGTGTCAGGGACGGCGTCGAAGTCGGCATGGACCCCCCAAGCCAGGGCTCCGTTGTAGGAGAAGAGCGCCAGGCCCAAGCCGTGCTGGGACCAAAGAGGGACGATGGGATAGTTGGCCAGCATCGGTGCTTCCAGGAGATACATCGGAATCTGAGGCCCGGGCACGTTGGTCACTGTGAGGTTGAAGGGCCGCATCATCGGTCCCACTACCCGATTGGCCAAGGAAATCAAAGTCATCGGGGTGCCGCGGGAGAGTTCCACCAGCGTGGCTGCCCCCAATGCCTGATTGGTCGCCTTGAGCTTTTTGGTCTCGGCTTTGATCTTCTCGAGGCGGCTGACCGGGTCAGAATCCGAAACGGGAAGGTTGACGAGCCACATCGCCACCTGGTTTCCCAGCGCCCCCCGTTGATCGGCTCGTCGCGTGGAAACCGGGTTCATCACCCGAAACTCACCTTCGCCAACATCGAATTTTCGGTCCTCGATGAGAAAGCGACGGATGGCGCCGGCGGTGATGGCGAGGACGACGTCGTTGACCGAGCCCCCCAATGCGGCTCGGATCTCCTTTACCTCGGCGAGCGAGGTCTCGGTCCAATCGAAGCGCCGGTTTGGTCCGAGGTTGGGGTTGAGGGGGGTGCGGGCCGAGGTTCGCAACCAGCCGGACCGGAGAGAATTGAAAGCAGCGAACCCGCGGCCACCGAGGGTGATTGCCACCTCTCCGCCTCGTTTGGCCAACTCAGGAATGTTCGTAAGAGTGTCGAGGGCGCTGCGAGTGACGCGTGCTGCTTCGGCCACGACCAGCTGAGTCGAGTTGGGTGCGGGTCGGGGTGACCAGTCCCTCGCCGGTTCGATCTCGCTGGTGGGAACGACGTTGAGAAGGATCGTGGTGAGATCGACGCCGGAAATCCCGTCAATCATGCAATGGTGGATCTTGGCGATGATGGCAAAGCGGTTGTCGCTCAGCCCCTCAACCACCCACAGTTCCCACAGCGGCTTGGCCCGATCGAGCGGTTGGGAGACGATGCGTCCGGCCAGACGCTTGAGCTGTTCATCGGTCCCCGGTCGTGGGAGGCTTGTGTGCCGCACGTGGTAATCGAAATTGAAATGGTCATCATCCACCCAGACGGGACGGCGGTTGGGCGGAGCCCAGGCCAGCCGCTGGCGGTAGCGCGGGATGTAGCCGAGCTTGCCGTCGATGTGAGCCTTGATGCGCCCGATGTCGATCCCACCGTCAGAGGTGACCAATTCTCTTCCGTCGAACAGCACGACACCGGCAACGTGCATGTGAGTCGTCGGGGTCTCCAGGGCGAGGAACGAGGCGTCCAGATGCGAGAGCGGCTCGTAGAAGGCAGTCGTTGTCACGTCGAGGGAAATCTAGGGATGGGGATTGGAGCGGGCGCCGGCAGGCTCGACTTCTTCGATGACCGCCTTTTCGGGGTTGGCCTCGGCACTGGCGAGGTGCCAGGGAACCGAGCTCACCGCTACCCCGGGCTCGAAGACCAGCGCCGCCTTGATGGCGAATGCGGTCTGGTTGTGGAGAAGCTGGCTGCGATAACCGGGCACGACAAACTCGGGGATCACCACATGAACGAGAGTGCCAGGCTCGGCATCACGCCGGAGCCTGCGCACGTATCGAAGCAGGGGTCGGGTGATGCCGCGGTAGGGGCTTTCGAGGATCTGGAGCTGGCCGTCGTCGGGATCCCAGTTGGTCAGGACTCTGTTTCTCTGATCGGCATCGGTATCGAGGTGGGCAGCGATCACCGAATCAGCGTGCAGCATTCGCACATAAGCCATCGCTCTCCGCACCGGGATGGTGACATCGGAGGCGAGAACGACGACCTGCTGGTCGAGAATCTGATCGGTCGGTCGCTGCGCTTCGCCCCGCAACCCCTTCTGGCGCTGGTAGGTCAGATCGGTGACGACGACCTGATGCAGGAAGAGAAGGAGAAGCTTGAGCAGCAACCCGTGGGGGTGAACCAGAAGTGATCCCAACCTCCTCTTCCTCAATACCTCAGGAATGATGACCGTGGTGAATGCGTCGGGATTGGTCTCTGACTCGTGGCGGACGAAATCACGCAGCGTGCGGATGGGCTTGGGCCTGGTCGACTCGACAATCTGCAGTGGATGGGAGGGATAGAGCCGGTCCCAGGTGTCGACCAAGTCTTCGTCACCGGTCTCGCGGACATGCACCACCTTCAACGAGTCGGGCCGGATCATCTCTGCATACTCGATTGCTCGTTGCGTGGCTCGTCCGGTGTGGGAGGCGAGGACGATCACCCGGTTGGAGGTTGGCACCGGAGGCTCTCCCACGAGCCGAAGCCGGTCCGCCACCTTTAAATAGTGCCGACGGATGGCGAGCATGATCAACACAATCACGGGGACAGCGGCGATGACAATCCAGGCTCCGCGGGTGAACTTGACAGTTGCTATGACCACCAGGACAACCGCAGTAGTAAGAGCCCCGATCAGGTTTATCGCAGCCGATCGGCGCCATCCGGTCTCTCGGGTACGGAGCCATCTCCGTACCATCCCCGACTGGGAGAGGGTGAAGCTCGTGAACACACCGACCACGTAAAGCTGGACCAACCGGCTCACCTGGGCGTCGAAGGCCCATATCAGGAGACCTGCCAATAACGCCAGTACGACGATTCCATTGGAAAAGACCAGTCGATCTCCCAGGCTGCGGAACTGGCGGGGCATCAATTTGTGGTTGGCGAGGATGGCTGAAAGGCGGGGAAAGTCCTGATAGGCAGTGTTAGCGGCGAGAAAGAGGATGGCGGCAGTGACTACCTGGAGCACCCAGAAACCGACGCCACCTCCGAAGGCCGCCCGGCCGATCTGAGAAAGCACCGTGCCGAAAGAGTCAACCGTTGCCTCGGAGATCCTCACGTCAAAAGCCCGGGCCAACGTTGAGATCCCTAGGAACATGGTGATGGCGATCGACGCCATGATGGCCAGGGTGGCGGCTGCGTTCTTAGCCTTAGGGGGCCGGAAGGCTTGGACCCCGTCGGCGACGGCCTCCACGCCGGTGAGAGCCGTGGATCCAGAAGCAAATGCTCGCAACAGCAAAAAGATGGTGAGGGTCCCCGTCTCGGCCGCCAACGATGACCCCGATGACACGGCAACCGGACACTCTCCGTCGAGACACTCGACTAGGCCGACGATAAGCATCACAAAGACCGTGGCCACGAACGCGTATGTGGGGATCGCAAAAACCGAGGACGACTCTTTGGTGCCGCGCAGATTGGTGACTGTGATGAGAGTCACAAACGCAATTGAGATCAACACCCGGAACGGGAGAGCCTCGGGCAAGGCCGAAGTGATGGCGGCGGTACCTGCAGAGACCGAGACCGCGACGGTCAGTGTGTAGTCGGTCAGAAGGGCGGCGGCGGCTGCCGTGCCGGGATAAAGGCCGAGGTTCTCGTACGAGACGATAAAGGAGCCTCCGCCTTGCGGGTAAGCCCGGATTGTCTGGCGATAGGAAGCGATCACTATCACAAAGAGAACAGAGATCGCGATGGTGATCGGAGTCAGTCGAGTGAACGCCGCTGCGCCTGCGAGCGCCAGAACAAGCATCGTCTCCTCGGTGGCATAGGCGACCGAGGAAAGGGCGTCGGAGGCGAACACCGGCAGCGCCAACCTCTTGGGAAGAAGCTGGTGTTCTGCCTGGTCGCTTGCCAGGGGCCGCCCGATCAAACGGCGTTTTAAGTCCGCCCAACGAACCAAAATCCTCAACGCCGACGTCAGGCGCGACCGGTCAGACTACTCCTCGCCTGGGAGAAACACTCCCCTCTCGGTGGTGGGTCAATTTGGTTGGTCACAGTCCAGAGTCCTCGCTCGAACCAACTATCGAAGGGGGTTGCCCCCTGTACTCAACAAATGTCTTAGCTCCTGCCGAGTCGCCCCAAGCCACCCCTTCTCAGCTAATTCGGTTACTGAGAGGCTGTCGCACAAATGGCTTTTGGCCGTCCATGCCCGCAAGATGTTGTACCTTGCACCGCCAGACAGCACAGGATGTTGTAGTAGCGAGCATGTCGCCATGGTTTGTGCGACAGTCTCTGGGCGACCGAATTTAGATTTGGCGGGGAGTCTTGACGTTTTCCCAAGCCAAACTGACCCACTCCTCCCCCTCGCCCCTTTGGCACCACTCCCCGCAACGCTCCTCCGCTCGCTGGGGGGAGAAACAGTGCGCCCGGAGGGATTCGAACCCCCGACGCCCGCCTTAGGACGGCGGCGCTCTATCCACTGAGCTACAGGCGCGCCTGTCCATTCTGACGTAGATTTGCGCCCTTATCAGACCGGCGCCGGAATGAATCAGGAAAGGGTGGCGGGCGTTATCGGCCTGGTGCTTTACCTGGGAGTCGGCTTCTTTTACCTGTCCTCGGGCCTGGTGGTTCCGTTTCCATGGCTGTCTCTGCTCTGGGCCGTATGGCTGGCGGGCCTCATTTGGGCCCTGTTGGTGTTTCGTTCTCGGCCGCCATTCGTGCTGCTGTTTGCTCCCGCCGCTTTCGGCTTCTGGCTCCTGTTCTTAACCGCCGGCGAGCGCCTCCTCGGTTGGACGGCCTAGCTGAGTCCAAACCCTCTCATAGTGCCCAGGGGCCCGGGCCTAACCTTCGCCAATGGCTGACGACGAAGAACGCATCGCCCTGTTCCTCGATTTCGAAAACCTCGCCATCGGCGCTCGTGATGCTCTCCGCGGCCAGGAATTCGATTTCAAGCCGATCGCCGATGCCCTGGCCGAACGGGGTCGGGTCGTGTCGAGGCGCGCCTACGCCGACTGGTCGATGTTCGAGGAGGCCAGACGCATGCTCACCCGCCATCACCTGGAACTGATCGAGATCCCCCAGCGCCTCGGAGCCTCGCGGAAGAACGCAGCCGACATCAAGATGGCAGTTGACGCCATCGAGCTGGCATTCGAGCGCGACTACGTCACTACGTTTGTGATCGGGACCGGAGACTCCGACTTCACGCCGCTCGTCCACAAGCTCCGCGAGCTCAACAAGAAGGTGATCGGCGTCGGGATCAAGGCCTCGACTTCGGCGTTGCTTCCTCCCGCCTGCGACGAGTTCCTCTTCTACGAGGCGTTGGAGGGAGTCGAGGTGCCGGCGGCCGACGCGCCTGCGCCAAGGCGATCGCGACGCACCGAGCCGCCGTCGGAGGAAGTCCAAAGCGATGAGGAGGCGGAGCCGATCGAGGCCCTCATTACCCGCACTCTCGCCGGCTTGCAGCGCTCGAGCGGTGAGTCGGTCCTGGCGTCCTCGTTGAAGCGGGCGGTCCTGCGCAAGGACTCGACATTTTCCGAGGCCGACTACGGCTTCCGGGCTTTCGGTGAGCTGCTCCGGCATCTCGAGGAACAAGGTCTTATCGAGTTGAGCGAGGGCCCGGCCAAAGGCGATCCCGTCGTTCAGTTCAATCAGGACGGGGGTGGTGAGAACGAAGCCTTCTCTTTGCTGGTCGACGTCGTGACCGATCTCCAGCGACGGAACGGCAAACCGGCCTTGTCGGGGCTCAAGAACCAGGTGCGGAAACGAGACACGGCCTTCTCGGAGAAGAAGTACGGCTTCTCCGGGTTCCTGCAGTTCTGCAAGGCAGCCGCGACTCGGGGCCTCATCGAACTGGAATGGGACGAGGCGCTCAACGACTATCGCGTCGGCCTGCCCTGATGGTCTCCCGTGCTGATTCTCGACGCCGCTGACACGAGGCGCGCTCTCACGATGGCCGCGGCCATTGAAGCCATGAAGGTCGGACTGGGCGACGATCGCGAAGTCCCTTTACGGGCCCTCCTCGGGGGCTCGATGTTCATGCCCGGTCGAGCGGGAGCGAACACCGGGGTGAAGGTGGTCTCGGTCGTTCCGGGCCATCCTGTCGGCATCGTGGTGGTGTTTGGTTCCGATGGGTTGGCAATTGGAATCGTCGACGGACCGACTCTTACCTCGATACGCACGGGTGCCGCCGCCGGCCTCGCCACCAGCCTGCTCGCTCGTCCGGACTCGAAGGTCATGGCGATGCTGGGGGCGGGAGCAATGGCTGCCGATCAGGTGGCGGCAGTCGCCTCGGTGCGAATCTTGGAAGAGGTACGAGTCTGGAGCCGACGACCGGAGCGGGCTCGCCAGCTGGTCGAGCGTCTGAGGGCTCTCGGCCTTCGAGCCGCCGCCGCTGCGAGCGCCGACGACGCCGTGCAGGGCGCCGACATCGTCACTACTGCCACCCCTTCGCAAACACCGCTTTTTGGCGACGATTCGATTGAGGCGGGGACCCACATCAATGCGGTCGGGGCATTCACCCCCGAGATGTGCGAGATCCCTTCGGAAACGGTGCATCGTTCTTATCCGGTCGTCGATGACCTCGAAGCGGCCGCAGCGGAAGCAGGTGATCTGCTCCAGGCAGGTCGTGCACCGGTGGCCACGATCGCCGACGTCCTCGTTGGTCGACATCCCCAAATCGGCGAGGACGTGACGCTCTTCAAGTCAGTCGGGATCGCCTCCCAGGACGTCGCCGCCGGAGCGACAGCTCTCGAGAGGGCGCGTGCTCTCGGACTCGGGACCAAGGTCTAGACCGATTCGCTCGTTCTCTGGGCTGTAGACGCTGTTGGACAACGTCTACAACCCTGGGTTCGCAACTAAGCGGTGATGTACCGCCGCTATACCAACAACCATGAAGGAGATGGGTGAGCGGCTGCGCACCTCCGCGGTCGAGATCCTCACCGACCGGGAGACCACCACCTTCCTGGCCCTATCAGCCTTGGTTGGCCTTGGCGTTGGTGTCGGGGCGGCTGCCCTGGTCACCGTTATCGGGCTGATTGCCGACGGGTTTCTCCAGGTAGAAGAGTTCGCCGGCGGCAGCAGATGGTGGGTGTTCGTCGCCGTCCCCCTCGGCCTTTACCTGGCCTGGTGGTTGGCCAAACGCTTCGCCCCCGAGGTGGAGGGCGACGGGGTTCCCGATGCCATCGCCGCCCTGGCCATACATGGGGGAATGATCAGGGGCCGGGTGACGCCGGTGAAAATCGTGGCCACCTCGCTCACGCTGGGCGGGGGAGGTTCGGGAGGACGCGAAGGCCCGATCGTCCAGATCGGATCGTCGATCGGCTCCGTCATTGCCCGCTTCTTCCATTTGGGTGAAGATCAGATCAAGAGCCTCGTGGCCGCCGGGGCCGCCGCCGGTATCGGCGCCAGCTTCAACGCTCCCATCGCTGGCATGCTTTTCGCCCTGGAGGTGATCATCGGCAGCTTCGCCGTCCGCCACGTCTCGGCGATCGTGATCGCCTCGGTGGTGGCTGCCATCACGAGTCGCAGCATCGTCGGCGAGGGTCTGTCGATCCAGGCCGGGTCCTACGGGTTGGATGACCCCCGGCAGCTATTTGCCTACCTGATTCTTTCGTTCCTGGCGGCTTTCGCCGGCCTGGCGGTGTTGCGAGGCATGGACTGGCTCGACACCTGGCAACGAAAGAGAAACCTCCGGGGATGGCGCCCAATCCTCTTTGGTCTGGTTGTCGCCTCGATTGGCTTCTTCGAGAGCGACATCCTCGGTACCGGCCAACCCTTCGTCAGCCAGTTGCTTCAGCAATCCGAGCTCTTCGACCGGGCCGGGGCAGGAGGAAACGTCTGGTGGACTCTGGCCCTGTTGTCGGTGGCAAAGTTGGTTGCCACCTGCTTTACGACCACCTCCGGCGCGGCCGGAGGCGCCTTCATGCCAAGCCTCTTCATTGGCGCCACTCTCGGCGCCTCTCTCGGCGAGCTACTGGCACCGTTGGATTTTCTCGGTGGCTTGCGCCCGGGTGCCCTGGCCGTAGTGGGAATGGCGACGGTGATCGCGGCGGTAGCGCGAGCGCCGTTGACAGCCATCATGTTGGTCTTCGAGATCACGGGCGCTCGCGACTACGGGTTGATCCTCCCCCTGATGCTGGGCACGACGATGGCCACGTTCCTCGCCGACCGATTCCATCCCGACAGCCTCTATCTGTCGGTCTTGCGACGACGGGGGATCTCACTGGTGCCCCACAGCGAGATCGACCTCCTCGATACGGTCAACGTTGGTGACGTAATGCATCGCCCCCATGCGGTTGCTCGCCTCCACCAGCAACTGGCCGAGGTCGAGAGCACGATGTCCCGATTTCGGTATAACGGACTAGTGGTTCTCGAGGGCCCGAAGGTTGTCGGCATGCTCACAGTCGCCGACATCTCGCGGGCGGGCGGTTCATCGGTCCGAGCGACGGTTTCCCAGGCCATGACTGCCCGTCCCGTCACTGTGACGCCGTCCACTCCGGTGTCCTCGGCACTCGAGCGGATGGCCGCGCTTGGGATCGGACGTTTGCCGGTGGTGGCGGAAGACGGGTCCGGGACCTTCGTCGGATTATTCCGCCGGGAGGAGGCCGTCCGGGCGTATCACCGAGCCCTGTCGCAGCGGACCGAGCGCGAGCTGGTGAGGCGACGTCTCGATCAGAGGACCGATCCTGGAGCGGGCTATTTCGACTTTCGCGTCCCCCCCGGTTCGATTGCCGACGGCAAGCTCGTGCGAGAGGTGGCCTGGCCCGAGGGGTCGACTCTGGTATCCGTTTCGCGAAGTCGGGAGGTGATTGTCCCCACGGGGGGTACAACGCTCCTCGCCAATGACGTGGTCACCGCCTTCGGCACTCCCGCCTCGCGATCGGAGATGATCGAGCGGTTGAATGCCGGCGCTTCGGAGGCGACAGCCGAGATCTTGGTCGAAGACATAGCTGCGAGCGACCCACCAGAATCTGACTCGCGAACCGTCCCGCCGTAGAATCTCGCTCATGGGTGTTGCCTTTGCCATCTTCCTCGCCGCGGCGATCCTGATCGGGACCAGCATCTATCTCCGACAACGTCGCAAACAGCTCGAAGCCGAACTCGGTATACAGATCCCGAGCCGCCGGTCAAACCGCAAGCTTCCTCCGCCAGCGGCGACAACTGAGATCAAGGTCGACCGACCTCGACCGGACGTGGCCGAGTTCCATGTCGACGGCACCAACGCCATCGTCCGATTCGACGTTCCCCTGGGCGAGGGTGAGATCGATGAGATCCTGTCTGACCTTCTGGTGCGGGAAGCGATCGAGGTCGTGCGAGAAAAGCGTCACTCGCTTCCACTTGGTCATGTCACTGAAGTCGTCGCCATGGCCGGCAGAGGCGAAGTGCGACGCGTCGGTTCTGCCAAGCTCGACCAGCCCGGGACCCTTCCGCCTCGAGCGGAAGGAGTCGACATCCTCAATCTCGCCGCGATCTCAGACGACCCCTTGCTGGCCTCTTTTCGCGATCGGGGAGAGTCGAGTGTCCAGCCCGCGGTTGAGGCCCCGGAGCGGACCGACGAGCTGGCTCCGCTGTCCTCGGAGATCCGACTCCCGAAAGCCGTTGTCACCGGTCTCCGAGCCCAGGGAATCGACCCCGAGAATCTCTCGCCGGGAGGTCTCGTGACCGGGCTCCTCGCCCTCTTCGGATACCAGGTCAGTCCCGCCGGGCTGACCGCCTGGATGGCGTCGAAGGCTGGAGAGACCACCTACATCGTCGAGGAACGGCACGACCCCGGCCAGCACCCCGAGCTCGGGGAGTCCGCCATCCGCAAGTTCTTGATCGAGTTCGGCTCATCGGGGGCCAGTCGGGGAATGCTGGTCACCGACAAGTACGGGCCCTTCGAGATCTACGAGCTCGAGCGGCGCAACCCCAAAGTTCGGTTCGTGACCCGTAACCGTCTCCAATCGATGGTGGACTCGCTCTCGCTTTCCTAAGGGCCGACGGAACCGAAGGTGACCCACGGGCGTCGAATATTCGACCGGTCTCGCCCAAGTCCCGCCGAGGGGGTAGGATTGTCTTATGTTTCCCAAGGGATCCGAGTGGATTCTGATCCTCGTTGTCGTGCTTCTGCTTTTCGGAGCGAGAAAGCTCCCCGAACTAGCTCGCTCTCTCGGCGCCTCTGCCAAGGAATTTCGCAAGGGCATCACGGAGGGGTCGCAGGAGAACAAGGTCGAGCCCGGCGAGCAAGCTGCCGCCAGCACCGCCGAAGAACCCGCCGCCCCGTCTGCGCACACCCCGCCCAAGTCGACTTAGGGCGTTTCGCGGCCGGTTTCTGGCGGTTTCGCCGGAACTTTCGGCGTGAATCGAGCGTTTCGACCCTGAGGTCTCATGTCTGAGGCCTTTCCGATTGATAAGAGGCGTGAGGTTGCTCGTCCCCCCGATGATGCGTTCCCGATTACATGGGACGAGGTTGCGCGCAGCCATGGCCGCAAGATTTACAACTACGCATACCGGCTGTGCGGGAACCCACATGATGCCAACGACCTCGTCCAGGAGGTTCTCCTCCGGGTCCGCACCGGTCTCGCCGACTATCAACCGGGCTCCTTCGAGGGCTGGCTGTGGCGGATCACTCGCAATGCCTTCCTCGACGACATTCGCCGGCAGCGTCGTCGTCCGACCGTTTCCCTGCCGGACGAAGGCGATCTTGGGTTTTACGGGAGATATGCCGCCCCGTCACCAGACGAAGTTATCGCCTCGGTCTCTTTCGACGACGATATCCAGAAGGCCTTGCTCGATATTCCCTTCGATTTTCGGGAGGCCGTCGTGATGTGCGACGTCATCGGCCTTTCCTATGACGAGATCGCCCATTCGGTGGGGCTGCCGGTCGGAACGGTTCGCAGCCGAATCCATCGCGGACGACGCCTGTTGCGGGAGAGGTTGGCATGATGTTCGGGCACCTGGCAGAAGACTTATCCGCCTATCTCGATGGTGAGCTGGACTCGCACGAACTCGTTCGAGTGAAAAGTCATTTGTCGGGTTGCGATCACTGTCGAGATGAACTCGCTTCGTTGATGGAAGTTCGGGCGATGCTGCGCTCGCTTCCCATGCTGGAACTCCCCGAGCAGGTTCCTTCTCGTATGGTCCGGCTTCGACGGAAACCGAAGCTGATCTGGGGCACGGCGGCGGCCGCGGTGGCGGCCGTGGCGGTAGTGCTGGCAAGCTTTACCGCTCCCCGCGACGTGATCGCCCTTACCCAGGACGATCTCAGCGCTCCCTGGCTGGCACGAGGGTCGTTTGATCCCAGTTCGACGGGTCGCTTGATCCCACCTGACGTTTTGTCCCTACGCATCGAGGGTGAGGCGGGATGAAACGGCGGCTCTTGATCTCGCTTCTGATGGGGGCTGTGCTGGCTGGTGCTGTCCCCACCCCCGCTTTTGGCGCTGAGCTTTCGGAGTATTTCGAACGGGCAGCCTCCGCCGAGTATTCGGGTGAGCAGGTCCTCACTTGCCGGACTCCGATCGGTTTGCGTGACAGCGCCGCCCGGGTGGCGCAGAAGGAGGGGGTCATCTACGTCTCGGCCGGGGTCGAAGGTGCCCCCACTATCTCTGCCGGCGCCGGCTTTCTCGCCGCCCAGGGTCCCGGCGGAGCGGCCGCCAAGGTACAGATTGCCGCCGCCACCAAGCCGCCGGCCGGATACCAGCTGAGCGGGGTGGAAGAGGTGAACTATCTCAACCGCACTGCCGATCGGGTTTCCTTGGCGACGGGAGGCGAAACAAGGGTGAGGCTCACCTTCGATCAGGCGACCGGAGCCCTGTTCCGCTCAGAGACCCTCAACAACGACGGGTCGGTGTATTGCACGACCAAGCTCACGTCCTTCACCCCCGGTACCCCGACGGTCGAGGCGGGCGGCGAAGGAGAAGTGAGAACCCTTTCCCGGGTCAACGAGTTCTCCGACACCGTTTTTCCGGCCAAGCTCGGTGGGTTCCGCCGTCTCGACGTCTACGGCTGGAATCAGGTCGGGCAGATGGCCTACTACTCCGACGGGTTCTTCGCCTTGGCCCTCTACAACGTGAAGGGTCGCTTCTCGGTGGATGACATCTCCGAAGCCCGCGAATGGGAGGGCGAACTCGGCACCTATCAGCGTTGGTTCCGCCCCGGCACCGTGACTCTGGTTTGGGACACCACTGTGGGAGGCATGGCGCTCCACGGCGATCTTCCAGTCGACTTGCAGGAAATCGTTCTCGAAAGTCTGCCCGAGCCCTCGCGACCGGGCTTTTTCTCCCGCATCCTCTCTTTGCTCGGTCGCTAGCAATGTCGCTCGCGATCGGCATTAAGGCTCCGGACTTCATCCTCCGCGATCAACACCGCGAGAAGCGCAGCCTCGCCGACCTCGCCGGAGCTCCGGCCATGATCGTATTCATGCCCTTCGCTTTCACTCGCACCTGCGAAGGGGAGATGTGCTCGATTCGCGACAACCTCGACTACCTGCAATCGAAGGGAGCCCGGGTCTTTGTCATAACCTGCGACACCCTCAACTCGAACCGAGTGTGGGCCGAGCAACAGGGTTTTACGTTCCCGATCCTCTCCGACTTCTGGCCCCACGGCAAGGTCGCCTCGAGTTATGGATGTTTCAACGAGACGTTCGGATACGCCGAGCGCTCTACCTTCTTCCTCGACGCCGACGGCGTCATCACCGACATCGTCGCCTCCGATCGTCTCGACGTACCTCGCTCCTTCGACGAGTACTCCAAAGCCCTCGGCGTCTAAACCCCCCCCGGCTTCGCCGGCTCTCCCCCCAACGCTCGCTGTTTCTCCCCCCGAGGGGGGGAGTACCGCCGCAGGCGGGGAGGGGGGCCTAGAGACCGAGGTCGTTATCGAGAAGGACCCGGGCGGCCCAGCCGACGGGGTCCGAGAGCTCGGCGAACGTAGGTAGGCGTTCGGGGCCGTCCCAAATGTTGTCGATCGCTTCTTTGCCAAAACGGCTCTCGATCTGGCGGCAGAAATCGAGACCCACCGGAACCAGCTCCAATGTGTCTGGGAGAGCGGCCCCGGCCATCGGCTCGAGCTTTGGCGCCTTGGCTTGATTCATCATTTCTCCGACCCCGCGTTCGACCAGCAGACTCCGATAGCCGCCGGTGACGGCGAGAAACGCTCTCAATTCACTCTCCGCATCCGACTCTCCTCGGACCATCAGAGAGGCGAGGGCTCCGGGATCGCCCAACGCCTCCGGATTCGATTCGAAGAGCTCCATGATCTTTACCGGATCGGGTATCAACTTCCCGAGATGTGCTCCAAAAAGCATGGCCATATGATCTGGCAGCCATGGCACCTCGAAGAGAGCGCGATGCGCAACTTCGTTCGCGCTAACCCAAAGCCGAACCTGATGTTCGTCGCCGCCGGCGACCAGACGGTCGATGGCAGGTCCGATGAAAAGCAGTTGATCGAAAGGGACCAACGGCACGCCCGCGGCGAAGGACGCGGGATGGCTGGCGGCGATCGCTCCCGCCAATCCGCCTAGCTGCAACCCGGCGATCGATGACGCCATCTGGGGAAGGGGGAGAGCGGTATTGATGCTGCCGAAAACGTCCCCCAGCCGTTCTCCCAGATAGTTGAGCCGTTGCAGGGCCTGCGATACCCATTGCCGGGCGTCGAGAACGGCTACCGATGTGGCCGGGGCCACCGGGAACGGGGCCACCGGTTCGAGCCGGAATTCGGACAGGCGGACGAGTTGGTCGATCTCCTCTGCCGACCAGGGATCGACGGCGTCGGCTTCACCTGCCATGTGCCGCGCCACCTCTTCGGCCAGCTTCCAGTTGATCGGTCCCGGCTGATTGAAAAGCTCGAAGAGTCGAGCGAAGATGTCGTCAGCCATCGAACCCCGGGTCCATACAATCAATGTTATGGGTGCCACACCCATTAACTGGCGGGTCTCGATCAGCGCCGCAGCACTTGACCCCGGGCGGCTCTTGGCGGAAGTGGGGGATCCCAGCGCAGGCGCCGTGGTCCTGTTTCTGGGCACCGCCCGCGATCATTCCGAGGATAAGGACGGCATAACCCACCTTGAGTACGAGGCCTATCCGGAGCTAGTCGAGGAAAAATTCGCCGAGGTGGCGATCGAAGCCTGCGAACGATGGCCGGTCGTGCGTCTCTCCGTCGAGCACCGCGTGGGCGAGGTCGCAGTGGGACAACCCTCGGTGGCCGTAGCCGTTTCGTGTCCTCATCGCGACGATGCCTTCGCAGCTGGCCGCTATGTCATCGACGAGTTAAAAAGGCGTGCTCCGATCTGGAAAAAGGAGCACTGGCCGGGGGGCGGAGATTGGGTGCAAGGGGCGTGATTCTTTCGGCCTGACTTCCTGCCTTTCGACCATTTGCGGTCTATCGTCGGAGCCTCTGCGAGAAGGATTCCAAATGACAGCGGTGGTCGAGCGCGGCGAAACCGAAGCCAGACAAACTAAGCCCTCAACCCTTCCCCAAAAGGCCCAGGAATGGGCCTCCCGGACCCCGAATGGAGTCGCCATGCGGGAGAAGGATTTCGGAATCTGGCAGGAGATCACCTGGAGCGATCTCTGGGAGCGGGTGACCGCCGCCGCCCACGGACTCCTGGCCCTCGGCGTGCAGCCGGGCGATCGGGTCTCGATTCAGTCCGAGGATCGTCCGGGATGGGTGATCCTCGACATCGCCACCGTCGCCGTCCGCGGGATAACTGTCGGTCTCTATCCCACCAACCCCGAAGCTGAGGTCAAGTACTTGCTTTCGGACTCGGGGTCGAAGATTCATCTGGCCGAAGATCAGGAGCAGGCCGACAAGGTCGTTCCCATCCTCTCCGAGCTTCCCAACCTGCGAAAGATTATCCACGCCGAACCGCGTGGGTTCAGGGCGTGGCGAAACGACGATCGCTTCATCTTTTGGGACGACTTCCTCCAGCTGGGGCGGCAGCATCGCCAGGAGAATCCCGAGATGCTCGAGGACCTAATGAATGCTGCCGAGGGCGATGAGGTGATGACGCTGGTCTACACCTCGGGTACGACGGGGCCGCCCAAGGGAGCGATGCTCACCAACTCCAACTTCGAGTTCTGTATCAACACCCTCATCTCGGCTACTGATCGACTCCCCGGCAACATCTTCCCTCATCCCGGCGACCAGATCCTGACCTACCTTCCGCTCTGTCATGTGGCGGAGCGGATCTTCTCGACGTGGACCATGGCTGGCTACGGGTCGGTCCTCAACTTCGCCGAGTCAATCGAGACCGTGCAACAGAACCTCCGCGAGATCCAACCGACACTGTTTTTCGCCGTCCCTCGTATTTGGGAGAAGCTTCATGCCGGCGTGCTGATCAAGGGAATGGACGCCACTCCGTTCAAACGAATCTGGTTCGGCACCGGGCTAAAGCTGGCCAAGGTGATTGGAAGGATGAAGGTCCGCCACGGCGGCACCCACACCCTGGGCTCACGGCTCCTGGCAGCGATCGCCTACCCACTGGTGTTCCGACCGCTGCTCGAACGAGTCGGTCTCAGGCGGGTGCGCTGGTCAGCATCGGGAGCGGCACCGATCGCGCCGGAGGTGCTCGAGTTCTTCATCGGGATGGGCGTTCCCCTTTACGAGCTCTACGGCATGACCGAGAACTCGGCGGTAGCCACCTACAACCCAGTGGGCCGATTGAAGCTCGGCACCGTAGGCATTCCCTATCCGGGCACCGGGCTCCGCATCGATCCCGATACCGGTGAGGTGCAGTCCAAGCACGGAGGGGTTTTCAAGGGTTACTGGCAGCTTCCCGAGAAGACCGTGGCCACCTTCACCGAGGACGGTTGGCTGAAGACCGGAGATGTCGGGGTCTGGGTCGACGACACCCACGTCAAGATCATCGACCGGATCAAGGACATCATCATCACCTCGGGCGGGAAGAACATCTCGCCGTCGGAGATCGAGAACAAGCTCAAGACCTCGCCATTTGTGAAAGAGGCCATGATCATCGGGGATCGGCGCAACTATCTGACGGTGCTGATCGGAATCGAGCTCGACACCGTCGGGGACTGGGCGACCCGGCGGGGGATCCCTTACACGACTTATCGGGACTTGTCAGAAAAGCCCGAGGTTCTCGAACTCGTGCAAGGCATCATCGACGAAACGAACAAGGAGTTCGCCCGAGCGGAGACGATCCGTAAGTTCCGGATGATCCCGAAAGAGCTCGACCACGAAGATGGCGAGCTCACCGCCACCCAGAAGCTCAAGCGCAGCGCGATGGAGGGGATGTTCGCCGACCTGATCGACGACATGTACGGAAAGAGTTCATGACGTCGTGGCAGTGACTGGGCAGTTCGCCACTGGCTTCATCGACGACATGTACGGATCGAGGTCATGACCTCAGCGGTGGTGATTGGTCAGGTCATTACCGGCTTCGACAAGTTTGCCAACGCCCTGATAAACGGACTGGCGCTCGGGGCGGTTTACGCGCTCCTCGCGCTCGGGTTCGTCCTGATCTTCAAGGCCACCCAGGTCGTCAACTTTGCCCATGGCGCCTTGGCCGCAGTCGGGGCATTCCTGACCGCCTCGTTCGCCACCGTCCTCAACTTTCCCGGTCGCCTTCTTCCCGAGATGCCGAATTGGGCGCAGTGGGCGCTCTCAGCCCTCTTCGCGGTCCTGGCGGCGGGCGTCGTCGGCCTCCTCGTCGAGAGGATTTTCATCCGCCCCATGATCGGGGAGCCACTCTTCTCGGTGGCGATCATCACCATCGGAGTCGACATCATCCTCCGCACCATTAATGACGACTTCGTTGGCCAAGGAGCGCGCTCTCTCGGTGATCCGTGGGGTATCCAGGTGGTGACGGTGGGAAACCTCTTCATCAGCCAGACGCAGATCGTCACCGTGGCGGCAGCCTTGCTTTGTTTCGGTTTGGTGGCTTGGTTCCTGCGCAGTCGGGTGGGGGTGGCGATGAGGGCAACCGCCTTTGACCAAGAGGCTGCGCAAGCGCAAGGAATCAACGTTGGTCGGGTTTTCTCGATCGCCTGGGGGATAGGAGCGGGGCTGGCGGCGGTGGCCGGAATCTTCTCGTCGGTGGCGCCCAGGGCAGCAGGGGTCACCAGTTTCACGGCCTTCGTAGTGTTCCGGGCCTTCCCGGCGATCATCATTGGGGGGCTCGATTCGATTCTCGGCGCGGTGGTGGGAGGATTTTTGGTGGGGCTGGCCGAAGTGATTATCGGCACTTACACGGCCGGGATGTCCGGAACCCTCGGGGTGGGTTTCGGTCTGATCGTCCCCTACTTGTTGATGCTGACTTTTCTTCTCTTTCGCCCCTACGGCTTGTTCGGCACCGCGGAGATCCGGCGGGTATGAAAGGAAGGCCCCTTCTTTATACGTCCTACGAGGCCGACTCGGCGCTGCTCCCTTCGGTCTCGAAGAAAGTGGCGATGGCGGTTTTACTCCTCGTCGCCTTCACACTGCCGTTACAACTCGTTCCGGGACTCAAGTGGCTCGGGTCCAATCCCTGGCTGGTGGTTCTGGGCCAAGCGCTGATCTTTGCCATCGGCGGTCTTGGTCTCAATATTCTCACGGGCATCGCCGGCCAGGTCTCACTCGGTCACGCCTTCTTCATGGGGATGGGTGCCTACACCGCCGCCATCCTCGGGGGAGAGACAGGGAGGGGGGTGATCGGTCTGGGACTCCCGATCTGGATCTGGCTACCGGCAGCAGGTATAGTTGCGGCTCTCGCCGGGATCCTGGTGGCGCCGACCGCGGTCAGGGTCCGCGGGCTGTACCTCGCCTTTGTGACCATCGCTTTGGTATTCATCGGCGACCACATCTTTCGTAACCTCCGCTTCGTCTCCGGCGGCCCGGGAGTGGGGCGATCGTTTCCCCCGCTGGAGGTGAAGCTGTGGAAGGAGGAGGAGCCGCTGGTGGCGTTCTCTACCAGTGGTCCCTGGTTTGGGATCGAGTTCAGTCGCCAGGCCCGGCAATACGTCTTTCTGCTCGGGCTGTTGATCGTTTTCGCGCTGATTCACAAGAATATTGCTCGTACCCGGCTTGGCCGGGCCTTCGCCGCCATCCGTGATCGCGACATCGCCGCCGAGATCATGGGCGTGGACGAGGCGCGCTACAAGGCCCTTGCCTTCGCCGCCTCCTCGTTCTTTGCCGGTGTGGCCGGGGCCCTGCTCGCTTCCTATTTCGGCAGCCGCGTGCCGGAGGCTTGGGATCTTGTCCTTTCCGTCACATTCATTGCCATTATCCTCATCGGGGGAGCCGGCACCACTTCGGGCGCCATTCTCGGTGCCTTCTTTGTGGTCATGGTTCCCCGGCTGGTAGAGAACTTCAGCAAGTGGCTCGCTAATCTCAGCGACGGCGAGGGAGTGGTGGCAGCCGTTGCGAATTTTGTCCTTTCGACCGATCCCTCCGACTTCGGCCTCATCGGAACCTCGGTGATCGGCCCCGGTCTCTCCACCTTCCAGCTCAACCTGCTGTTATATGGGCTGCTGATCGTGCTTTTTCTGATCTTCGAGCCACTGGGCCTCTACGGGATATGGCTGCGGATACGCAACTATTGGAAGGGATGGCCGTTTAGCTACTGAGGTTCGACGACATGGTTCTTATGCATCTGCCATCCAGGCAGAAAAGCGGGAAACTCACCAACAGACAAGGAAGGAAAAGATGAACACGGAACTCCTTACCAGGTCCAAAGGGATCACCATCCTTTTGGTTCTGGCGATGGTCGTCGTCTCTTGTGGCGGAGATGGTGGGGCAACGACCACCGTTGAGACCACCGAGCCGGTTACCGAGACCACCGAGCCGGTTACTGAGACCACCGAGCCGATGACGGAGACCACCATGGCCGAAGGCGACATCGCCTTCGATGTTGGCATCACTGAGGACACGATCACTGTGGGATTGCTGGCCGATCTCACCGGCCCGTTCGCCCCGCTGGTGCAGGACATCGTCGCCGCCCAGGAGGTCTACTGGGACGTGGTCAATGAGGCGGGCGGCATTGCCGGCCGCCAGATCGAGTTGATCGTCGAGGACACCGCCTACAACCCCGATCAACACCGCACCAAGTATGAGGCGATTCGTGATCAGGTGGCGATTTTCAGCCAGTCGACCGGGTCTCCGCAGACGGCAGGCGTCATCGACCTGATGCTGGAAGACGACATCGTTGCCATTCCCCTTACCTGGTACTCGGGATGGGCCGATCCCGCCTTTGACCAGAGCACCGTGCTCGAGCAGGGGACCAACTATTGCTTCGAAGGCATGAACGTGGTCGAATTCCTTTCCGATCAATTCGAGACGGACAACGGGGCTGCTCCGACCTGGGCCGTGATCTCCTTCCCGGGGGAGTACGGTCAGGATGGTGCGTTTGGCGCCAAGCACGCCATCACCGAGCTCGGCCTGGAATTGGTATTTGACGGCGAAGCACTGGTTACTCCGGTACCCGACGACCCCGAGACCGAAGTTATAACGGGCATTGTCGGGGCTGCGCCGGACCTCGTGTTCACCACCATCAACGCCACCAACCTGGCTGTGATCATGGGTGGGGCCGCGCAAGCTGGATTCCAGGGAGGTTGGACCGGATCGGCGCCGAGCTATGACTTCCGTCTGCTCGACTCGCCGGTCGCTCCCCTTCTCGACGCCTCCTACACGCAGTCCGGCTACAACGTTACGTGGGGCACGGACGTGCCCGGGATGGTTGACATCAAAGAGGCGATGCTGGCCGGTCGGCCCGATCTCCGACCCTCGGACGCTTTCATATTTGGGTGGATCGAAGGCAAGCTGGCCGAGGAGGTGCTGCGAATCGCCGAAGCCAGCGGTGACATGACCCGGGCCGGGATTAAAGCAGCGGCGCTCTCGATCGAGGGCTTCAGCCTCAACGGCCTGGCACCCGACCAAAGCTTCACGCCGGAGGACGACCCCAACAGCTACGTGACCCGGGCGAGTTACATCTTCAAGCCCAACCTTGAGGCCTACACCGCTGCGGGGGGTGCTGCCCAAACCATCGGAGAGGCTCCCGACGGCGGAACCACCGGTTCTGACCTGGTGGCGGATGCCTTTATCGGAGAAGTGGCCGCAGCCTATGACTTTCAGGGACGGTGCTTTGCTCCTTGATCGGTGATACCAAGGGAGCGACCTTTGGGTCGCTCCCTTTCCTGACCGATTAACGAGCCAGATGCTGAGCGTCTCCAACCTCGAGGTGGTGTACAACGACGTGGTCTTGGTGCTGCGCGGGATCTCCCTTGACGTGCCTGCAGGCAAGATCGTGGCGTTGCTCGGCGCCAACGGAGCGGGGAAGACCACCACGATGAGGGCCATCACCGGCCTGCTCGATGTGCATGAAGGAGACATCACCAAGGGCAAGGTCGTCTTCGAAGGAAAGGACATCTCCGGCTCCAACCCCTCCGAGATTGTCAAGCGCGGCATTAGTCAAGTGATGGAGGGTCGTCGCATATTCGCCGAGCTTTCCGTCGACGAGAACTTGCAGGCCGGCGCTTATGCCAACAAAGACGGCAAGCGCACGGGGGAAGCCTACGAAAGGGTGATGGGGCTGTTCCCCGCGTTGTCGGGGCGCCGCAAGTCGGTTGCCGGCTACATGTCGGGAGGGGAGCAGCAGATGCTCGCCATCGGTCGAGCGCTGATGCAGGATCCGAAGCTGCTCATCCTCGATGAGCCGTCATTGGGCCTGGCTCCGATGCTCGTGCAGCAGATCCGCGACATCATTGTCGAGATCAATCAACAAGGGACGGCCGTGCTTCTCATCGAGCAGAACGCCAACATGGCTCTCTCCATTGCCAATCACGGCTACATCATGGAGACTGGCAAGATGGTTATGGATGGCGCGCCGCAGAAACTGCTCAAAGATGCCGACGTTCAGGAGTTCTACCTGGGCTTACGCGGCGAGGGGGAGAAGAAGAGCTTTCGAGATGTCAAGCACTACAAGCGGCGCAAGCGTTGGCTCTCATGAGCGATAACCACAGCCCGCTTCTCGAGGTTGACGATATTCACCTGTCCTTCAAAGGGGTACGAGCGATCGACGGTATCTCCTTTGCTGTCCGACCACGCGAACTCTTCGCGATCATCGGTCCCAACGGGGCCGGCAAGACCTCAATCTTTAATAGCATCAACCAGGTCTACCACCCCCAGCGAGGTGATATTCGTTGGAAGGGTCGGTCGCTCATGGGACTCAAGCCCAACAAGGCGGCCGAGTTGGGAATCGCTCGCACTTTTCAGAACATCGCCCTCTTCCCCCATATGACGGTGATCGAGAACATCCTCAGCGGTCGTCACATCCGGATGAAGCGGGGCTCGCTGGCGGGGGCACTTTGGGTGGGACCGGCCAAGGCCGAGGAGATGGCCAACCGGGAGAAGGTCGAGGACATCATCGACTTCCTCGAGATCGAGCAGTGGCGGAAGTATCCCGTGGGTTTGCTGCCCTACGGCATCCAAAAACGAGTCGAACTGGGGCGGGCTCTGGCCATGGACCCCGAGTTGTTGATGCTTGATGAACCAGTGGCGGGAATGAACCTCGAAGAAACGGAGGACATGGCCCGCTTTGTGCTCGATATCCAGGACGAACTTGGAATCGGCATCCTCTTGGTCGAACACGACATGGGGCTGGTGATGGATATTGCCGATCGGGTGATGGTGATGGACTTCGGACGAAAGATCGCGGAGGGCGAGCCTGCTCACGTGCAGCGCGATCCCGATGTCATCCGCGCCTATCTGGGCGAGGAATTCCAATCGGCCGAGCTACAAGAGGCAGCCGCCGAGGCGTCCGAGGCCTCGGAGCCGGTAACGACCGCCGCCGAGTCGGCCGTTTAGGCGGGGTCGCCGCTCAGTTTCCAGGCGGCTGGCAGTACGAGCCCTGCGGCCAGCGCTTTCAGCACATCCCAGAAGACGAACGGAACCACCCCGTTGGCAATTGCGGCGCCCAGGTCCATATCCAGATTCAGCATCAGTCCGAGGACGCCGAACGCATAGATCAAGAGGCTCCCGATCAGGAACGCGGCGAATCCAGAGAGGACCTTTCGATCATGGCGGCGCTCGGCGAGGCGACCGGTGACGTAGGAGGCGATGACGAAACCGACCAGATAACCGCCGGTGGCACCTGCCAACACTTCGACTCCACCGCTTGCCTCGGCGAAGACTGGGAGGCCGATGGCTCCCGCGGCCACATAGAGCAGTTGGCTCGCCAACCCCAACTTCGCTCCGAGCACTCCACCGGAGAGGAGGACCGCCGCGGTTTGCAGGGTGAAGGGAACCTCGATCGGCGGGATGCGGAAGCTGAACTGGGCCGCCAGAGTCGTGAGGGCGGCGAATCCGACAACGCCTACGAGCGCCCAGGCTTTGGAACGGGTGACGAGTCGTGTGGCGAGTACGGGAGCAGCGGCCGTCATTCAACTCAGACTCTATTCATTCTCGGGGCTGTAGACGTTGTTGGACAACGTCTACAACCCTGGGTTCGCTAGCTTTTCGAGGTGGAGTCATCAGGCCGGCGCTGGCCGCTCGTTATCGCTGGTCTGGCAGTGGTCGCGGCCGGTCTCCTCATCGGAGCCTGGAACCTCGCCCTCCCGTTTTATGCATTCTCGCCCGGACCCGTCGGCGATGCTTTGGATGCGGTGAGCGCCTCCGAAGTCGAGGTCTATCAACCCGATCAGGAGCTCTTGATGCTCACCGTTTCGAGCCAGGAGGTGAATCCGATCGAAGCCCTCATCGCCGGGATCGATCCAACGGTCGATCTCGTACGGCGGGAGGCAGTGCGTCGCCCGGACGAGACGGACGAGGAATTCGTCTCCCGCAATCAAGCCTCGATGGACCTTTCGAAGGAAACGGCGATCACCCTCGCCCTGCGGCGGCTCGGATACGAAGTGGAGACCAGCTCCGACGGGGTCGCCATTGCCGAAGTAGTAGAGACCGCACCGGCGGCGGATGTTCTGCAGGTGAACGACGTGATCATCGCAGTCGAAGGGATAGCGGTGGAGCTTCCGGCCGAGATCGGTGCGGCCCTGGCCGGCAAGCGACCCGGTGACGTCATAACGCTCGACTTCACTCGCGACGATGAAGCGATCTCGGCCGAGGTTGAGCTCATCGCTCGCGACGAGAACCCCGCCGAGCCTTTGATCGGAATCAGCGTCGCCGCCCTCAATCCCCGGTTCGAGTTTCCTTTCCCGATCGAAATCGACGCCGGTCTGATCGGGGGTCCGTCGGCGGGGATTATGTACACCCTGGCGATCATGGAACTACTCAGTCCCGGCAGCCTGTCCTCGGGTCAAATCATCGCCGGGACCGGGACGATCGACGTCGATGGAAACGTGGGCGGGATTGGTGGTGTCCGTCAAAAGGTGGTGGCCGCGGAGGCAGCCGGGGCCGAAGTGATGCTGGTACCGACGTCGAATTACGAGGAGGCTCTTACCGCTCCCCGAAACGGGATCGAGTTGATCCCGGTGGCGACTCTCGACGAAGCACTCGACGCCCTCGCCAAGCTCTAATCCCCTCCCTTGCACTAACTGTGAAGCTTTGCGCGGGCCCCGGCCGCGAGGATCTTCACAGAACCCCCTGCCCGACTATCTGTGAAGCTTTGCGCGGGCTCCGGCCGCGAGGATCTTCACAGAACCCCCCTGCCCGCCTAGCTGTGAAGCTTTGCGCGGGCCCCGGCCGCGAGGATCTTCACAGAACCTCATTGCGCGCCTAACTGTGAAGCTTTGCGCGGGGCGGTCTCTACCGATCAACGTACCACCCGCTGGACAGGATGATCACATAGGTGTGCTTGGGCTTCACAACGGAGCAGGAGGACGAGCTGTGGCGTGCGCCCGACGCCGCACGACGTGGCACAATCTCGCAGGTGGTCAGCAGACCCGCCGCGACCCAGCACTTGCGCGACCTCGGGCGGCTGCGCCGCGTTCGCGACCGGATCGGCCGGGAGTACGCGCAGCCGCTCGACGTCGAGCGGCTCGCCCGGGGCGCGCACATGTCGGCCGGGCACCTCAGCCGCCGGTTCCGGCTCGCCTACGGCGAGTCGCCGTACTCCTACCTGATGACTCGGCACATCGAGCGTGCCAATGGCTCTGCTACGTCGTGGTGAACTGAGCGTCACCGAGGTCTGTTTCGCGATCGGCTGCTCGTCGCTGGGCACCTTCAGTACTCGCTTCACCGAGTTGGTCGGAGTCCCGCCCAGCGTCTATCGGCGACAGGCACCGCTTGCGACGGCAGGGATGCCGCCCTGGGTGGCGAAACAGGTGAGGAGACCGGTCAGGAATCGAGAAGCGCTGGTCACGAGCCACACTTAAGGTGTCCGCCACGGACATCACCATTAACCAGAGCTCCCTTCCGCCCACCGACCCGGACGCATCCCTGGCGTTTTATCGCGACTACCTCGGCTTCGAGGTCCGGAACGACGTCGAATACGGCGGGATGCACTGCATCACCGTCGGTACCGCCGACCAGCCCGGCACGTCGATCGTCCTGTATCCGCCAGAAGCCAACCTCGACGGCATTTTTGCGGGAGTGCAGGCCGGCGACGCCGAGGTCGTCCAGGAGCCGACCGAGCAGCCGTACGGCGTTCGCGACTGCGCCTTCCG
>JBOGEX010000106.1:0-77206 GCA_050741915.1 Acidimicrobiia bacterium
CCGCACAGCGGTCGTGCATCACCCTCATCACCACACCTCCCGATCATCGCATGGGCCTCGGTGGGCGGATCGGGAGAGAGGCTGAAGAGACAAACGAATCTGTTCTGCGTGCACTAAGGCGACACTATGAGGTACCGACCAGCCTCCACGTCATACTTGCGTACGGGCCTTCTGGCACCAAGAAGAAACCGACGACAACACCCGAACCACCACTGCCCCATTTTCACACCTACGAGGTGGGCGGCGCCCGCCCATTGTGTACTTGCGTAGAAATCCGCCACTAAACCCCCTCGAAAATACGCAAGAACGAAGATCAGACGGTTTCGAGGGCCAAGGCTAGGTCGTCGATCAGGTCTTCGGCATCCTCAAGCCCCACCGACAACCGCACCAACCCGTCCGTGATTCCCGCCTTGGCCCGCTCTTCGGGAGACATGTCACCGTGAGTCATGGTGACGGGGTGGGTGATGAGTGACTCCACCTGGCCCAGGTTCTCCGCCAGCGACCAGAGTTTGACCGATCGCATGAGTCGCTTGCCAGCCTCGACTCCTCCATCGACCTCGAACCAGGCCATCGCCCCAAAACCCGAGGCCTGCCGCTTCGCCAAGTCGAACTGGGGGAAAGACTCCAAGCCGGGATAACCAACCTGAGACACCCGAGGATGCGACTCGAGGAAGCGAGCAACCTCGAGGGCGTTGGCCGATTGCCGGTCCATGCGCTCGGACAGGGTCTTGGTGCCCTGGAGAGTGAGCCATGCCACCAGTGGTGACATGATCGAGCCGGCCGACTTCTGCATGAACTTGAGCTCCCTCACCTGCTCGGCGGTAGAGGCGACCGCGGCCCCCCCGAGGGTGGCGTTGTGGCCGTCGAGATACTTGGTGGTCGAGTGGACGACGATGTCCGCCCCCAGTTCGAGGGGACGCTGGTAGTAGGGGGTGAGAAGGGTGTTGTCGACCGCATGGAGAATCCCCCGCTCGGAGGCCAGATCCGAGATCGCCCGCAGATCAGTGAGCTTCAAGGTGGGGTTGGCCGGCGTCTCGGTGAATACCAATTTGGTGGTCGACCTCAGCATCGAGGCCACCAATGCCGGATCGGACGTGTCGACAAACGAGAACTCGACCCCGAACCGGGAAAGGACCCGAGTGGCAAAGCGGTGGGTTCCGCCATAGACAACGTCGGAGACGACAACATGATCGCCTGAGTTGAGAAACCCCATCAGGACGGCCACCGTGGCCGCCATCCCCGAGGCGTAGGCGGCCGCACCTTCCCCTCCCTCCAAGTCGCGGATCTTCTCCTCGAAGGCATTCACCGTGGGGTTGCCCGCCCGTGAATACGAGTAGCCGCGGGCCATGTATTCGTCGATCGACTCCTGAACGAAGGTTGTCGATTGATGGATCGGGGTGAGGATCGCCCCGGTCGTGGGATCGGGCTCGACCCCGGCATGGATCTGGCGTGTGCGAAACTTCATCCGGCCGCCAATTCTTCAACCGGAGCCCGCAGACCCTCGGTCACGGTGGTGCGGAGGGCCCGGTGGTGGCGGAAGATCACCCAGCCGGCGGCGATCAAAAAGACGATGGCCACTGCCACCCGCCCGACGGGGTTGTACTCCTCCCGCAACACGATCGAGACGTAGAACGACTCGAGCAGCTGCGCAATAAACAGACCGAGAAGCACCCAGGCCTCCCGCCGGTCCATCGAGCGGCTGGCGAGGATGGCGACGGCGAAGATCGATTGGGCGGCGGTGACCAGGAGCTCATCTCGTTGCTCGAGACCGAGCGGCAGCCCGCCGAACGACGTCGAGGAGATGGCGAACACCAGCGGGAGCGTTCCCACGAGCAGCGTCCACTGGTTCACCTTCGAGGAGAGCAAAGCGCCGAAACCGGTGCGGGCGGAAAGCCGCCAGGCGAAGAGAGCCGCCACCAATAGTTCGGGTGACTCCGAGGCGAGTGGGGCGAGCCACTTCACCAAAAGGAATTCGGGAATGTTGTACGCCTCGCCGAGCTCGACGAGGCTCTCGGCGAAGGGCTCGGCGACGAGAAGGATGGCGCCGGCCGAGAAGATGAACATGGCGATGTTGACAATGCGCCGGTTGTGGGTGCCGAGCTCGGCGATGCGAGCCGCCGGTCCCACCAGATGAGGCGCCTCCGCCGGGGCCTTGGAGAGCCGCCAAAGGTAGGCGCCGTAAAGGGCGACCAGCACGACGGCGTCGAAGAGCGTGAGGCTGTCGCGGAGGAAGAAATGGAGGCCGTAGATCGAGGCCAGAGTGAGGAAGGCCACGTCGATCGACTGGATCCGTTCCAGGTGGACCGCCCGATCGTCGGCTCCCCCCACCTCGATGCCGCGGCCATAAAGCTTGCGAACTCGTCTGGTGGCGAGTAGCACCACCAGCGGCCAACCGAATCCGATCAATAGCTGGTTGCCGCCGGTCATGTTGGCGAGGGCGTTCGGTGCCTGGGAGATGTCCGTACCGGCTTTCCAGGTGAACACGAAGTCGACTGCGTACTCCGGCAAAACCGCGATCAGGGCGAGGATGGCCAGGGCCAGCCCGCCGGAGATGTCGAGCTGCACCACCTCGGCTGCCCAAGAAAGGATGAAGGCGGCGCCGATGATGGCGAGGCCGAAGATGAGGGCGGCCAGCGCGGGGGGAGGGTGGACATCGCCAAAACGGACGAAAAGACCCGGAGCGGCCGCCGCCACGGCCAAGGCGACGTAGAGCTGGGCGCGGCTACCGGTCGCTTCTTCGATTATCTCCGGGGCCGCCATGGGGGCCAGAGTTTATGACCCGAGTGCTGTTTCCGAGATGGGGCGGGTTTCCATGAGAACGACTGGAGTGCCGTCGGGGTCGGGGAGCGAGGCGAGCCAAAGCTCGGAGGAGTCGTCGCGATGGACAACATGGGGCTGGTTGGAGAACTCGCCCCCGCGTTCTGTGATCTCCTTTACCGCCTCTGCAATGTCGTCGACTGCGAAGTACATGATCGGTCGGGAACGAAACTCTTCGTTCTCCGGCTGACCGAGATAGAGCCGCACACCTCCGCAGTCGAAGAACGCCATCGGCTGGCCTGGAACCTGGAATAGGAAATCGAGCCCAAGCACATCGCGGTACCAAGCCACGGCTCGATCGATCTCGGAAACACTGACATGAAGCTGACCAAGACCGGTAATCATGAGTGTGATTATCGACTGACGCGCCAGTGGTGGCGTTTCTCCGCCCGCAGGGGGGAGTACCGGCGCAGCCGAGGAAGGGGAACTTAGTTTCTTCGGTTAATATTTTCCTTTGTGAAGGATACCGAAACTGCCTTGGACACCGCGGCTCGACTGCGGTTGGTGGTGGCGAGGATGCAGCGGCTCCTCCGCAGCCAGGAGATGGGCGGTCTCTCTCTTACCGAGGCCTCCTGCTTGGCGGTGATCGGCCGCCGCGGGCCGCTCCCCCTCAACGAGATCGCGGCCAGCGAGCACCTCTCCGCCCCGAGTGTCACCAAGACGGTCACCCGGATGGAGGAGGCCGGGCTCATCGACCGGCTGACCGATCCGACCGATCGCCGCGTCAGCCTGGTGACATTGTCGAAGAAGGGGCGAGCCCTGCTCGATCAAATCCGGAGCCGCCGCAATGCCTTCCTGTTGCTCCGCCTGCGCGAGCTGTCGTCCTCTGAATTGGAGACGGTCGAGCAAGCCTTGCCGATCCTGGAACGGCTGGCGGCCGAAGCGCTCAACTCATGACTGTTCTTGCCTCCTCTCGAACTGCCTTTCGTGACACGTTTCGGTCGCTCGGGATTCGCAACTTTCGGTTGTTCTTTATCGGGCAGGTGATCTCGCAGACAGGTAGCTGGATGACGATGGTGGCCCAGACCCTCCTCATTCTCGATATGACCGGGTCGGGCGTCCTTCTCGGGTTGTTGGCCGCCGCCCAATTCGGGCCTGTCCTTCTTTTAGGGGCGTGGGCGGGAGCGGTGGCCGATCGCAGCGACAAGCATCGGCTGTTGGCCTTCACCCAAAGCGCGGCGATGGTGCAGTCGCTTGCCCTGGGAACCGTCGTGCTGGCAGGGTTCGAATCGGTGCCGATCGTCTTCGTTCTCGCCAGCCTGCAGGGCATAGTCATCGCCTTCGACAACCCGGCTCGTCGTTCGTTTGTCGTCGAATTGGTTCCCAAGGAGAACCTCGCCAATGCCGTCAGCCTCAACAGCACCCTGATGACGACGGCGCGGATGATCGGCCCGGCCCTCGCCGGCGTCCTCATCGTCACCGTCGGATACGCCTGGTGCTTCCTCCTCGACGGTGCCAGCTACCTGGTGGTGCTCGCCGCTCTCCGACGAATGAAGCCGGCCGACTTCTTCTCCGAGGCGCCCACCCCTCGCTCGCCTGGGCAAGTGCGGGAGGGTCTGCGATACGTGGCGTCGCATAACGAACAGTTGGTCCCGCTAGTGATGATGGCCATCGTCGGAACGTTCGCCTTCAACTTCGCGGTCACCACTCCGCTCTTGGTCACCGGACCGCTGCGGGGAAGCAATCAGGCCTACACATTCCTCGTTTCGACCATGAGTCTCGGGTCGGTCATCGGCGCCATCGCTACGGCCCGTCGACGGACGATCCCGTTCTCTCATCTCATCTCGTCGGTGGCCGGCTTTGGAATCGCGATGCTCGCCCTCGCCTTGACACCGGCGTTATGGCTGGCATTTCCCGTCGCCTTCCTCGTGGGTCTGGGCAGCATCGCCTTCATGACCACATCCACCGCCATGATGCAGCTCCAGGCCGAGCCCCGATATCGCGGTCGCGTGCTGGCGCTGCAGGCCATGGTCTTTCTGGGTACCACCCCGATCGGCTCTCCACTGGTCGGCTGGATGAGCGATCGCTTCGGGGCTCGGACCGCCATCGCCTTCGGGTCGGCCGCCTGTTTTGTCGCCGCCTGGTTCGGCGCACGCCGGCTCAAGGGACTGACTCCCCGCTCAGAAATGGTGGAGGCGCCGTTGCTGGTCGACAAACCGGTCGCCTGAGCGGCGTTTTCGCGTCCCGAACGCGGCCCATAGGCTGCGTTTGATGCGCGAGATCACCGAGGAAGACCGCTGGCTGATGGCTGCGGGCCGCCACCGCGGACTGCACGAGATCCTCGGGTGTCATCTGGACGAAACCGGCGCCACCTTCCGCCTTTGGGCTCCCGGCGCGGCCTGGGCAGCGGTGGTGGGATCATTCAACAACTGGAACGGCAATGCGCACCCCCTCTCATCCTTCGGAAATGGATTCTGGTCAACGCGGGTCAATGGGGTATTCAGCGGCGACTCCTACAAGTTTCAGGTCACCACCAGCCACTATCGCTCGATCGATAAGGCCGACCCGTTCTCGGTCTTGATGGAGAAGCCGCCGGCCACGGCTTCACGAGCTTGGGACCTCACCTACGAGTGGGGTGACGGCCAGTGGATGAAGGACCGTCAGGAGCAGCTCGCCACCGATCAACCCATCTCGATCTATGAGGTTCACCTCGGATCATGGCGAAACCACGGTGACGTGTCCTATCGAAATATCGCCGAATCATTGGCCGACTACGTGGTCGAGCAGGGCTTCACTCACGTGGAGTTCCTACCGTTGATGGAACACCCCTTCTATGGCTCCTGGGGCTATCAGATCACCGGTTTCTTCGCCCCTACGGCTCGCTACGGGGCTCCCCAGGACCTGATGTACCTCATCGATCAACTTCATCAGCGCGGCATCGGGGTGATTCTTGATTGGGTTCCGTCGCACTTTCCCGCCGATCAACACGGCCTGGCCTTCTTCGACGGCACCCATCTCTACGAGCATCCCGATGCCCGGCGGGGCTTTCACCCCGACTGGAATTCGATCATCTTCGATTACGACCGCGGCGAGGTGCGGAGCTTCCTTCTCTCCTCGGCTTATTCGTGGCTCGATCGCTATCACGCCGACGGACTCCGGGTCGACGCGGTGGCGTCAATGCTCTATCTGGACTACTCCCGCCAGGGAGGACAGTGGCTTCCCAACGAGCACGGCGGCCGCGAGCACCTGGGAGCGATCGAATTGTTTCGGCAACTCAACGGCAGCGTTCGCCACTCACATCCGGGTGTGGCCACGATGGCAGAGGAGTCGACATCATGGCCCAACGTCACCGGCGCTCCGGAGCACGACTCGCTCGGCTTCCATTACAAGTGGGACATGGGTTGGATGAACGACACCCTGCGCTACGTCCGACTCGATCCCCTCTTTCGCTCCCACCCCGATAGCCATCGCCTTCTTACCTTCCGCGGGCTCTACGCCTATAGCGAGGATTTTCTCCTTCCGCTCTCCCACGACGAAGTGGTCCATGGAAAGGGATCCCTGTTCGGGAAACAGTGGGGAGGGCCGGATCAGAAGGCTGCCGGGCTCCGAACCCTCCTCGGATACATGTGGACCGTTCCGGGGAAGAAACTGCTCTTCATGGGGGGCGAGTTCGGGCAGGAGCGAGAGTGGGATCACGATTCGTCCCTCGATTGGAGTTTGCTCGCCGAGCCCCGTCATCGCCAGATCCTCGATTGGGTGCGGGAGCTCAACTACCTCTTGCGAAATGAGCCTGCGCTTTTCCGAGAGGACGAGATCAGTTCGGGCTTCGAGTGGCTCGAGCCGGAGGACTATCCCCGCTCGGTGTTCGCCTACCTGCGTCGGGCAGAAGGAAGCCGGCCGGTGCTCGTCCTGCTCAACTTCACTCCGGTGACCTGGGACCGATACCAGGTGGGCGTGCCAATTGGAGCTGCCTGGTCGATCTTGCTGACCAGTGACGACGTTCGATTCGGAGGAGCTGGGTCGCTCGGAGCGGAGCCACTCGTGGCCTTGGGGAGGCCTCACCAGGACCAACCCGATTCCTTGGTGCTTAACCTCCCCCCTCTGTCCGCAACGTTCCTGGTACCAGATCAATTGAGCGATGGCCCGGCGACCTGAAGTCCTCTCGATTGTGCTGGCCGGTGGCGAAGGCAAACGGCTGATGCCGCTCACCCGCGACCGGGCCAAGCCTGCAGTTCCGTTCGGCGGCCACTACCGACTAATCGACTTTGCACTCTCCAACCTGGTCAACGGCGGGCAACGCAAGATCGTCGTCCTCACCCAGTACAAGAGCCACTCCCTCAACGTCCACGTTTCTCGCACCTGGCGGATGTCCACCCTGCTCGGAAACTACGTGACGTCCGTTCCGGCCCAGATGCGCCTCGGTCAGCGCTGGTTCCTGGGATCGGCCGATGCCATCTATCAAAACCTCAACCTGGTGGAGGATGCATCTCCCGATTACATGTTCGTCTTTGGCGCTGACCATATATATCGCATGAACCCCGAGGACATGCTCGAGCAGCATCTCGAAAGCGGTGCCGGAGTCACGGTGGCGGGAATCAGGGTGCCGCTCGAGCAGGCCTATCAGTTCGGCGTGATCGAAACCGGACGAGGAACTGTGATCGAGGCCTTCCGCGAGAAGCCCATCGACGCCCAACCGATTCCCGGCGATCCTGGACACGCCTTTGTGTCGATGGGCAACTACGTGTTCACCACCAAAGTGTTGCTCGATCAGCTCGCCGCTGATGCCGATGACGAGGGCTCCCGACACGATATCGGGGGAAACCTGATTCCACAGATGGTCGACGGCGGCCTCGCTCATGTCTACGACTTCTCCGCCAACGAGGTTCCGGGCGTGACCGATCGCGAGCGAGGTTATTGGCGCGATGTCGGGCACCTTGACTCATATTTCGATGCCTCGATGGACCTGGTGGCGACCGAGCCGATCTTCAACCTCTACAACTCGCAATGGCCAATCTTTACGGCTTCGGTCACCTCGCCCCCGGCGAAGGTGGTGGCGGTAGCTCATCATGGGTCCGGACAGATTGCCGACTCGATCCTCTCCAACGGGGTGATCGTCTCCGGCGCTTATGTGCGTAACTCGGTGCTGTCCCCTGACGTGCGGGTGGAACCGGGAGCGGTGGTCGAGAACTGCATCCTCTTCGAAAACGTCACAATCGGAACCGGGGCGGTGGTGAGGAAAACGATCATCGACAAGAACGTGACCGTGCCCCCGAACGCCCGCATTGGCATCGACCGCGAGCAGGACGAGAGCCGCTTCGAACTTTCGCCCGAGGGGGTCGTCGCCATCGCCAAAAACCAGCTCGTCGACTGATCCGTTATCGCGTCCCAAATTCGTTGCAGGGCGACCATCCCCGAGCAAATTTGTTGCAGGGCGACCAGGGCGTGGTCGTGGTGCAACGAATTTGTGTAGGAGCGGTCGTGGGGCAACAAATTTGGAAGGAACTCGAGTTAATGGTTGCGGTAGAGGGCCAGCGAGAGGGGCAGCAGCGTTGGATTGGGGTCGTCGGCCTGGGAGGGACCGGTGGAGACGACCTCGTGCCACGACCACTCATCAAGCATGTCCGGCAAATGAAACCGGGTGGGCTCGGTGCTGGCGTTCATGATCAGATAGAACGACTCGTCCCGAGGCTCGACCGCGCTCCCGTTCCAGTAGACCGCAAGCGTTCGCACCCACGAGGTTTCCCAGTCGTCCGCGGTCATGATCCCGCCCGATGGCGTGAACCACCCGAAATCTGGAAGTCCGTTGGCGGCCAGGTCTCCGGTCGGATAGGTCGGTCGTCGCAAGACAGGATGCTCCCGCCGCAAGAGGGAAAGGGTCCTGATCAACTCGGTCCGCAGAAGATCTGCATTCGCCCAGTCGAACCATGAGGTCTCGTTGTCCTGGCAGTAAGCATTGTTGTTGCCACCCTGGGTCCGCCCCAGTTCGTCGCCGCCCAACAGCATCGGCACACCATGCGAAAGAAGCAGAGTCGTGAGGAGGTTGGCTACCCGCCGCGAGCGAAGTGCGGTGATCTCCTCGCTGGCGGTGGGACCCTCGGTACCGCTGTTCCATGACCGGTTGTTCGACTCGCCGTCGCGGTTTCCCTCGCCATTGGCTTCGTTGTGCTTGAGGTCATAGCTGACCAGATCGGCCACCGTGAAACCGTCGTGATTGGTGATGAAGTTGAGGGAAGCAGTGGGGCCTCGCTCGGAAAAGAGTCCTGAGCTCCCCGTCAGCCGATCGGCAAACTCATCGATCGTTCCCGGGGTGCCGCGCCACACTTCACGCATGGTGTCGCGGAAACGACCGTTGAGCTCGCGGAACGGCGACGGAAAACGTCCGAGCTGGTAGCCACCGGCTCCGTTGTCCCAGGGTTCGGCAATCAGTTTGCATGAAGCCAGATCGGGATCGGCTCGCAGCTCACGCAGGAACGGGGCATCGGGGTCGAAGTGATCAGGGTTGCGAGCCAAAGAGGTGGCAAGATCGAAGCGAAAGCCATCAACGTGCACCTCCTTCACCCAGTAACGCAGGCTGTCGAGTACGACTTGTCGAGCCCACGGCAGCGTCAGGTCGACGCTGTTGCCAGTCCCGGTGCGATCGAGGTAGCAACGCCGGTCGGCGGGATCGAGACGATAGAAGCCGGGATTGTCGAAGCCACGAAAGCAAAGCATCGGACCTTCATCATTGCCCTCGGCAGTGTGGTTGTAGACGACATCGAGGATGACTTCGATCCCCCGTCGGTGCAGGGCTTTCACCATCGCCTTGAACTCCTTGACTGGTTCCGGCGTGCTGGCGAACCGGGCGTCGGGGGCGAAGAAACCGAGAGTCGAGTACCCCCAATAGTTGGTCAAGCCTCGACCAGAGACTGCCGCCTCGGTAGCGGAAGCATGAATCGGCATGAGTTCGACCGCCGTCACCCCCAGGGAGGTCAGATGATCGAGGATCGGTTCGGTGACGAGACCGGCATAGGTTCCCCGAAGCTCCGGAGGCACGCTGGGATGGCGAATGGTCATCCCTTTGACATGGGTCTCGTAGAGAAGGGTCTGCTCCCAGGGCGTGTTGGGCGCAACATCGTCGCCCCAGTCGAACCCGAGATCCGCGACGACAGAGCGAACGGTGTGACGTGCACTATCGCGGGTATCCAGTTCGCCGTCTCCTGCCACCAGTGCCTCGTCGCCGGTGACGGCACCACTGATGCACCGGGCATACGGATCGGCCAGCAGCTTGTGAGGATTACACCAAAGGCCTTCGTCGGGCTTCCACGGTCCATGGACCCGAAAGCCATATTCCCATCCGACGTCGATTCCGCTCACCGTCCCTTCGTGACGGGATGCTCCAGTCGGACTGAGAATGACCCGTTCCTCGACTCCGTCCGCGAACAGACAAAGCTCGACCTTCTCCGCGTACGGAGCGTGAACTGAAAAGTTGTTCAGGGTGTGCAGTACCAGGGAGACCAGGGATTGCGGCCAAGGTTTTGGTAATACGCGGCGAGCCAGGCGGCAGTCCCGACGTTGGCCTCGGGTTCGAAGACGCTGGCGGCTGCGAATCCCGCCTTGGGAGAGATCACCGCCCACGTCCCGGGCAGAAATTGAAAAAGCCCGGAAGCACCCGAGTAGGGGTTGTAGGCCTCCGGGTCACCGAGGCTCTCGCACTGAATGATGCGGAGCGCCGACTCCGCCCACGCCGACGGGAAATAGGAGGACACCAACAGACGCCACCGCTCCACCGCTGGTTTGAGGGGATTGCTGCCGATGGATGGCGGAGGGGGAAGGGTGGTGGCGGTGGTGATTATCGGCGAGGAGAGTGGGGTGGTGGTCGTGCTCGAACGCTCCGACTGTCGCTCGAGTTCTGCCGCGGCCGCCTGGGCACGCTCCACCCGATCGAGTTCGGCCAGGAAGGTCCGGTCGGCCGCGCGGGCACGCCCAATCGCGTCGGCGACGGCGCGATCGGCCGCGGCGAACATATCCTCGAGGTGATCGGCCGCGGCCTCGGCAGCAATTTGAAGAGCGCTTACGTCCGCCATCTCGTTCGTCATGCGAGTACGCAACTGCTCGAGGTTGCGACGGTTCACCGCCAGAATCGAAACTTGGTCCTCCTCATCGCCGGCCAGCAGGGCGATGATGGGGCGCCGAAGCATGGCTTGCAGAACATTCTTGCTTTCGAAGACCAGGCCGATCGGCTCCGCCAACGCCTCCATATAGGCGTCGGCCGCCAGCGAATCGACCCGGGCGGTGACTCGGGCTAGTTCGGTGCCCGCCGCTCCTACCAGCTCGCCGAGGCGATCCACCGAGGCGGCTTTGGTGGCGAGGAGCGTGGACACCCGCTGGTACTCCTCGAGAGCGGCCAGCAACCGGGCTTCGGTTGCCTCACGGTTGCGAACCGCACCGGCGAGCAGGCTATTGGCGGAATCTCGCCGATCCTCGGCCTCGTCCAACGCCGTTTGGGCGTGGGAAACCACCGGTAGCACGGCCACCAGGAAAACCAGCGCGAATAAGGCGACTCCTGCCCGTCGCAGGCCCATGACTCGCCACCAAGGCTAACCCCCGTCCCCCTATCGCGGTACCGCACCCCCTCCGTCGCCTACGGCGACACCTCCCCCAATGCGCACTTCGTGTTCTCTGGGGGAGGAAACTCTGGCTTAGACGCTGCCTGAGAACGTGTCGCAGCTGTTGGGGTCGCCCGCGTCGTATCCAGTCTGGAACCAGCGTTGGCGCTGCTCGGAGGTGCCATGATTGAACGACTCGGGGTCAATCCGGCCTTGGGTGGCCATCTGAATTCGGTCGTCGCCCACTGCCGCCGCCGCTTCCAGGGCCTCGCTGATCTCGCCGGGATCGAGAGCGATGTCCTCCCCGCTCTGCAACTGGCCGACAAAGACTGTCGAAGCCCAGACCCCAGCGAAACAGTCCGCCTGCAGCTCCATCCGGACCGAGAGGTCGTTGGCCTGGGCGGGATCCTGTTGCTGGAGCTGGCGCACTTGTTCGTTGACCCCGAGCAGGTTCTGGACGTGGTGTGCGATCTCGTGGGAGAGGACATACGCCGGGGCAAGGTCGCCGGTGGCCCCGAAGCGGTCGGAGAGCTCCTGGAAAAAGTCCAGATCCAGATAGACCTGCTGGTCGAGCGGGCAGTAGTGAGGACCCATCCGGGCGTCGGCCCCACCACAGCCCGAGTCGGTAAAGCCCGTGTAAAGCACGAGCTGGGCGTTCTGGTACTGACGGCCTGAAGAGGAAAAGATCTCGGCCCACATCGCCTGGTTGTCATCGAGCACGACCGACATGAAGTCGGCCATGTCGGCCTGGGGATCGGTGGCCGGATCGAGCGGACTTTCAACGGCTGAGGTCTGGGGTGCCGGAGCCAATTCACCCAGGATGTCGCCGAGACCGCCGCCATCGCCACCACCCGTGAGAAGGGCAACGATGATGGCGATGATGATCGCCAGCCCCCCGCCCCCGGCACCGATCGCCACCCCTGGCCTCCGGCGCCCACCGCTACCACGGACGTCGATGATGTCGCCTGATCGCTCCGTTGGCTTGCGGTATCGAACCATGTGCGGCGATGGTAAGCGAACCCAGGGTTGTAGACGCTGTCCAACAACGTCTACAGCCCAGAGAACGAGAAGCGCAGCCAGCGGAACAACCAGATGCGCCCGGGGGGTTTTAGTCTCGTAATCGAATAGGAGCATCCAGATGTTTGGAAGAAACAAATCGACCGCCGAAGCATTGTCGGGGCGCGAGGAGGCAATGCCGGTCCCGGCTCGTCACTTCGTCAACGGCAATCCACTGACGGGACCATTTCCTGCGAACCTCGAAACGGCCATATTCGGCATGGGTTGTTTCTGGGGTGCCGAACGACGCTTCTGGCAGACCCCCGGCGTCTACACCACGGCCGCCGGCTACGCCGGCGGGGTCACGCCTAACCCGACGTATGAGGAGACCTGCAGCGGGCGCACCGGGCACGCCGAGGTGGTACTAGTCGTGTTCGATCCAGCCGAGGTCACCTATCACGAACTCTTGCAACGCTTTTGGGAAGGACACGATCCCACGCAGGGGATGAGGCAGGGGAATGACGTCGGCACCCAGTATCGATCGGCGATCTACACCACCAGCCCCGAACAGCAGGAGCAGGCCGGAAAGAGCCGCGAGGCGTATCAGGAGGATCTCGAGCGTGCCGGCCACCGGGGACAGATCACCACCGAGATCAAACCGGCCGGACCGTTCTACTACGCCGAGGACTACCACCAGCAGTACCTGGGGAAAAACCCCGGTGGCTATTGCGGTCTCGGGGGAACCGGCGTTTCCTGCTCCGCTTAGCCAATCCTGCGATCTGATACGTGAATGGTCACCCCATTCTCATCCTCGGTGGTGGCGCCAGCCCATGAGAAGCTGTGGGCTGGTAGGGCGGTACAACAGCCTTACCAACCCTGGGTTCGCTGAAAGGCGGCGGGGTTACCAACCGCTGAGGTCGGAGACGGCCATCACTAGCTGATCGATGGTGAGTTCCCCGTCGAGGTCGGCGGCGATGTCGGGCGTGACGCCGTTCTCGCCGAAGTCATGGCCCTCGGCAGTGACCCAACGGGCGACGGTCAGCTTGAGGGCTCCGCCGTTGGAGAGTCCATATCTCTGCTGGACGGTGTTTTTGCCAAAGGTGTTGCCACCGATCACCACCGCCCGGTTTCGCTCCTGCAACGCCGCCGATAGGACCTCCGAGGCGCTGGCACTGCCCCGGTTGACTAAAACCGCCACTGGCAACGAGCCGTCGGCGAGCAAGCCACCTTCCTCGGCGTCGTAGACCTCCTCGTTCTCGGGTCCGATGGTCCTCACCACAACCCCGTCAGAGAAGAACTCGCTGGCGATCTGGACGGTGGCAAAAAGCGCACCACCTGGGTTGTCGCGGAGGTCGATGACGAGTTGGTCGATCCCCGCCGCGACCAGGCTGTCGAGCGCATCGTGGAATTGAGAGTCGGAGCTGTCGGTGAAGACGTTCAGCTTGAGGTAGCCGACATCGCCTACCACCTCGCTTTCCACCACTGGGACCGAGATCGACGCCCGCACGATCCCGAACTCGATCTCCCTGCCGTCACGGTTCACCGTCAAGCTGACTCTGGTGCCAGCCTGTCCTCGCACAGCCGCGGTCACCTCGTCAACGGTCCAGCCGTCGATTGACTCGCCATTGACCGCGGCGAAGACGTCGCCCACAGCCAATCCCTGGGCCTCCGCGGGACTTCCGTCGAAGACCGAGATGACCACCAGACGACAGCTCACCGAGACGACGCTGCAGGGAGTGGATTCCGGATCCTCGGCGGTGAGATCCTCCGAGGCGACCACTGCCCCGATTCCTTCCACCGAGCCGCCTTGGTCTTCGGCCAGCATTCGCAGCGCGGCCGGATCGAGATAGACGCTGTTGGGATCGAGAGCATTCATCAGACCGACCACCGCCGCTTCCTCGGCCACCTCGAAGGGCACTCTTTCGGCAGCCCACTCCTGGCAAACCGAAACGAATTCAGGGGCAGGAATGACACACTCGCCGACGGCATTGCTCGGGGGTTCCTCGAGAGCATCGACCTCGAGGGCGGCGGCACTGGCCAATTCGGCGTCGCTCATCTGGTCGACATATTTCTCTTCGATCAAGCGATACGCCTCGCAGAGCAAGGCCGATTCGTCGGCGCCACAGGTGCGGAAGGCGACGGGTGAGGTCGAAGTGGTCGCCACGCTGGCCGTCGTCGTGGTAACCGGCGCCATTTCTGACGTCGACGAGGGCGTCACCGTGGTGGGCGCGCCCCCCTCCCCGCCTGCGGGGAGAGAGACGGCGGCGCACCCGACCACGACGATGAAGAGAAGAGCCCGGAGCGTCCCAACAATCACTTCTTGCGTAAATTTGGACACGTTTACGTGTCCAAATTTACGCAAGAATGATCACTAGCCGAGGGCACCTAGCACCGCGTCGATAACGCTGGGGACATCGGCGGTCGGGTCAAGATTGAGTGCAACATCGGGGACGACACCGGTCCCCGCCACGGATGCGCCCTCCGCGGTGGTCCAGGTGGCGATCGTGAGCCGGAGCAGACCACCGTTTCTGAGCTCGAACGACGACTGCACGAGGTTCTTTCCGAACGTCGGTGCCCCCACCACCACCGCCCGACCTCTTTCCTGAAGCGACGCCGCCAGAATCTCGGCGGCCGAAGCACTGTTCTCGTTGACCAGGAGGATCAAAGGCAACCGGAGGGCGATGCCACCCTCCACCGCCGGATAGTCGAAGCTGCCGGCCCGCTCCTGGGTTCGATACAAGACCCCACTACCGACAAACTCCGAACCGACGATCGAGGCGGAGAACAAGAACCCACCCGGATTGTCTCGCAAGTCGACGATCAATTGATCGACGCCGGCGTCGTTGAACGATCCCAGCCAGGCGTGCAAAGCGAGATGAGTATCGAGCCCAAATTCGGGCAGCCGTAGATAGGCAGTCGAGCCGACGATCTCCCCCGTCATCGGGATCGCGTCCGCCGCCGACCGGGTCAGCGTGATATCGGCGGCATCGACTGTGATAACAGTTCTTGTCCCCGGGTCTCCCGCCAGCATGCCGGCCGCCTCCACGATCCCCAGTCCTTCGACCGGTTCTCCATCGATGGCAGTGATGACACTCCCAGCTTCGATTCCGGCTTCCTCTGCGGCCGAATCAGGAAGCACCGTCACGACCTGCAGCGGACATGAAGGCGCTACTCGCACACATGGCGAACCGGCCGCCGTCAACGCCGCAATCACCATTCCCACGCCGGGAACAATCCCGTCCTCACCGATCGAGCTGGAAAGCTCGGGCGGCACATAGACGTTGTATGGGTCGACCATCGCCGACAGAACGCCGCCGACCGCTCCCTCGACGATGTCGCTGACGGAAGCGGATGAGGCGACCATCTCGGTCCGGATCGATTCGCACAGCGGAGCGAACTCCTCCGAGGGAACCGCGCAGACGAGACCGCGGGGAAGCTCCTCAGTATCTGCTGCCTCGAAGGTTGCAACCGCGTCGATTGCGGCGGTAGCCATCGTCGGTCGGTCGGGAGGGCTGAAGTGGTTCGTCTCGATGAGTTCGACCACCTCGCAGAGAACGGAGAAAGTCACCGGTGGAGTCCCACAACCCTGGATCGTGACCTCGAGATCGGCGGGTGAGGTTGTAGTGGCCGCGGTCGTCACCGGCACTAACGCGGTCGTCGAAACGCTGGTCGAACCACCACAGGCAGCTGCCAGCAGAAGCGCAAGCGATGCCCGGAGGCGTTTCATTCGACGCCCATTCTCGCTGTCGTCGTCGCTACCTTCCATGGGGCGCATGTCGCTTCTGATTCGGACATGGAACGATTCTCTAAAGCAGTTCTCGATCAACGGCGGGTGCTGGACCGAGCCGGGCTCTGAGCCCGAAATCGATCTGAGGGGGTACTGGGCATTGCCTGGTCTGGCCGATTGCCACGCACACCTGGCGGCCGATTCGCTGCAGGACCCCTTGAGGGCCGGGGAGATCGAAGGCATCAAACGACGGGTGTTCGCCCAGTTGCAGAATGGCGTTTTCCTGGTCATCGACAAAGGCTGGCGCGACGACGTCGTCCTGCGACTGACCGAGACCCCGCCCGTCACGAGGCCCGAACTGCGGGGCGCCGGCCACATCATCGCTGGACCCGGCGGATACTTCCGAGGCTTTGCGGTCGAGGTGTCCGATCGCGAACTCCCTACGGCCATCAAGGCGGCCGATCGTCGCGGTGGCTGGGTGAAGTTGATCGGGGATTGGCCCCAAAAGGGCAAGGGCCCGGTGGTCAACTTCTCAGAAGTTGCGCTCGCCAAAGCGTGTCGCATCGCCCACGAGGTGGGACTCAAAGTTGCGATCCATACCATGGGACCGGACACGCCGGGGATGGCGGTGCGGGCCGGGTGCGACTCGATCGAGCATGGCCTCTACCTCTCGAAAGACGACCTCGAGCTCCTCGGGCAGCGCCGAGGCGCCTGGGTCCCAACCATCTGCAACACAGAGGACGTGATCTCTGGCTTCACCCCTGGATCAACTGCCGGCCGTGTGCTCGGGACCGGACTCGAAAACGTTCGCAGCCTGCTTCCGCTGGCCGCCGACATGGGGGTAGCGGTTCTGGCGGGCACCGACCTCGGACTTCCGCATGGCAAGGTGGCACTCGAGGCCCAGCGCCTCAAGGAATACGGGCTCACCGGGCGAGAGGCGGTCGACGCCTCGGGGCCCAATGCCTACGGCTACCTGGGCCTGCCGGGACTGGCAGTCGGGGCCAGCGCCGACCTTCTCCTTTTCGATACCGATCCCGCCGACGACGTCACCGCTCTCACGCGGCCAGTTCTAGGCATTCGCCGCGGTGGCGTGGTCTTCGATCGGCTCGGAATCCTCACAGGATCCCGAGCGGTCTAGGGTTCTCCGACCGATCGGGGGAGAAATGATGATGAAACACAGATCCCTTTGGTTGTTCGTGCTCCTGCTGGCGCTGGTGGGACTGCCGGCCGCACAGGCGCAAACCACCCTTCCTCCGGGGGGGACATTCTTAGACGACGACGGCAATCCCCATGAGGGAGCGATCGAGGCGATCGCCGCCGCCGACATCACCACTGGCTGCAGTCCGGAGCTCTTCTGCCCAAGTGCCCCGGTCACCCGGGCCGAGATGGCGGCCTTCCTCGTCAGAGCCCTCAACCAGAGTCCGCTGGCGGCCTCCGGGACCTTCAGCGATGTCGGGGCCGGTCAGTGGTACACCGGCTTTGTCGAGCGGATTGCCCAACTCGGTATCTCGACCGGCTACGCCGACGGCACCTTCCGGCCCCTCCACCCGACCTCCCGAGGCGAGATGGCCCTATTCCTGATGAGGGCCCTCGACCTGACTCCGATCCCCCACGCAAGCACCTTCAGTGATGTCGAGCCCGGAGCCTTTTTCACCGAGGCGGTCGAAGCCATCGCCGCCGACGGAATCACTAACGGTTGCGGCGGTGGTCGCTACTGCCCGTTCGATCAAGTACTTCGCGACCAGATGGCGACCTTCCTCACCCGGGGCTGGGACCTGACTCCCAACGTCCCCCCTCCACGCACGAATACCCTCGCTCTCGCCACCATCGCCACGGGCTTCGATAGCCCGCTCTTCCTGGCCTCTCCCCCCGGCGACGACCGACTGTTTGTGGTCGAGCAGACCGGACGGATTCTCATCGTCGGCGGAGAAACCTTCCTCGACCTCTCGGGCGCAGTCTCGAGTGGCGGTGAACGAGGTCTCTTGGGACTCGCCTTCCATCCCGACTATGCCAGCAACGGTCGCTTCTTCGTCAACTACACCAATGCCTCGGGCGACACCCGGGTGGTCGAATACGAGGCATCGCCGGATCCCAACCGCGCCGACACCGGCAGCGCCAGACAACTGCTGGCCATCGACCAGCCCGCCTCCAACCACAACGGGGGCTGGCTCGGTTTCGGTCCCGACGGCTTGCTCTATATCGCCATGGGTGACGGTGGCGGAGCCAACGATCAGTTCGGCAACGCCCAGGACCCATCGAGCCTTTTGGGCAAGATCCTGCGGATGAACCCCGACCAACCCGGGGCGGAGATCTGGGTGACCGGCGCCCGCAACCCGTGGCGCAACTCCTTCGACGGTGACCTGCTCTTCGTCGCCGATGTCGGCCAGAACGCTCGGGAAGAGGTGAATGTGATCTCGCGCCTGGCCACCGGGGTCAACCTGGGATGGCCGCTGATGGAAGGCAGCAACTGTCTCAGCGGCCCCTGCGGAGGTTTCGTCGGACCGGTGGCCGAGTACACCCACAGCCAGGGTTGTTCGATCACCGGTGGGTATGTATACCGCGGCACCGCTCTGGCCGGATTGGCCGGCACCTATTTTTATTCCGACTTCTGCGAAGGGACGCTGCGCTCGTTCCGCTACACCGGGACCGGGATCACCGACAGCAAAATCTGGGGCGAAGTTGGTGACATGGGATCGGTGACCTCCTTCGGAGTCGACTCGGCCGGCGAGATCTATGTGGTCACCCAGGATGGGAGGATCCGCAAAATCACCCCTGGCTAGAAGACCTGGCGGGCCTCGGCAACGTGGCAGGATTCAGTCTTCTCGACAAGGAGTCAAAAGGTCTCATGAAACGATCCTGGCTTGCTGGGGCGGCGGTGCTGTTGCTGGTGCTCAGCGCCTGCGCTACTCAGCCCGCCGCCACCACCTCGTCAACCGAACCGCCGGTGGCGACCACCGCCGGAGAAGGCGTCACCACCACGGCGGCTGAATCGTCTACCACCGCCACTCCCACCGCTGAAGGCCTCAGGTTTGGAATGATCCTCGTCGGCCCCCAGGACGACCATGGCTGGTCCCAGGCGCATTTAGAAGCAGGTCAGTATCTCGAAGAAAACCTCGGCGCGGAGATGATCGTCCTCGACAAGGTCAACGTTGCCGACCGGCCAGATACCACGGTCGAACAAGTCGTCGACGACATGGTTGCTCAAGGAGCGCAACTGATCTTCGCCACCTCCGACGACATGAAGGACGGGATCCTCGCTGGGGCCGCCAACCATCCCGATGTCCCCATGATCTGGTCCTCTGGGGACAATGCCTGGGCCGACGGAGAGGACTATCGGGCCGACCTCGCCAACCTCGGCAACATCATGGGCGAAATGGAGTACGGCAAGATGATTGCCGGCTGCGCCGCCGCCCTGAAGACAGAGACGGGCTCGATTGGCTTCCTCGGTCCACTCATCAACGACGAAACCCGACGGCTGGCCAACGCCGCCTATCTGGGTGCCCGCTATTGCTACGAGAACAACCGCGGTCTCGATCCCGCCGACCTTCAATTCACGGTGAATTGGATCGGTTTCTGGTTCAACATTCCCGGCGTCACCCTCGATCCGACCCAGGTGACGAACGAGTTTTACGACGGCGGCGCCGACGTGGTCATCTCTGGCATCGACACAACGGAGGCGATAGTGCGGGCGGGACAACGAGCAGAAGCGGGAGAGACCGTGTGGGCCTTGCCCTACGACTTCCGTGACGCCTGTGCCCAAGCCGAGGCCGCCTGTCTCGGGGTCCCTTTCTTCAACTGGGGGCCGGCCTATCTGCAAGTGGCCCAGTCGGTGATGGACGGCAACTTCACCGCCGAATTCCAGTGGTTGGGACCGGATTGGGGCGACATCAACAACCCGGACACATCGATGATCGGCTTCACCAAAGGCGCCGCATTGACCGACGAGGAGTCGGCCAACCTCGATGAATTCATCGCCGGGTTGGGCGACGGATCCATCAACCTTTGGACCGGTCCCCTCAACTTCCAGGACGGCTCGGGCTATCTGGCCGAGGGTGAGACCGCCACGGCGCAGCAGATCTGGTACACCGACCAGCTCCTCGAAGGAATGGAAGGGGCCTCCTCGGCGGAGTAGACAAGAGACGAGAGGCAGAAGACCTCAAACGTCAACCCTGTTCCCCGCCAGGAACCGCCGCGCTCGCCGGGGCGCGAGGCTCGCCTCCACGTGGGTCTGGCTGATTGCTGTTGCACCTCCCATGCTTGGGCGGTCCTGATCAGCACGCCCTTCCAGTCTCCTCCTCGGAGAGCGGCTTGGAGGGCGCGCCTAGAGGGTCTCAGCAACCTGGCGCTTGATGGATGTCTTGTCGTCGTCGTCGCGGCCGCGACTCGATCGCGATATCCGCTGCGGACGAACCCGGATCGCGCAATCCCGGTGCGCTGGCCTACGGGCTCGCGGTCATGATGGCGACCGCACTCTTCGGTCGGCGGCGGTGGCCGGTTGGAGCGCTCCTGACAACGACGGCCATCTTCACTCTCCACACAAATTTCAACTACCCCGGCTTCTTCCCCGGGATTCCGCTCGCGGCGCCGCTCTACTTTGCAGCTCTAGCAGGACCTCTCGGTTGGTGCTTGGCCGTCAGCGCCCTCGAGGTTGGCGGCAGCTCCTGTATCGACTTTTGATCGGCCCGGAACCCGTGACCCGAGTGATCAACGACACACTGAGCGACGGGGCGTTCTTGGCCGCGATTCTCCTGTTGGGCTCGGTCGTCCAGGGCCGGCGCATCCAGGCGGCCGACGCGGCCGACCGGCTCCATCGCGCAAAGGCTGAAAGCGAGCGCGTGGCCCAGGAGCTCCAGGTCGCGCGTCTCGTGCAACACCAGTTCCTGCCGGCTCCCCCGACCTTCCCGGCTGGCAACTTGCCGCCTTCTATCGATCGGCGCGTGAGATCGGTGGGGATTTCTACACCTTTATCGAGCTGGCCGCCGGAAAGATGGGCATCGCCATCGGCGACGTCACCGACCAGGGCGCGCCGGCCGCCCTCGTGATGGCGACGACTCTATCGTTACTGCGCGCAGAGGCTTCGAGGGTCGTATCGCCTTCGGCGGTGCTGGAAAAGGTCAACGAGGTGCTCGTCCTGAATACACCGGAGAGCATGTTCGTTACCTGTCTATACATGGTCCTTGACCCCGAGTCCGGTCACTCGCAGTACGCGAACGTGGGGCACAATCTGCCGTTCGTTCGCACCGACTCTGGCGTTGGGGAGCTACGCGCCCCGGGGGATGCCCCTCGGCCTCATGCCCGGCATGACATACGAGGAAAAGGAGGCGGTACGCCGCCGGGCGCGACGATGCTCCTCCACTCGGACGGTCTTGCCGAAGCCCATAACCGCGACCACGAGATGTTCGGATTCCCGCGGATGAAGCAGCTAATGGTTGAACAGGCCGCCAGTGGCGAGATCATCGACGTTCTTCTGTCCGAGTTCGACCGCTTCACGGGCGAGGACGCAGAGCAAGAGGACGACATCACGCTGGTCGCCGTCACGCGCCAGCCGTTCCGATGACGGCTTCGAGTCGTCGACGGATCATCGACCGTCCCCGCGACTCCAGTCCTGGCGGATAACATCCGACCGTGCCGCTGACCATGGCCGATCTTGAACTGACGGGCCGCTGATCATGGGATGGTGGTAGATGGAGACCCGGCCTCCCGACTTCGGTGGAGTTTCAGCGCCGGCCCGAATTCTGATACCTGATGGCTGGTATCTGATCTCTGTTGTCGTCTATCTGTTGTCTTTCATCACTTGTCTTTAGTCTTTCCGTGTGTCTCTCTCGATTCGCGGGATCACCAAGCGATTTGGTGATCTGACCGCCAACGATGACATCAACCTCGACTTGGAGCCGGGGGCTTTGCATGCTGTCCTCGGCGAGAACGGCGCCGGCAAGTCGACCTTGATGAAGATCCTGGCCGGGACTGTGCATCCCGACCAAGGTGAGGTGGCGATTGACGGGATCGCGGTGACGCTGGGTTCTCCCCGGGCTTGCCTGGCGGCAGGGATCGGGATGCTGGCGCAAGAACCGATGGTGTGCCTCCCTTTCACCAACCGAGAGAACTTCCGCTTAGCCAGTAGCTGGAGCCTGCAGGAGGCAGGCGATCTTCTCATCGAGGGAAGCCGGCGACTGGGCTTTCGCCTGAAGCCAGGGTCGATCACCCGCACCCTGGGAGTGGGGGAACGCCAGCAGTTGGAGATGGTCAGATTGCTCGCTCGCGGGATCAACGTCTTGATCCTGGACGAACCCACCTCGGGATTGACTGGCCCACAACGAGAGCTGCTGTTCGAAGCCCTCCGCAGACTCGCCGCTGACGGTCTGATCGTGCTCTTCGTTTCGCACAAGCTGGAAGAGGTCAACGAGCTCTGTCGGTCGGTGACCGTGATGCGTCGGGGTCAGGTAGTCGCAACGACTTCGCTACCCCGCCCCGAAAGCGAGCTCGTCGACCTGATGTTCGAGGGTTCCCCGCTCGCCGTCAAGGCGGCGCCGGTGGCCAACGACCCCAACGTGGTGGTGGAGTCGCACGATGTCACGGCCACCTCGGGCCGGCAATCAATTACCTCGTTCGATGTTCACGCCTACGCCGGAGAGGTGATCGGAATCGCGGGCTTGGAGGGAAGCGGCCAGGGCGCGTTGCTCAGAGCGCTGGCGGGGCTGGCCCACGTGAGCAATGGTCGCGTAATCGTCGACGGTGGTGATCTGACCAACAGGTCCCCGATCGAGTTCCGGAGACGGGGTGTGGCGTTCCTCTCGGGAGGTCGCCTGGAGGAGGGCCTGCTTCCCGGACTCACTATCGCCGAGCATTTCGAGCTGGCCGACGGTGAACGGCGATTGATCGACTGGAAGGCCGGTCTGGCCCGCGCGCGGGAAGGAATCGAAACGTTTCGGATCAAGGGTGGACCGCAGAGTTCGGTCAACGACCTCTCGGGTGGGAACCAGCAACGCTTGTTGCTCGCGCTTCTCCCTCCCAAGCTTCGACTCTTATTGATGGAACACCCCACGCGCGGTCTTGATCTCGAATCGGCGGCGTATCTGTGGGGCCGACTGCGCGAACGCCGGCGGCACGGAACCGCGATCGTCTTTTCTTCTTCGGACCTCGATGAAATCGTCACCTATGCCGACAGAGTGATGGTCGTCTTCGACGGCCGCGTGATCGCGCTGCGCTCATCTTCTGAGCTCACCCAGGATGAACTCGGCTTTCTCCTCGGGGGATTGGTCACGGCGTGACCCGCCGGTTGCTTTCGTTGGTAGTTCCCCTAGTGGCTGCATTTGGTGTTACCGCAGTCCTGTTGTTGGCAGCCGATGCACCACCACTGGAAGCACTGAAGCTGATCGGGGAAGGAGCTTTCTCGACTCCGGCCCGTATCGGCGACACGCTGACCGCCTGGGTGCCGCTCGGAATTGCCGCCTGCGGACTGGTCGTCACCTTCACCGCCGGGCTGTGGAACATCGGAGTCGAAGGCCAGATCATCGCTGGTGCGATCGCCGCCTCGTTCATCGCCCGCACCGCCCCCGGCGGCCGTCCACTGGTGCTGGCGCTCCTCCTCCTCGCGAGTGTGGCGGGAGGGGCGATGTGGGGATTGGCGGCGGGGCTGCTCCGGGTCAAAGGGAGAGTCAACGAGATATTCGGCGGCATCGGATTGGGCTTCGTTGCCCAAGCTTTGGCGACCTATCTCGTCATCGGTCCCTGGAAGCGCGCCGGCGTTGCCTCCACCTCGGGGACCGAACCCTTTCGCCAGGAGACCTGGCTCCCGACCCTGGGCAACACCCGGCTCTCTTTGGTGGGGTTGGTGCTCGTCGTAGTGAGCGTGATTGCTGTCGCCTTTACTCTTTTGGCCACACGATTCGGATTGCGACTTCGAGCCGTCGGGTCCAACCCCGAAAGCGCCCGGCTGCTCGGAGTACCGGCCTCCGCCACCTTGTTGCGGGCTTTCCTCGTCGGCGGGGGCTTCGCCGGGCTAGCTGGGGGGCTGATCGTCGCCGGACTCCAACACCGCCTGGTCCCCGCCATTGCCGGCGGGCGTGGTTTCCTCGCCATCCTGGTGGTGTTGTTGGCCCGGAACCGGGTCGTCTGGGTGGCGCCGATCGCCCTGTTCTTTGCCGCCATCTCCGTCGGCTCGACCCAGCTTCAGCTCGGGCTCGATCTCGATTCGTCCCTCGGTGGGGTGATCCAGGGTTTGCTGGTACTGACGGCGGTCCTTTTCGGGGGGTTCGAGCTTGCGAAACGGAGATCGGCGACCGTGGCGTGAGAGTCTGAGATGGAATCCACCCTGGCATCGATCATTGCCGCCGCCGCCCCCCTCGTTTATGTCGCAGTGGGCGAGACCATCACCGAACGGGCCGGAATCGTCAACCTTTCCCTCGACGGCTCGATCCTGATTTCGGCCATGTCCGGCTTCGCCATTGCCTTCATGACTGGAAGTGTCGGGCTGGGCTTCGTTTTAGCGGCGTCGGTGTCGGCCGCCATCGCCCTGCTGATTGCCTGGTCGGGCATCCAGCTCAAGCTGAACCAGATCGCGGTCGGGTTCGTGCTGGCCCTCCTGACCAGCGCGCTGGCGTCCTATCTGGGGGAAGGATTTGTTCACCGGCCCGGTCCTTCTGTGACCCCGCGGCCACTGCCGGGGCTGGTGGATCTGCCGGTAGTCGGTCGCGCTCTGTTCGGTCAGAACCTCTCGATTTATGGCTCACTGATCCTGGTAGTGGCGTCGGGTTGGTTTCTGGCCCGGAGCCGCTGGGGCCTAGAGCTGCGCTCGGTGGGGGAACGGCCGGAGGCCGCCCACGCCCGCGGCGTGAACGTCAACCGTAATCGATACCTGGCGGCCCTGGTCGGCGGAGCTCTGGTGGGAGTGGGAGGGGCAGCGTTCTCACTCGACCAGAAACTCGGTTGGTCGGACGGGCATACGGCTGGATTCGGGTGGATCGCGCTCGCCATCGTCATCTTCGGAGGATGGCAACCATTGCGAGTCGCTCTCGGTTGCTACTTGTTCGGTGCCCTCCAAGTCGTGGCGCTGAGACTGCAGTCGCGCTTGCCGGGACTGGCGCAGATCCTGCCGTCGTTGCCATTTCCCCTGATGATCTTCGCGTTGGTTGTGGTCAACTCTCCTGCTCTCCGCAGGCTGGCTTTGCGCTCGCCGCGGATCAGCCGGTGGCTTCTGCCGGAAGCCCCCGCCGCCCTCGGCCGCAACTTCGTCGCCGAATGAAGCTCGTCCTCGCTTCCACCTCGCCCCGGCGTCGCGAGCTGCTCGAGGCATTGGGTTTGTCATTCGACGTGGTGGCCCCCGAGGTCGACGAGCTCCGGCTACCCGAGGAAGAGCCCTATGACTATGTCGAGCGGATTGCTCGCGCCAAGGCAACCGTGGTCGCGCGGCCAGAGACTGTGGTGGTGGGAGCCGATACCACCGTCGTGATCGAAGGGCGGGTCCTGGGGAAACCTGCTCATCCGGAGGAGGCTCGCTCAATGCTGCGAAAGCTGTCTGGTCAGACCCACGACGTTCTTACCGGGGTGGCGGTAGCGCTCATGGACCAGAAGCTGCGGATGGTTTCGGCCGTCGAGTCGACCCTGGTTAGGTTTCTCGACTTGACCGAGGACGAGATCTCCGACTACGTCGCCACCGGGGAGCCGATGGACAAGGCGGGCGCCTATGCCCTGGGTGGGATTGGCGCCCTGTTCGTCGAAGGTGTCGATGGAAGCCCGTCGAGCGTCCGCGGGCTACCGCTGCACACGCTCGCCCGGCTGTTCCGGGCGCTCGAACTCGACCTGCTGTCCTTCCGCGAGCTGGCTCCGCCATGGTGACATGGCCCGCGGCGGCTGGAGATCGTGGTCGATAGCCACTACTACGAGGGCAATGGCACCACGGTTTGGGAGTACGTAAACAACGACATCGCCACAGCAATGGTTCTGACCGGAGGCTGCGGCGCTTAGTTCTTGATGGCCGCCATACGGACAATCCGCGATGGTTCGTCCGTCCAATCGGAAGTATCCGTTCCGTCCTCGAATCTGAGGACTTTCAGCGCGGCATAGGCCTGGCGGAGTCGATCGGGGAGGATGTCAACCGGTCGAAGTGGCCGGTCCGAGTCGGGAGCGAAGCTCTCGGTGACGAGCAAGCCGCCGGGTCGGAGGGAATTCACCAGAGTCGTGGCGAATGAGACGTCGGTCACTGGAACCAGGGCGTAGGTCATCACGATCAGATCCCATGCCTCCGAACCGTATTCGAACTCGTCGTGGGCGACGACCCGGGCGTCGATCGACAGTCCGTCTTTGGCCGCCTCTTGCAACGCCACGGCAATGCCTTCGCTGGAGACATCAAAGCCTGTCACCTCCCAGCCACGGGAAGCTAGGTAGAGGGCATTGCGACCCTGTCCCATGGCGATGTCGAGGGCGGTGCCGAGTGGTCGGCCATCGATCACTTCGACGAGAAGAGCGTTGGGCCGAGTGCTAAATCCCGGTTCGGGAGACGCGTAAATGCGGTCGAACATCGGTGCCGTCCAGTCCCGTCGCTCGGTAGCCATGGTCATGATCATGCGGATCGACTCTGACGCTTCCTCCTGCGACCGGCCCTCTTCCAGAAGTTCTTCCCGGAACCCAGCGAACAACATACCTGGGTGGTTGGCAGCCGGGGCTCGCTCGATATAGGAAAGGAAGTCGGACCAGAGGCGCTCGTTGTCACTCACGGTGCCACGCTAGACGTGGGTCTTATCGTGAGACGGTGAGCACTCTGCTGACCGAGTTGATCGATACGTCCCGAGATGTGGGGGCGACGAGTTCTCGCAATGCCAAGACCGCGCGGTTGGCATCGTTCCTCAGCAGCTTGGATCCGGCGGTGCTTCCCACCGCCATCGGACTCTTGCGTGGTGAGCCCCGCCAGGGTCGAATCGGCGTGGGTTATGCCTCAGCCTTCGGAACGGCGGTCGACCCGGCTCCGACTCCGGGTCTCACGATTGCGGAAGTCGATGGCTACTTCGACCAACTCCAGGAAACTGTGGGCCCCGGTTCCCAATCCCAACGGGCCCGACTGCTTCGTGACCTCTTCGGCCGCGCAACGGCTGACGAACAGGACTTCCTCCGTCGCTCTCTGACCGGCGAGGTCCGCCAGGGCGCTTTGACAGGCTTACTCACTGAGGCCGTCGCCAAAGCGTTCGCAATTCCCGGGGCGGTGGTGCGCCGGGCCTCGATGTTGCGGGCCGACCTGGGCGAAGTCACTCGGGTCGCCGCCTCCGAGGGCAAGGCAGGGCTCCTCACGATTGGACTCCGAGTTCTTTCTCCTATCCAACCGATGCTGGCATCGCCGGCAGCGAGCATCGCCGAGTCGATCGAGGGTCCAACTTCGGTCGAATGGAAACTGGACGGAGCGCGGATTCAGGTTCATCGCCTGGATGATGAGGTGGTGGTGTACACGCGCAATCTCAACGACATCACCCATCGCATGCCTGAGGTGGTGTCGGCTGTGATGGAGCTACCGGTGCGAGCTGTCGTCCTCGACGGAGAGGCCATGGCCCTGCGGGAGGATGGCACCCCCCAGCCCTTTCAGGAGACGATGAGCCGATTCGGGACCGAGGAGCGTGCCTTCGCCGAGGTTCCGGTGGTGCCGTTCTTCTTCGACGTCCTGCATCTCGACGGCGTCGATCTCATCGATCTTCCCTTGGTTGAGAGGCTCGTTTCCCTCGAGCGGGTCGTCCCGGAGAAGCGACGTTTGCCGCGCATCACTACCGATCAGGCTTCTTTGGCCGAGTCCTTTGCCGAAGGGGCGCTTGCGGCCGGACAGGAAGGGGTCATGGTCAAGGACCTCAATTCGTTGTACGAGGCTGGGAGGCGAGGAAAGTCCTGGCGCAAGGTGAAGCCGGTCCATACCTATGACCTAGTGGTGCTGGGGGCTGAGTGGGGTCATGGTCGCCGTTCCGGGTATTTGTCGAACATTCACCTTGGTGCCCGCGATGCCTCGACCGGCGAGTTCGTGATGGTGGGGAAGACCTTCAAAGGCATGACCGACGAGTTACTCGCCTGGCAGACCGAGTACTTTCCCACTCTGGAGACTCGTCGCGACCAGTGGGTGGTCTATCTCCGTCCGGAACAGGTCGTCGAAGTCTCGATCGATGGAGTCCAGGCTTCAACTCGCTACCCCGGGGGAGTCGCCCTGCGCTTCGCCCGCGTCAAGCGTTACCGATCGGACAAGCGCTCGGAGGATGCTGACACCATCCAGACGCTTCAGGCTCTCCTGGCCTAACCCCCGTTTCTCCCCCCCAGGGGGGAGTACCGCCGCAGGCGAGGAGGGAGGACTCGCTGGGGGGAGAAGCCCCCCTCGGCCCTTCGGGCCACTCCCCTCAACGCTGGCTTCGCTCGGGCGGGGAAAAAACACGACCCTCTCGACACCGATTTCGGTGAGTTGTATAAGAAGGCATGGCCACCTACTTCACCACCGGCACCTTCAAATTCATCCGCGAGCTGACCGCCAACAACGAGCGGGAATGGTTTCAAGCCAACAAGGACCGCTACGTCGAGCTGGTCCAGGAGCCCGCCTTGGCTTTTATCTCCGACTTCGCTCCCCACCTACAGAAGATCTCGCGGCACTTCGAAGCGGATGCCCGGATCCAGAGTGGGTCGCTTCTCCGCATCTACCGCGACATTCGGTTCTCGAAGGACAAGACCCCTTACAAGACCAACGTCGGGATGAGGTTCTATCACGAGGCGGGATCTGACATTCATGCCCCGGGCTTTTATCTCCACCTCGAGCCGGCCAACTCGTATGCCGGAATCGGCCTCTGGCGTCCCGAAGCTCCCCTGGCGCGCCAGATTCGTCAGGCGATTGTCGACGACCCGGCCGGCTGGAAGAAGGCCGCCCACGGCAAAGCGTTTATGGGACGCTATACCCCGGATGGAGAATCGCTCGCCAAGCCGCCTCAGGGTTTCGATCCCGAGCATCCGCTGGTCGATGACCTGAAACGGAAGGACTTCATCGCGGGAGCACGGCTCGCGGACAAGACGGTCACTTCGGATAGTTTTCTCAAGGATTACGTGGCGTTAACGAAGGCCTCAGTTCCCTACATGAGATTTCTGACCGAGGCAGTAAATCTCGCCTTCTGACTTCGGGGGCTACTGAGCGGTAAGCAACGGGATCAGTCCGAAGTCGTTGGCGGAAAGTCCCTCTGTGGACGGAGCAGAGGCGTAATCAGAAAGCAACTGCTCCTGCTCACCCTCGGTAGCGACGGCGACATCGATGATCCGGGTGTGGTTGGCATCGGCGGAGGCGCCGCCGAGATTGAACGTCCGACGCAGACGGAGCAGGGCTGTTTCCCTGCCTTCGCCTATAGTCGTCTTCCGACCCTAACGAAGCTAGTTGCCGATTGCCTCGCGAACTGCAGTGGCAGCTGCACTCATCGCCTCGGCGGCCGCGAGTTCGCCGTTGCGAAGCAGCTGGAGCTGCTCACCAAGCGGGGTCCACACCTTTCGCATCTCGGGAACGTTGGGCATGGGATTGCCGTCAGCAGCGGAAGCGGCAAACGTCGCCGCCACCGGATTGTCGACCAACCCCTCGAGGACCGAGGTGTAGGCGGGGTTGCGGGGATCGGCGTCATACAGCGCCTGCTGGGTCTCGGCGGTGGCGATGTAATCGAGCAGGAACGACTGAGCTACGACCTTGTTCTCCGAGAACGCCGAGAGGAAAAAGCCCTGAGCCCAGACGAAAGGCGCCGGGGCGTTTCCGCCAATGGTCGGGATCCTGGCGACGGCCCAGTTGACGGCTGTCTGTCCTTCGAGGTTTCTTACTTCCCAGGGTCCCGTCATCCAAAAGGGCTGCAACCCATCAAGGAAGAGAGCCTTGGCGGTGTCGTAGTTCGTCGAACCAATAACGCTGGCAGCGATCTGCTCTTCGAGGAAGGTGATTCCGGCGATGGCACCTTCGCTGTCAAGTCCGACGTCGGTGGTGTCATAACCCGAGGCAGGGTCGTATCCGAAGATGTAGCCGCCAAGTGCCGAGACGAACGGGTAGTTGTGATAGGCATCGGGGGCATCACCGCCACCGGGCACCCCGACGCAGTTCTGGACTCCTCCGAGAGCTGCACAGATCCCACTCAGTTCCTCAAAAGTGGCAGGGGCCTCGAGGACAAGGTCGGTGTTGTAGTAGAACGCGATGGCTTCGGTGGCATAGGGCACTGCGTAGAGCGAACCTTGGTAACTGAAGGCGTCGATCGCGACCTGTTCGAACTCACCGGACTTGGCACCAAGGTCGATCGGCTCGGCAACGCCAGTGGCGGCCAGTTCGCCCACCCAGTCGTGGGTGCCGATGAAGAGATCTGCGCCATCACCAGCCGGACCGGCCGTGACCATCTGATCGCCAATGTCACCAAACTCCTTCGATTCGACACTCACCGTGACCCCGGTCGCTGCGGTAAATGCCGCCGCCACCCCTTCGGTAACAGGGGTGGAAGCCTCATCGGCCCAAACCACCAGGTTGACCTCTGCGGTGGCAGCGGTGGCGGTGGCATCAGCCGTCGTGAGGGGAGCCGCCGTGGTCTCCGCCCCGGTGTCTGCGGTAACCGTGGTATCTGCGGCACCGCCGCCACCACAGGCAGCGAGCAACAGGACCAATACCGCCAGCAGCGCCAATGAACGTTGCCTCACGGTCGAGTTCCTCCTGAGTCGATGAGCGGGGTCGGAAACCCGATTCCGGGCGTATCTAAACAGTCACCGAGGCGGCTGCCGAGCTCGATTACCAGGAACTTCCAACTCGCAATGGCTCGATGGTCCGCTCCGCCACCTCGAAGACCGTCAACGAGCAGGACTATCTCGACCATTTTCTGGATACCGCCGCCGCCGGGGTGGTGGTGGTCAATGAGCTCTACTCGCAGATCGCTTTGGACTTCACGCCCTACGAGGTGCTGCGCGACAAGGGCCTCCCAGTGGTGCTGCTCAACGGGCTTGGACCCCAATGTCCGTTGCCTGCCGTCAGCGTCGACCTCAGCGCAGCTGGAGCGATCGCGGTTGCCCACCTCTGATCTCGGCCACAAACGCATCGGCTGCCTGGTTGGCCCTCGTCGCTATTGGAGCGCGGAGCTGATGATCGAGGGATGGGAACAGGGGCTCAGCGAGAGAGGAATCGGGGCCGAGCCGGCAATGATCTCTGAGAGCATCTTCAGCATCGAGGGAGGAAGAGCAGGAGTGCGAAGTTGCTCGAAGCGGGAGCGAGGGCGATCGTCGCCGGTGGCGACAATGATGGCTCTTGGGGCCATCGCTGGCATTCGCTCGTGGGGGAAGTCCGTTCCGATGGACGTGTCAGTGGTGGGCTTCGACGGAACGCCGATCACCGCTCACACCAACCCACCTTTGACGACCATCCGCCAGCCGCTCGGTCGCATGGCGGGGACGGTCTCCGAGCTGTTGATCGATCAGGTTCGCGGCCGCCTCGGCGGCGGCATCCATCTCTTCACGCCGGAGCTAGTGGTGGGCAAGACCAACCCCCCTTCGCTAAAGCCACGCCGCCAAGCTTCTCCACCTCCTCGGCGCGCCCAAATTTGGAGTTGCGCGCAGGCCAGGAGCGCGGATTAGTTGGAGCTCTCGAGCCAGCCGCTGACCCGTTCGAGTAAGTACTCCGACACTGCCTTTGCTCGATCGAGCTCTTCGCACAGTTGCTCACGCGCCATCAGCACATCGACCAAGGAAACTTGACACTTTCCAACCACCTGGAGGGTCCGCGCCGAGGGGTCGGTCACCGAAGCGATGGATTCGTTGGAAGAGACAGTTATCGGCAGATCGACCCCGCCCAGACCGGCCAGGTCCGTCGAGACGACCAGAAGATCGGGTGGCGACAAGAGGCTGGGAAGCTGCCAGTTGAAGTAGAGGTCGAGTCGATAGAGGTCTTCGGGCTCTTCCCACTCGTCGTCCATCTCGTCGAGCCGGTCCTGAAGCGATAGCACCACCCGCGGATCGACATCGAGGCTCAGGTGGAGATCGAGGGGACCGCCGCAGGCATCCTCGGGGTGAACGTCCACTTCCCAGGACTGCCGCAGTGAATAGGTCTCCATGAAGTGGCGCTCGTCGTGGACATGGAAACCATGCTCGATGGCGTGGTCTTTGAGGTCGGCGACGAAGCCAGCGATGTCGATAGCCATTGCCGGGCAGCCTAGAGATTGACGGGGACAGAAGCGCGGGCCGACAGCGGATGCGCGTCAGCCAGCTTCCGGGTCAGCACAGCTCCCAGCAAATACACGGCCGACATGAAGTAGACGACCAGCAAGATCGCTATCACCGATCCAGCAATGCCGGTCGCGCTCCCACTCCCCCTCCCAACGAACAGCCCTACCAGCGCCCCGGCAATGACCATTGCCACCTCGGTGACCGCCGCCCCTGCAGCCGCCACCCGCCACGGCGGGCGATAGGGAGTGAAGAACCGAAAGCTGAGGACGATGGCCACAAAGAAGATGAGGACGGTTGTGATGAAGGCGACCGTCCCCGTCGCCCATTCCGCCGGTAGCCAGGCGGCGAGAGTGGCCGAGCCCACTACCAGGGCGAGACCGATCGCACACGCCAGGACAGCGGCCAAGGTCAGCAATCGTTGTCGGATCGCCTTGCCGATGCCTTGGAGCTTCTTTGGTTCAACATCGTTGATCGTATTGAGCGCACCTTGCACCTCGGTGAAGAGCCCGCTCCCAGCCCAGATCAGCAACCCAAACCCGATCACCCCGGCAGTAGTCGCTTCCGAGGCCTCAGCCAAGAGCCGCTCGAGATCGGTGGCCAGCTCGTTACCGAGGAGCTGCTCGAGCTGGCTGGTCAGTTGGCCCTGCGCGGCGGATTCGCCGAAAATCGCGCCGGCGACCGAGATGGCCACCAGCATCAGCGGGGCCAAAGCAAAAACGGCCCGGTATCCGATGGCTGCTGCCATCGTCGTACCTCGCTCCTCCGAAAAGCGTTGCCACGTCGACTTGAGGATCTCCAATGTCCTCCTTTTCTATACCTTCTATACCGTTACCGTCTCCGTATGGCGTGGCCCTTCAAACCCCCGATTGAAACGATGGAAGCAAAGGTTATGGAGGCATGGCCGGAAGGGGCGTTCGCCTTCGAACCGAAGTGGGATGGCTTCCGAGCCGTTTCCTGGAACGGCGACGAGATACGGCTCGACTCGCGGAGTCAGAAGACGTTGCTGCGGTACTTCCCTGAATTGCGAGAACCGATCAGCCGACTGCCGGCGGGAACCGTGGTCGACGGAGAGGTCGTGGTCGTCACTGACGACGTAACCGACTTCGATGCCTTACAGCAGAGGATTCATCCGGCTGAGTCGCGCATCAAGCGCCTGGCGGCCGAGACCCCATCCGAACTGGTTGCCTTCGATCTGCTGGCCCTCGCCGGGGAGGACTTGCGGCTACGACCCTTTGCCGAGCGGAGGGAGCTGCTGACCGCCCTGATCCCCAGCCTCGAGCATCCCTGGAACCTAACTCCGTCCACGGTCGACCCCGATGTTGGGAAGCGATGGTTCGACGAGTTCGAACCGGCCGGATGCGACGGAATTATCGCCAAACAACTCGGCTCGGGATATGTCCACGGAAAGCGCGCCATGATCAAGATCAAACATCGACGCACGGCCGATTGCGTTGTCGGCGGTTATCGCGAGCACAAGGATGGCGGGAAGATCGGCTCGCTCCTCCTCGGTCTCTACAACGACGAGGGCGTGCTCCACTTCATTGGTCACTGCTCGGGCTTTCCCAATGGCCAGCGGGAGGCGATCTTCCGTCGATTCCAGGAGCTGAGAACGGACGGCTCGTTCGGAGAAGCGGCCCGAGTGCCGGGAGGGATCAGCCGGTGGACCGGCGACAAGGATCTGTCCTGGACGCCCATCGAGGGCGGAGTCGTGGCCGAGATCAGCTATGACCAGCTCGAAGAAGGCCGCTTTCGGCACGCCACCCGCTTCCACCGGTGGCGGCCGGAGAAAGACCCCCGCAGCTGCAAGATGGACCAGCTCGAACGCCCGAGTGGCCTGGGCTTTTCCGAGGTGGTCGTCGGCTAGGAGGGACGGCTTATCGTCTGCAAAGCGAAGAGCACGAGGATGATCGCTCCGAAACGAAGTCCGGCCTGAAAGAGAAAGTAGGCCGCTACCAACGCCACCAACAGGCCGATGACGGCCGCCACCCGCCGGCCCCGGCCCGGAAGCCAGCGCTCCAAGAGCTCGGCCATGATGTGCCAGCCATCGAGCCCGCCAATCGGGAGCCAGTTGATCAAACCCCAGGCGATGGTGACCCAGATGAAGGCGCCCAGGAAGAAGATCAACCAAAGATCGGCCCGGGCGGCGTCGCCGAGGAAGACTCGGAACGGGGTCTCGATGATGCTGGCCGCGGCAGAGCCAAAGGCGCCCAAACGGACCAGGCCAAACAGCACACCCGCCACCAGGAATCCGAGTCCTGCGCCGGCGGCAGCAATAGCGATGCGCCGGCTCCATGAGATCTGCCGGTTGGGATCGGACCAGCTCGTCGCTCCCCCGAGCCCGTGCAGGGTGATCTGATTGACCATGCCCCCGAACCCGCGCACCGATAAGGCGTGGCCGAGCTCGTGAGTCAGGACCGAAGCGAAGGCCGCCGCCACCCAGGCGGTGATGCCTTGCCACCCGAGATTCGTTCCAACGAGGAAGAGGCCGAGGATTAGGAACGTTGGGCTGATGACGACCGGAAACCTGAAAAGCTGAAATCTCACCGGCCCGCCCCACCGATCGACTCTGTCATGAAGCTGCAGGGTACGGTTGCAACCGTGCCAAACGAGACAACGGTCGGAGTCGGCGACGAGCAGCTCCGAATCTCGAGCCCCGACAAGTTGCTCTTCCCCCGGCAGGGTTGGACCAAGCTCGACGTCGTCAATCACTTCGTCCAAGTAGCCGAAGGAGCTTTGCGAGCGGTCTTCGGTCGTCCCACGATGTTGAAGCGGTATATGGAGTCAGTAGACGTCGACCCGATCTACCACAAACGCGCCGAGCCCAACTCCCCCTTCGAAACCGTCGAAGTGAAATTCCCATCGCAACGGCCCGGGCTGATGAATGTGCCTCGCACGGAAATTGATGTCATCCGGTTGATCCAGCGGGGATGTCTCGACCTCCATCCCTGGCCAGTGCGAGCGGAGAAAACCGACCAACCAGACGAGCTGCGCTTCGATCTCGATCCGACTCCGGGCTTCACCTTCGCCCACGTTCGAGAAGCAGCAGTCGGCCTACACCAGGTGCTGACCGAAGCCGGAGTGGTCGGTTGGCCCAAGACTTCGGGAAGTCGAGGAATTCACGTCTATGTGCGCATCGAGCCCGAGTGGGATTTCTTCCAAACCAGGCGCTCGGTGCTGGCAGCTGCTCGGGAGTTGGAGCGGAGAATGCCGGGGCTCGTCACCACCAGTTGGTGGAAGGAGGAGCGCACCGGTGTCTTCATCGACTACAACCAGAATGCCCGTGACAAGACCGTTTCAGCTGCCTACGGAGTTCGCCCCACAGGGTTCGTCTCGACTCCGTTTCGCTGGGATGAGATCGATGAGATCACCATCGAACGTTTTCCTCTGGACGGGTTTGCCGAGCGCTACGAAGAGGTGGGAGACCTCACCAAAGGGATCGACGAATCCGCCGGACGGATCGAGACGCTGATCGAATGGGTGAGGAGGGACCAGGAGGAGTACGGGCAAGGTGATGCCCCCTGGCCCCCTCAGTACCCCAAGGTGGCCGGGGAGCCAACCCGGGTGCAGCCGTCAAAGAAGCGTCATGATGTCGATACCACCAGCTCTTCGGGGCTCGGCTCCCACTACACGATCGAGCTGTTTCTCGCTGAAAAGGGTGGGAAGCAGTTTTGGGATGGGCTGGTCGAACTGGCCAAACGTTGCGGGCCCTTCGAGTTCGCCGCCGGCAAGACTCGGAGCGCCTTCCTGCTCCGCGCTCGATTCCTCACCGTCTACACACTGAGCGATCGCGGGGTGAGTTTCATGCTGTCGATGGACCACGCCCATCAGCACCCGCGGTTTCGCAAGGTTTTCCAGATCGGGGCGCACGAATGGGCCCACGACGTCAGGGTGAACAAGGGAGACGAGCTAGATGACGAACTGGGCGAGTTGATATGCCGCGCCTACCAGTGGGGATTGGTCGGCGAGAAGTAGCGATCACTTCGTTCTCTGGGCTGTGGAGGCTGTTGGACAGCGTCTACAACCCTGGGTTCGCTTATTAGACCTCGGAGGCGCCGACGTGGGCGGTCTCCCGCAACGGGAGTTCGGGCGTCAGCAGCGAGAGGACGAGCGCCAGGACCGTAAACGGCAGGGCCACCAAAAAAACTGTGCCGATCGAGGAGGCAAACACCTCGATTACCTGTGAGCGCACGGAGTCGGGCAGGGCGGCGATCGCAGCCGGGCTGGAAGTGAGCGGACCACCGCCTACCCCGGAGCCCAGACCGGCTAGTCGGGTGGCGAGCTGGCCAGTGAAGACGGCCCCGAGAAGAGCGGTGCCGAACGCACCCCCGAGCGACCGGAAAAAGTTGTTCGACGAGGTCGCCACTCCCATGTCGCTGTGATCGACCGAGTTCTGAACGGCGAGCACCAGAACCGGCATGATCATGCCAACTCCGACACCGAGCACGAACATGTAGACCGAGGCCGTGGCGAGGACCGTCCCTACTCCCATCGTCGACAGCAGGAAAAAGGCCAGTGTGGCCAGCGCCGACCCGACCACCGGAAAGATCTTGTAGCGGCCGGTGCGGGTGATGAGCCGGCCTCCGATGACAGAGCTCCCGATGATCCCTCCCATCATCGGAACCAGCAGCAACCCCGAGTTGGTGGCGCTGGCACCGACAACAACTTGCAAGAACAGCGGAAGGAAGACGATCCCTCCAAACATCGCCAGGCCGATGATGAAGCCAGAGGCCGAGGTCAACGCGAAGGTCCGGTTCCTAAAGAGACGAGGAGGCAGGATCGGTTCGACTGCCCGACGCTCCCACCAGAGAAATGCGAGGCCAACTACCGCCCCCGTCACCAGGAGCCCGATGATCTGCGGCGAGTTCCACTCGTACTCGTTACCACCCCAGACCATCGCCAGGAGGAGTGCGGACACGCTCACTACCAGGGTGGCAGCGCCGGCGAAGTCGATCGGTCGCGCTCGTCGGACAAATGGGAGGTTGAGCGCGGACCCGGTAACGAAGAGGGCTACCAAACCAATCGGGACATTGATATAGAAGACCCACCGCCAATCAACGTTGTCGACAAACCAGCCTCCGGCGAGCGGACCGGCCACACTGGCAAGGGCAAAAACCGCCCCAAAGTACCCCTGGTACCGACCGCGTTCGCGGGGCGAGAGGATGTCACCGATGATGGTCATCGCCATGACAAAAAGCCCTCCGGCCCCCAGTCCTTGCAGGCCCCGCCACGCGACCAGCTGTCCCATGTTTTGTGAAAGCCCGCAGAGAATCGAGCCAGCCAGGAAGAGAATGATCGCGGCCTGAAAGACCGCTTTTCGCCCGTAGAGATCAGAGATCTTTCCGTAGAGCGGTGCGGTAACGGTGGAGGCAAGAAGGTAAGCCGTTACCACCCACGAGAGCTGTTCGAGCCCACCCAGCTCGCCAACCATGGTCGGCAGAGCGGTGGCAACGATGGTCTGATCCAGGGCGGCAAGGAACAAGCCGATCATCAATCCCCAGATCACGGCCATTATCTGGCCATGGGTCATCGCCACCCGGGGCGTGGCAGGTGAAATGGTGTCGGTCATCGCAGAGTCCTCTCCCCCGTCGGGCAACGCATCAAAGCCAGCGGCTATTCCTTTGTCTAGTCAGTGAAAGTCGATCTCTGTACTTGCCCGGTATCGACGGGTGCAACCCGCGGTTCGCCGGTAGCCTCAGGCTGATGGAAACCGATCGGCTGATCGAGACGATTCGACGGTCCGTCATCGGCGCCGACACTGCTGTCTTTACCCCATATGGCCTGCGCCGGGTCACCTATGCCGATTACACGGCTTCGGCCCGATCCCTCTCATTTATCGAGGACTTCATCCGGGAGACAGTCCTCCCCCTTTATGCCAACACTCACACCGAAACCTCGGGGACGGGCCTCCAGACCACGCGATTCCGCGAGGACGCTCGCAGGCTGATTCGCCAGGCGGTGGGTGGCGACGAGAACCATGCCGTGATCTTCGCCGGCTCGGGCTCGACGGGCGCCATCGACCGCCTCATCACGATTCTCGGTTTGCGAGTGCCAGCGGCATTGGACGATCAATTCGACCTCAGCAGTCATATTCCGCCCAATAAACGACCCGTTGTGTTTGTCGGACCATACGAGCACCATTCCAACGAGCTTGGCTGGCGGGAATCGATCGCCGACGTGGTGGAGATCACAGAGGACTCGGACGGTCATGTTGATCTCGATGATCTCGAACGGCGCCTGGTCGAGTTCTCCGATCGGCCACTTCGGATCGGATCATTCTCGGCGGCCTCGAATGTCACCGGGATCATCACGGACACTTCCGCCGTCTCGACCTTGCTCCATCAACAGGGGGCACTTTCGTTCTGGGACTTCGCCGCGGCAGCTCCGTATGTCGGCATCGCCATGCGTCAAAAAGAGAAAGGCAATCTCGACTACAAGGACGCGATCTTCATCTCGCCCCACAAGTTCATCGGTGGTCCAGGAACACCGGGGGTGCTGGTGGTGAGAAAGGACCTGCTGGCCAACCGCGTCCCCTCGGTTCCGGGCGGGGGCACGGTGACCTATGTCAATACACTCGTGCATCGATATCTCACCGACCCCGAGCATCGGGAAGAAGGCGGCACCCCCGCCATCGTCGAATCGATCCGGGCCGGTCTGGTCTTCCAGCTCAAAGAAGCTGTGGGGACGGAGGAGATTCGCCGGCGCGAAGAGGACTTCATCCGGCGGGCCATCGACTCGTGGTCCCAGAACGACACCATCCAGATCCTGGGCAATCCGAAGGCTGATCGGCTCTCGATCGTTTCGTTCGTCATCCGCTTTGGTGACCGCTACCTGCATCACAACTACATCGTTGCCTTACTCAACGATCTCTTTGGTATTCAGGCGCGAGGGGGGTGTTCATGCGCTGGACCGTACGGCCATCGCCTATTGGGCATCAACCTCGAGACCAGCCGCCGGCTCGAACGCCAAATCGGCCGCGGCTGCGAGGTGATCAAGCCGGGATGGGTAAGGGTCAACTTCAATTACTTCATCAGTGAAGAAGAGTTTCGGTTCATTGTCGAAGGGGTCCACTTGATCGCCGAGCATGGCTGGCGGCTGTTGCCCCACTACCGATTTGAGGCAGACACCGCCCTGTGGCGGCATCGCCTGGGGTTGCCGCATCCGCCGCTCTCCCTGTTCGAAATCGACTACGGCAATGGCCGGCTCGAGTACCGGACCAGTGGCCGGGAAGCGGTGGGTCCGGAGGAGTATCCGCGATACGTGGCAGACGCTCACAATCTCTTTGCAACGGCAGCCACCGACTCCGACGTCATAGATGACATCCTCGACTCAGAGGCCGAATCCCTGCGATGGTTTCCCCTACCGCATGAGGTCGGTGTTTGACGACCGACCACGTCCTCGCGGTCAACGCCCCACCCGGCGGTGTCCCCAAGCGTCCGGTTGACACAGCTTTCGTCTTCACCCATGGCCTGGAAGGGGATCAGCACACGGATCGGGTTCACCACGGAGGCCTTATGCGGGCAGTCTGCCTCTCTCCAACGAGGTCATAACCGCTCTCCAAGCCGAGGGACACCCGATCTTTTCTGGGGCGGCGGGCGAGAACGTAACCGTAAGCGGAGTGGACTGGGAGGAGGTCGTGCCCGGCACGCAGTGGTCCATCGGTGACGAAGTGGAGATCGAGATCACTAGCTATACGAGCCCTTGCCACAAGAACGCACCGTGGTTTGTCGACGGACGCTTCTCGAGAATCAGTCAGTCGCTCCACCCGGGACTCGCTCGCGACTATGCGAAGGTCATGGCAGTAGGGCCGATTTCTGTGGGCGATCAATTCATCCGGAGGGAATGAATGAAACGCGGGGTCCTCGACCAGGCGAGATTTGCGGCAACCGCATCGAAGTCGGTCCCTTCTTCAAAAAAACCCGGGGCGGATTCCGGGGTATTGGAAAGTTTCGACCTCGAGGCCCATCGAGGCCCATCGAGGCCCATCGTCGCGGTGTCGTCTGAGCTGATCCACGGATCTTCGCCGGCGAGGTGTAGCTGGTAGCGGGCACTTGATCCCGTGAAGTCGATTGCCTGTGTGCCATAGAAGAGACGACCGCGTTGACAAGTTGCGGCCGTCGCACCGAAACCCACAACGCCATCGAACCGCCCTTACCCAGTCCGAGGACCATCGCCGGTCCGGGTGCCGACTTCCCCAGCACCTCCAGTCCTCCCAGGGTCGCCGAGGCGAGCTGATTCGGATCGGCCGCGCCCAGGGCCTCCTCAGCCTCTAATTGGGTGGCGGGCGGCGTCCCGACGAGAAGGTCGGGAACGATTACGGTGCAGGCCTGGTCGGCTAGGCGGTCGGCCAGCTTCTTCGTGGCACCGTTAAGCCCGTGCCAGGAGTGGAGCAGCAAGACCGGATTAGCCGGCGTTGGCGGCCCGACGTAATAAGCCAATCCAGAGATCGCTCGAATTTTGACCACGACTTCGCACCTATCCGAAAAGGACCGGCGGGGAATTGCGTACACCGCGCTGGCAGCCTTGTTGTTCGGTGTGAATGGGGCCGTCGCGGCCGACCTCGTCCGGGAGATTCCGGTCGGCAACATCGCCCAACTTCGTTCGGTCCTGGCGGCGTTGGTGCTGGGCCTCATCGCTTATCGGCGCCGGGCGGTCGCGACTGGCGGCAGGCTCGGGGTACTTGCCATCTTCGGTCTGAACCTGGCCATCGTCTCCGTTTCCTTCTTCGTGGCCATCTCTCGCCTCGGAGTGGGCCCGGGGGTGACGATTCAGTTCAGCGGGCCGGTTCTGGTCCTGGCATGGATGCGAGTGGTGAACAAGCGCCAGGTTCCATCGCTGGCCTGGATCGCAGCTCTCGTCGCTCTGGCCGGTGTCGCCCTCGTGAGCGGCGCCCCCGAGTTCGGACGGCTCGATCCCCTGGGTCTCGTGGCGGCAGGAATCGCCGCCACGAGCTTCGCCACCTACATAATCCTGTCGAACTTTCTCGGCCGCGGGCTGCCAACCATCACGATTGCCGCCTATGGCTTTTCCTTTTCGGCGCTTTTCTTGCTGGCCGCTTTCAGGGTGGTGTTGCCGCCCGCGCTGCCGCGGGTCCTGATCGAGCTTGTCTGGCTGGTGCTGTTGGGAACTGTGGCCCCATTTCTGCTCGAGGTGGCCGCCTTGCGGATGACAGATCCCGCCATCGTGGGAGTTGTCGCCACACTGGAGCCCCCGGTCGCTGCCGCGGCCGCCTGGTTATGGCTCGACCAGACACTTACTCCGCTCCAGGTTCTGGGCGGGCTCTTGGTAGTGGGAGCGGTGGCGTTGATCCAGCGTTATTCGTCTCGTCCGGCCCTGGGGCTCTGAGCCCTGGGCAGTTGTGCCGTCGATCATCGGCACCGGAAGAGGTTTGCATGCCGACCCGGTTCAATCCTTACGTATCGTTCAGCGACAACGCCCGCCAGGCGATGGAGTTCTACAAAGGAGTCTTTGGCGGCTCAACACATTCGGTGAGTACGGTCGCCGGATGACCCGGGGGCCAACAACATCATGCATGCCAAACGGATAGTGGGCTGACCTTGATGGGAGCCGACACTCCACCCGGACAAGAGCGGAAGCCGGAGACCAACTTTGCCGTCAGCCTGAGCGGCGAAGATGACGAGGAGCTCCGGGGCTACTTCAAGACTGTCGGCCGGCGGGAACGTGACTGTCCCCCTCGAGAAGCAGATGTGGGGGAGACGAGTCCGGCATGTGCACCGACCAGTTCGACGTCCCCTGGATGGTGAATATCGTCCAGCCGCCAGGCCGCAAAGCTGTTCTGCGCGAAAGCGCGCCCCCCTCCCGGCTTCGCCGGCACTCCCTCCTGCGGGGGGAGAAACCGCGCTCTTCTGTTTCTCCCCCCAGCGAGCGAAGCGAGTGTTGGGGGGAGTGGCCCGAAGGGCCGAGGGGGGTTTAGGCGCGAAGAATCTGCGCAGAAGGGCGCCCGTACACTCGACGGGCTCATGACCTCGTCCGTTGCTCCTCTTCAGCTGCGCGGATTCCGGTCGCTGTGGGCGGCATCCCTCTTCTCCAACATCGGTGGCTTTTTGCAGGCGTCGGCTGCAGCCTGGCTGGTGCTCGATCTCACGGGCTCCGCCACCTGGGTCGGGCTTATTGCCGCCTCGACCACACTCCCCTTCCTTGCCCTCGCTCTCCTCGCCGGCGCTGTGGCCGATATGACCGATCGAGTCCGGATCCTTCTCGTCTCCCAAATCGCCATGGCCATCGCTGCGGCCGCCATGGCCGTCATGGCCTTCATCGGTGAAGCCACCCCGCTGCGCTTGTTGGTCCTGGGGTTGCTCATCGGGGTGGCCGGATCGTTCAATCTTCCCGCCTGGCAAGCCCTCGTCCCCGACCTGGTACCGCGGGACATGATCGCTTCCGCCGTTGCTCTCAACTCGGTCTCCTTCAACGTTGCCCGGGCCGTGGGACCGGCGCTCGGTGGCCTGCTCATTTCCACCGTCGGAGCGGAGGCTGGCTTTGGGCTCAATGCCCTCTCATACATCTCTGTCGTGCTGGCGCTCTGGTACATCGGCCGCTCCGGGACAGAAAAACCTGCCGATGTCGCCCCGCTCATCACGGCAATGGCGCTGGGGTGGCGATTTGCGCGCTACACCCACAGCTTCCGACGAGTGCTCTTGTTTGGAGCTTTATTCGGGCTCACGTCGTCGGTTGTGCCGACAGTACTCCCCAGCCATACCGAGGCGCTCGGAGGAGGATCACTCGCCTATGGAGTGCTCCTCGGCACGATGGGAGTCGGAGCCATTGTCTCGGCATTTGCCAGACGAAAGCTGGCGGACGGATTGAAGCAATGGACAGTGCCTGTCGCCATCGCCGGTTACTCGCTCGGCGGCATCGCCGTCGGCCTGGCTCCCTCCCTTCCGTGGGCGGTGCCGGGCCTGATCGTTTCCGGTGCCTCGCTGGTCCTTGCCACCACCACTCTCAACTCGACAGCGCAAATGCTCAGCCCCCGCTGGGTTCGAGGAAGGACGATGAGCCTCTGGTCGCTGGCGTTTGTGGGAGTGACTCCAATCGGTGCGATTCTCTCCGGGGCGGTCGCCGACGCTTTGAGCACCAAAGCGTCCTATGTGCTGATCTCGCTGTCCGGGGTGGGCCTGGGATTGGCGGCCCTTCGCTCGGGCATCCCGGTGCTGAGCGAGATCGTTCCTCCAGAATTCGACCCCGATCGCGCCCCGCCCGAGCACGTCGAGACCCTCGATAGCGGCCCGGTCATGGTGCTCAACACTTTCGACATCGATCCGGTTCAGGTCGACCTGTTTCTCGGGGTAATGCAGGACCTCCGTCTGGTCCGGCTGCGCACCGGTGCCTATCGCTGGCGCCTCTACAGAGATGCTGCCGACCCTCGCCGTCTGATCGAGATGTTCCTCGTCGTCTCCTGGCGAGAGCATCTCAATCAGCACCGACGCATTGATGATCTCTCGGCAGCTCTCATCCGGCGGGCGCGCTCGTTTGATCGAACCGGAGAGCCAAGAGCGCGACACCTTCTCGCAGTCGATGTGGAACGGCCGCCCGATTTCGATCTATTAGTCGCCACCCACACCCACATGCACGAAACCGACGGTTCCATTCTCCTGGAAGAAACCGCCGAATTCGAGCCCATCCGGCGCGATCACATATGACGACCCAAACCAGAGGCCGCTACCGCCGACTCCTCGCCGAGAACGCCGACTTCAGGCGGCTCTACCTCGCCCGCCTGGTCTCCTTCGGCGGGGATTGGTTTCTCCTGGTGCCGATGCTGTCTCTGGTTCACGAACTGAGTCGCTCGCCTTTCCTCACCGCCGCCGTGCTCACCGCCAACACGTTGCCCGCGTTCCTGCTATCGCCGATCGGCGGGGTCATAGCCGATCGCCTCAACCGGAAGAAAATCATCGTTTGGTCGAGTCTGGTCGCCGCCGGGGCCAGTGCCACTCTCCTCTCTGCCGAGACGTCGTTCATCCGCGACAACGGACTCGGGGTAGCTCTGATCCTGGGGGCGATGTCGATCCTCGCCGCGCTCAGCGCTCTCATCACTCCAGCCTCTTCGGCGGCGTTGCCGGTGATCGTTGAACCGACCGAGCTTGCTGACGCCTCGTTTCTCCTCGAATCGACCTGGGGGACAATGGCCGCGGTCGGGGCGGCGTTGGGCGGGGTCGTCGCCACATTCTTTGGACGAAGGGCGGCCGTAGCAGTCGATGTCACGAGCTTTCTCGTGGCCGCTACGTTGATCTGGCGGGTGCGAACCAACCTCTCTCCCCGCAGGGAGCGGGCGATCGACGAACCCCCTCCTCGTCTCAGGTCGGCATTTACCTATATCGCTCGGAAGCCGCCAGTGGCGGCGCTCCTGACTTCGAAAGCGGGCTTTGCCATCTTTGGAGGTGGCGCGGTGGCGCTCTTGCCGGTGCTGGCTTTGGATTCCTTCGGCGCCGGCGATGATGGTGTTGGTTGGCTCCTCGCCGCCCGCGGGATCGGCGTCGTGATCGGCCCCTTTCTCATCCGCCGAATAGTGGGCGGCAGCGATCGTGCCGTGCTCACTTCAATCGGTGCCTGTATGGCCTTTTGGGGTCTCTCTTATCTGGGGACCGCGACGGCACCCTCCCTCGTCTTGGCCGCGGCGGCAGTGTTCTTCGGACATGCCGGGGCCGGGAGCCAGTGGAGCTTCTCCTCCTACGGCCTCCAGCTCTACACCGACAATTCCATCAAGGGTCGCATCTTCGGTCTCGATTTTGCCGCCGTCACTCTTACCGCCACCGTGTCCCAATTGCTCTTCGGATGGTTGGCGACGTCCTATTCGGTTCGCTCCATATTCCTGGGACTGGCAATCGCGGCGATCATCTTCGGGCTCGTGTGGCGGAGAGCAACATCGAGATACTGGAACGAGCCGGCTCACGCCGTCTGAGATGCCTGCAACCTGGCGGGTCTTTGTGGGGTTCCTTGATTGATGGACGATCTGCGAATTCGCTTGGCCGAGGACCTCGATCGAGCCTTTCCCGAATTAGTGGAAGGACTCCAGTCGGAACTCTTCTCGGGGCTGAGGTCGCTGGCAGGAGGGGACGCCGAGGATCTGGCCCAGGAAACATTCATACGTGCCTACCGGGCCCTCTCGGAATACGAGCCCGAACGAGTCCGCAATCTTTCGCTCCGCGGGTGGATGTGGACGATTGCTCTCAACCTGGGACGCAACCATCTGCGAGACCGCGCTCGGCGTCCAACCATCGCCGGTGATCTCTTCGAGGTGGGACGGCATGATCCGGAGCCTGCCGACTGGATGGCGTGGGACGCTCGGTTGCAGAAACTGAGTATCCCGATAAGGAAGGCCGTCGTCCTCCGCCATGTCGTCGGCCTCGACTACCCCGAAATCTCTTCGGTAACCGGACGACCGGTCGGAACTGTAAAGGCAGACGTCCACCGCGGATTGCAACGACTGAGAACGATCATGGAGGAAGAAGAATGACAATCGAAGAGACCCTTGCCAGCCTGCATCGAGAGGCGCCACCCTCAATCAAGGCCAATGTCGAGCTCGGCACCGGCCTTGCCGACGGAGTCTCCATCTTCGACAGCCCGGTTGGCGACCTGGCCGTGACATTCAACCTGCGGGGAGTCTCATCGGTGAGCCTGGCCGCACTTGATTTCGCGGACTACTTTCAGTACAGGTTCGGTCGGAGACTTATCGAGGCCCTGCCCCCGGCAGGGTGGGAGAAGTTGATCAACCGTGGAATCGAAGCCGGCACCCCGGGTGAGCTACCTCTCGACCTGCGGGGACTAACCGTGTTCCGACGAGAGATCATGCTGATCGCCACCACCATCCCCCGGGGAGAGGTGCGGCCGTACCAATGGTTGGCAACCCAGGCCGGGCGCCCTGGTGCGGCCCGGGCGGTGGGAAGTGCCATGGCCAACAACCCGATACCCCTTATCGTTCCCTGCCACCGGGTGGTCCGGGCTGATGGTTCTCTTGGTGCCTACTCGCTCGGCGGGCCCGATAACAAGCGGGTTCTTCTGGCGAAAGAGGGATACGCCGAAGGATGAGTCAGACGCCCTAGCCAAATTGTCTTCAATGCATGGCACGTTGAGGCGATAAATATGAGAATTGATCATGGCCGACACGCCAGAACGCAGACCATCGAGCGAGGCGACTACCGACGCGCCCCCAGAGCAAGCTCAGCTTGATCTCGCTCCCTCGTTCGCGGCCGACGACAAAAGAGAAGACTCGTGGAGTCCTCTGACCACGGCAAACACCGATTACGAACGACTGTGGTCGATACCGAATGGATTTAGCGCCCAGCCCGAATCCGGAGCGGAAACGCCGCCCCTAACTCCGCTCCCTGGGTCAGAGGAGCCGGAAACCCCGCCCCCGCTCGTCCTCCCCTCACCGCCAGCGGCCACCCCGGGCTTCACAGGCACCCTGGTGACGGGTTCGGAAGTTCTCAACGCCTCGATTGTCGTCGGGAGCGGAGGGATCGTGCTCTGGGGAGGTGGCGCCGAGATCGGAACCTGGAAGCACTCGCAAGCCAAGATCGCCCGTTTGACTCATGCCCGCTTTGCCATCCAGGCCGAAGGGGAGACGCTTACCTTCACAGCCGAGGACCCCGCCGGCCTCGACAACGCCATCGCCATGGCCGTCAAGCATGGGCCGACCACCGAGCCGAGTGCGGATGAGGGCCTGTCACCGGCCATCGTGGTGGAGCCGCCTATTCTGCCGCCGGCCAAAGAGCCCATCTCCTCGGCACCCGATCCTGGTGCCGGGGTGGCACCGGTGCGGAGGCCTCGCATCAAGAATTTTCGACCGGAGACATCGGAGGCCACGTTCGTACCGGCGGCAATCCCTCCCGACGCCCCGAGCGAGATCACCTCCGAGGTTCCCGAGGACGACGACGGATTCACCATCGCCGACTCGGTGCGCGCCTCGAGTGATCATCGGACCGTCAAGGCCCGGCGTTTCCGACCCAACGACCTCCGGGGGATCGTGATCAAGTCCGGAGTGCTGCTCGGAGTTATCGCGGTTTTGGCCGGAGCCACATATGCAGTCATGGTCCTGATGCGGCCGGGCGATGGCGAGGCAACGGCGACCTCCCAACCGGCGGCCACCGCCCCACCTGTGACCATCGTGATCACCACGATTCCTCCGGTGACGGTGGCGACCACGGCGCCGCTGTCTGATACCACCTTCTTTCAAACGGACCCCTCGATCCTGACCCAGCGCTGGAACTCGCTGGCCGAGGTCGCCGCCCCCAACATGGTCCTCTTCTCTGACATAACGTCGCCGTTCATCTTGCTCCTGACCCCGGACGTCACGCTCGAGGGTGTCCTCGACCCTGTCGCAGGGAACGTCACTATGCGCGCTACTCCGAGCGGAACCCCGGAAGGCGACGGAGCAATCCTCAGTGCTCTTGGGATTCTGATCGGGACCGCCGATCCCACCCTCGACGGTGGCGACCGTAAGGCGTTGCTCGGCCAGCTGGGCCTCGACGTTGATCGTCCCGAACTGGGCGGCATCAACGGTTCGTTGACCCACAATGGGCTCGCCTATCGGATGGTCTATCAAGCCGAACAGAACACGCTCGAGTTCGCCATTACCCCCGAGGGAGCAACGACGACCACGACCGCCAGTTAGAAACGCCTAGGCAGGGCCAGCTTCCCGCAGAGCTTCGGTGATAGGGCCCCACTCCTCGAGTTCCCCAGGGTCGTCGAGACCCACCGGAGAGACAAAGACGGCGTTGACCCCCTGGACCGCCAGTTCTTGATAGCGCGTGATCTGACGCTCGGGCACTCCGGCGTGATGGCGGTCGGCGAATACCTCGGCCAGCATGCGGCCCCGCCACTGTTCGACACGCGAGGCCACAGTCGAGCGATCACGACCCAGCAGCGGAAATTCGAGGACCGAGAGATGGAATTCCGATGGCCCCTGCAGTCTTTGTTTGACGGCTGGCAAGACCTCCTCGAGCCTGGCTGACCCCACGATGTTGAGGCCATCGGCCAGACGACTCGCCAGCGCCACCGTTCTTTTTCCTTTGCCGCCCACGTAGATCGGAATGCGGTGTACCGGGCGCGGGTAACAAACCGCTTCGTGAACGGAGTGAACCTTCCCCACATAAGTTGCCTTGCCCGGTCCCCACATCAGGCGGAGGATTTGAATCGTGTCCTCAAGCACCTCGAGACGGGCCGCCGGTCTCAACCGCTGGTAGCCGTAGGCGCGCTGCTCGGCCACAAACCACCCCGCCCCGACACCGCAGAACGCACGCCCTCCGCTTAAGGCATCGAGGCTGGCAAGGATCTTCGCCAAGAGCGCGGGGTTGCGGAGGGTCACGCCGGTCACCAACGTCCCCAGCTCCAAACGAGAGGTCGAGGCGGCCATGAATGCCAACGCCGTGTACGCCTCGACGATGTTGTCCCACTCCCGTCCCACCTGAGGGATTTGCACCAGATGGTCCATGACGGCCAATCCTCGAAACCCGGCCGCTTCGGCCCCGGCGGCCATTCGACTCAACCACGGACCGAGCGGTTTGCGGCGGGGAAACCGGGAAAGCTGAAGGTAGAGGTCAAGACCGGTACGAGGTGGCGGTTCCTCTGTCGCGACCTTGGCCGTATCAGCGTGAGCCCGATCACCCCCCCGAATCACGACGATCAGGTCCCAGCCCTCTGCCTCGAGCTCGGCTATTGCCTGCCGCAGACGCCGGAACTGTCCGGTCAGGACCGTCGCCGGCACCGGGCGCGGGCGGGTCCGGTTCCGGATTCGACAAACGTTCTCTGGGATTTCGAAGATCACCGCGACCGCCGGCAACCCCGCGTTCTGGGCCGACTCACGATGAGTTTGCCTTCTACCCGGATCGAAGCCGAGGGTGTCGACCACCGTCGCCAGGCGTCGGCCCACCCGCGCCGCCACAATCTGGTCGAGGAGGCCGAAGGCGACCTCGCTGGCATCGAGATCATGCTCACCGCTGCCGACCAGGGCTCGCAGGCGATCGGAGGAGACGATCTCCTCGGGGCGATAGCGCGTCGCCGCCCAAGTCGACTTCCCCGAACCCGAGGCGCCGACCAGAACAACTAACGCTGGATCAGGAATCTCTTCCATCGACGACGGACCCTGATCAGTCGCGGCCGTAAGACCAGGCCGACCAATAAGCCTTGAGACGACCGGTGAACTGGGACGCTCCTTCGGCGTAGATTCGGGAGCCCATGACACCGGCGGCGCCCTCCAGGTCCCGCCGGCGTTGATTGGAGAGGGCGACCAGGAGATTGCGCTCGTCGGGATCGGGGGCGAGTTCGGGAAGTGCGGCCACAAGACGTATCAACTCGCTCTGGTCGTGATCGTCGCCAAGCAGGTCGCCCAACTGCTCGAGCGATGTCGCCAGCCCCCCGATCACTTCTGGCCACATGGGACTCGAGATCTCCATCTGATGACGGAGATACTTCACTTGCTTGCGCCACCCGTGAAAGTGCTCGGGGGCTCGAGTCCGGTAGGCGATCTGCATCGCCTTGCGGCCACGCTCGTACGTTTGGCCAACCCCTCCTCTGATCGATCGAAATGAGTTGGGGATGATGCGCGGGCCGTACCGAGGGTCGGAGGGGTCGGTGGGCCAAGCTGCATAACGCGAGCGAGCCTTGTAGAGGATTGCCGACACTTGGCGGAGGACTTCAGGGTCATCGACGACCCGCACGATCATTCGCTCATGCCGCCCGCGCAAGCGCTCCTCGATACCTCCGAAGACGCCGGGAGCGAGGAGATGGCCATAGCGGCTTCGCAGCCTGGTGACCGCATCGAGAGTGACTTTTCCGTCGCGGATCGGAGCCACCAATCGGGAGGCCGAGGCCAGCGCCTCATTCTCCGCTCGATACACCTTCTCGCCGACGACGGGTCGAACCATCCGCAGCAGCGCCCGAACTCGCTTGTTTGATTTGCGGAGTTCGTGGATGGCGACGTTGAGGTCGGCGCGGGAAGAGAGACTTTCGAGGGAGAACTCGAATTGCTCGAGGCAGATTCGCTGGAGGCCACGGGAGAGGTCCTCGCCGGGAATCACATGGAACTCTGGCGTCGGCACGGCCGGCAAGTGTGGCACGGGCGCTCAGGCTAACGACAGCGAGGCGAGGCGACCTTCCAGAAATCGGCGATCCGCGTCGTTCATGTTGATCTGGAGGGCCGACCGATAGGCCGCGGCCGCTTCGAGATCGCGACCGAGCTGACGAAGAAAGTCCGCCCGCGTCGACCAATACAGGTGCCAGCCTTCGACGCCGGCGATGTCCTCCAAGAGGTCGAGGCCGGCCTCAGGTCCGAAGACTTTCGACTCGGCGATGGCTCGGTTCACGCGGATCACGGGACCATCGTTGAACGATTCGAGCAGGCGGTACAGGTCGGCGATTTGGCGCCAGTCGGTCTCGGCGTCCGACCGGGCCTGACCATGGAGGCAGGCGATGGCGCCCTGAATCTGATACGGCCCGGGCCGCCGTCGCCTGAGAGTTCTCTCGATGAGAAGCGATGCTTCCCCGATCGCCTTCAAGTCCCATAACGATCGGTCCTGATCGGCGAGAAGAACGAGGTCCCCACTTGGGTCGAGACGTGCCCGACGGCGGGCGTTGGTGGTGAGCATAAGCGCGAGCAGCCCTTTCACTTCGGGTTCGTCGGGCATCAACGCCGCCAGCATCCGACCAAGGCGTATCGCCTCGTCGGCGAGGTCGAATCGAGAATCGAGTGGCCCTTGGTAGGCATGATGGCCGGTAGTGAAGATGAGGTAGATAACGGCGAGAACTGCCGCCAGGCGGTCGGGCAGCTCATGATCAGAGGGAACTCGATAAGGAATGCGGGCGAGGGCGATCTTCTTCTTCGCTCGACTGATCCTTTGGCCCACGGTGGCCTCGGGAACCAGGAAGAGGCCGGCGATCTCCTGGGTCTTGAGTCCCGCGATCAGTCGCAGCGTCAAGGCGATTCGCGCCTCGATCGAAAGTGCCGGGTGGGCGCACGTGAATATAAGGCGAAGGCTGTCGTCGTCTTCGATCTCTAAGGAACGTCCGTAGTGCGCTTCGATCTCCTTGTCCCGCCGGCGGGCGTCTCTCCGGATTCGGTCGAGAGCCTTGTTGCGGGCGACCGCTGTCAGCCAGGCGCCCGGATTGGACGGAACGCCCTCGCCGGTCCAACGTTCCAGGGCAACAATCGCGGCCTCTTGGAGGGCATCTTCGGCCAGGTCGATGTCGCCCGTGAAGCGGATCAGGGTGGCCAAAACCCGGCCACCCTCGATCCGGATCATTTCTGCTGAAGCCGCGGCACTGTCTGGATTGCGAGTCCGCAAGGGTCATCGACCTGCCGTCATTGGTCCTGCGATAAGCCAACGCAGGGACGGACCTCGACACGGCCATGCCAGGCGCCAGGAATCTGGGCGGCCCATCCCAAGGCCTCGTCGAGGTCGGCGCACTTCAGAAGGTAGAAGCCCCCGAGGGCTTCCTTGGTCTCAGCGAAGGGACCGTCCGTGTGCACCACTTCGCCATCCTTGCCGCCTTTGACCGAGACGGTGGTGGCGGTCGTTGTCTCCTGGAGCGCCTCTCCACCCTCGATCACGCCCGCCGCTCGGGCCTTGGCTCCGAACTCGTTGTACTCGGCCATCACCTTCGACCACCGTTCAGGCGAAACGGCTCCTCCCTCTTCTGAATATATGAGGGCTGCATACAGAGGCATCCTTTCTCCTTTCGTCTGCCTGGATACCGCCTTATGACGAATGGGCCGGTCCCGATTTCGACACCTTCGTCCGATCCTACGGACCGAAGATAGGGTGGCCCGGTGCGGATCAGTGCGGGGCTCCTTCCATATCGCTTGCGGCCGATTTCATCCCAGCCGACGAACATCGAGGTGCTGATTGCCCACCCGGGCGGGCCCTTTTTTGCTCGCAAGGAGGTCGGCGCCTGGAGTGTTGTGAAAGGCGAGATCGGACCGGATGAAGACGCCCGCTCGACTGCCTTGCGCGAGTTCCGCGAAGAGACCGGGTGGCAGGCGCCAACCGAGAACTGGATGGAGCTGGGCTCGGTTCGACTCCGCTCCGGGAAGAACGTTACTGCCTGGGCCGTGGCCGCCGAGTTCGATCCCGAGACCCTCGACCCCGGTGTGTTCCGGATGATGTGGCGGGGGCGAGTCCAGGAGTTCCCCGAGATCGATCGCGTTTCTTGGTGCTCACCAGAAGACGCTTACCGGCTGCTCAATCCAGCACAGACTCCGTTCCTCGACCGATTGGTCGAACGGGTCGCCGTCCCCAGCTAGCCACCTCCGCCGTCCTTCTTGGCAACTGTGAAGGTCCTCGCGGCTCAGGCCCGCGCAAACCTTCACAGGTACTCGTTCAGACACGTTCTGTGAAGTTCCTCGCGGCTCAGGCCCGCGCAAACCTTCACAGAAGCTTTACGTAGGCGTCGTCGCGACGAATGAGGGCGGAGCGATGCTCTCGACTTGGACCGTGGTGGTTGTGAGGCCGTCCTCGATCTGGCTCTCGCCCGGGAAGCGGGCCAACAACTTGGCGATGCCTTGATTCTCGGGGAGGGAAACGAAGATCAACCGACGTATCTCCGCGTCCCTCGCCAGGACCGCGAGGAAACGGACCAACATTTCGCCGATCCCCTTTCTCTGCCAGTCGTCGACGACGGTGATCGCTACTTCGGCCTCCTCTTCATCGAGCCGGATCAGGCGCCCCACGCCAACCGGTTCACCCTCGGACAACACGCCCCAGGCCTGATGATCCCGCTGGTCAACCTCGGTTAGGTAGGCCAATTGGGTGCGAGTGAGGTGATCGGTCGGAACCAAAAATCGCAAACGGCGCGACCGGTCAGAAAGCCGCGTCATCCCCTTTGCCAGCAATGGCTTGTCCTCCGGGCGCACGGGCCGGAGCACGATCTTGGTTCCGCCGGAGAGCTCGATGTGAATGGGTTCTCTTTTCATGTTGTTTCTGACTCACGCTTGCAATTGCAAGCATAGTGCACGCGATCCTTGATTCCAGAGCCATTCCAGGAGGGGCGGTAGTGTGGCCACGATGCCCCGGCGCCCCACGGCTACGTCTGCTTTTGGTTCGGGCCGTCGGGAAAGTCACGACTCCACCGACTTCTACCGGCGGTTTCCGCTTCCCGTCATTTCCTCGGACGACGGTGTCGAACCGCCCGTGGTGGTCGACCAGCTCTTCGTGGGCGACGCTCGCCTTATGAACGCCGACCAGGTGGCCGACCGATCGGTGGCTCTGGTCGTGACTTCGCCCCCGTACTTCACGGGCAAGGAGTACGAGGAAAACATCGTCGCCGGCGCCGAGCCGGATGCGTATCGCACCTACCTCGACATGCTCCGCGATGTCTTCTCAGTTTGCGGCGCCAAACTGGAACCGGGAGGGAAGCTAGCGGTCAACGTCGCCAACCTCGGACGCCGGCCCTATCGATCGCTGGCGGCCGATCTCATCACCATTCTGCAAGACGATCTCGGTCTCCTGCTGCGCGGAGAGATTGTGTGGCGCAAAGCCAAGGGGCAGAGCGGATCCTGCGCCTGGGGTAGCTACCGAAGTCCAGCGAACCCGGTCTTGCGCGATCTCACCGAACGCGTCATTGTCGCCAGCAAGGGGCGCTTCGACCGAGCGATCAGCCGCAGCGAGCGCGAGAGGCGAGGTTTACCCCACCTCGCCACCATTTCGGCCGAGGAGTTCATGCAGGCCACTCTCGACCTGTGGGAGATTCCATCTGCGAGCGCCACTCGAGTCGGCCATCCGGCACCGTTCCCGGTCGATCTGCCCCGGCGATTGATCGAGCTCTACACCTACGCCGGTGACCTCGTGTTGGACCCGTTCATCGGCTCCGGCACCACCGCGGTCGCGGCTCAGCAAAGTGGCCGACACTATGTGGGCTTCGACATGGAAGCGGCCTATATCGAACTGGCCCACCGGCGCCTCGCCTAGATCGACGACCGGAGCGAGCGTTGGGGGGAGTGGCCCGAAGGCCCGGAGGGGGGTGGTCCCCGGCGGCCGAAGGGCCGAGGGGCGTGGTTGGTTCGTGTCCTCCCCGGCTGCGCCGGGAAATCCTTAGGACTCGAGGGCGAGCTCGAGGACCTGGTCGATCGTTTCGACCGGGTGAAAAGTCATACGCTCGCGCACCGACTCGGGAATGTCGTCGAGGTCGATCTCATTCCGCTGCGGGAAAAGCACGGTGGTGAGTCCGGCCCGGTGGGCTGCCAGCACCTTCTGCTTCAACCCGCCGATGGGCAGGACCTTTCCCCGCAACGTCACCTCACCGGTCATCCCCACCTCCGAGCGAACCTTGCGGCCGGTGATGAGCGATGCGACCGCAGTCACCATCGTGATTCCGGCTGAGGGTCCGTCCTTCGGTACAGCCCCGGCCGGGACGTGGACATGGAATCGCCGCTTGAGGGCAGCTGGTTCGACCGAGAGCTCGCCGGCGTGCGCCTCGACATATGAGAGCGCGATCCGGGCCGACTCCTTCATCACATCGCCGAGCTGACCGGTGAGGGTGAGTCCGGGCTCGCCTTCGGTGGCCGAAGCCTCGATGAAGAGCACGTCACCCCCCGTTCCCGTGACAGCCAGACCAGTGGCCACCCCCGGGACGTCGGTCCGATCCTTCGCCTCGTCGTGCCAGACCTTGGGCTTGCCGAGGTACTCAACGACATCGTCGCCGTCGACGGCGATCGCTCCGTTCTCCTCGCCATCTCGCTTGGCGACCTTGGTCGCCACCTTGCGAGAGAGCTTGCCGAGCTCTCGTTCCAGCGAACGGACTCCGGCCTCCCGGGTGTAGCGATCCACCACCACCCCCAGGGCTGCCTCGGTGACCGAGATCTCTTCGGGCTCGAGTCCCGCCTGCCGAATCTGTCGCGGCAACAGGTGATCGCGAGCAATGGCCACCTTCTCTTCGTCGGTGTAGCCATCGAGGCGAATGACTTCAGTTCGGTCCAGGAGTGGAGCCGGAATGGTCTCAACCACGTTGGCCGTGGCGATGAAGAGCACGTCCGAGAGGTCGAGGTCGACCTCCAGGTAGTGATCGCGGAAAGTGTGGTTCTGGGCTGGGTCCAGCACCTCCAGCAAGGCCGACGAAGGATCGCCTCGCCAGTCGCTTCCTACCTTGTCCATCTCGTCGAGCAAGAAGACAGGGTTCATAGTGGCGGCTTCGGTCAGGGCCCGGGCGATCCGGCCCGGGCGCGCACCAACGTAAGTCCGGCGGTGTCCTCGCACCTCTGCCTCGTCACGAATGCCACCGAGGGCCACCCGCACGAACTTGCGGCCGAGGGCGCGGGCCACCGACTCGCCCAGGGAGGTTTTGCCAACCCCCGGAGGGCCGACCAGGAGAAGGATGGCGCCGGACTGACGTGAGTTCTCCTCGTTGAGTCCACGTTCCTGGCGTAGCTTGCGAACGGCCAAATGCTCGACGATTCGCTCCTTCACGTCGTGGAGGCCAGTGTGATCAGCGTCGAGCACCGCCCAGGCCTCGTTCAAGTCGAGCCGGTCCTCGGAGCGCTTTCCCCAGGGAAGGTCGAACATCGTGTCGAGCCAGGTCCTGATCCACGAATGCTCCGGTGACTGCTCGGACATCCGCTCGAGACGATCGATCTCGCGCTCGACGGCTTCCTTCACCTTCGCGGGGAAGGCTGTGTCCTCGAGTCGAGTGCGGTAACTGTCAGACGCTCCCTGCTCCTCGCCCAGCTCCTTCTTGATCGCCTCCATCTGCTGGCGGAGCAAATACTCGCGCTGGCTCTTGTCGATCCGCTCGGCGGCGTCGTCGCGCACCCGCCGGCGCAATTCGAGGTCGGCGAGGACTTCGCGCATCCAGGTCAAGAGCTTGCCCAGACGCTCTCTTACATCGAGCGTCTCCAAGATCTCGACCTTCTGCTCCAGCGTGAGATCCGGTGAATAAACGGCGAGGTCGGCGAGCTGGGAGGGATTTTCCAGTCCGAGGATTCTTTCCGCCACCGCCCCGACTCCACGGTGCTCGAGAACCTCGGTGACGACCGCCCGGTACTCGGTGACAAGGTCGTCGAGGGCCTCGTCGTGGACGTCGACTTCGGGATAGGGCTCGACTTCGACCCAAAGGGCACCGGCGGTGTCGGTGGAACCACTCCCTACCCGGGCTCGGCCGACTCCGGAAACGACGACGTTCCCTTCGTCATCGCTTTGCTGGATCTCGGCGATCGTTCCGACCGAGGCGTATCTCCCGGCCACTCGCGGCACCAAGATCAGCTGCCCGCCGGCCTGTTCCGACGCAGCCAAGGCGATCTTTCCCTCCGAGGTCTCGATACGGAGGGTGACGACCATGTGGGGAAAAACCACCCCGTTGCGAAGAGGTAGAACGGGGAGGGTTTGGGTATCGAGGTTCTGGGTCAAAAATTGCTCCTGATAAAGAATCTGAGGGTGAAAACGCCCCGCCAGGGGGCAATATTTCGGCTTTGTGGAATATGACAATACCCTGCTCAAGTTATAGTCGTCGCAAGCACTAAATCTATGTAGGAGCAGATATGGCCCGTGCAGTCGGCATCGACCTTGGAACCACCAACAGCGTCATCGCCACGCTGGAAGGGGGCGAACCCACCATCATCCCCAACGCCGAAGGGTCTCGCACCACACCCTCGGTCGTGGCTTTCAAGGAGGGTCAGGTTTTGGTCGGCGAGGTTGCCAAGCGCCAGGCCATCACCAACCCCGACCGCACCATCCGCTCGGTCAAGCGAGAGATGGGCACCGACTGGTCCATTGCGATCGAGGGAAAGAACTACACCGCGCAGGAGATTTCGGCTCGCATCCTCATGAAGCTCAAGCGCGATGCCGAAGCCTTCCTGGGCGACACCATCACCGACGCCGTCATCACCGTTCCCGCCTACTTCGGCGACGCCCAGCGCACCGCCACCAAGGAAGCGGGCCAGATCGCCGGACTCAACGTGCTCCGAATCATCAACGAGCCGACCGCTGCCTCGCTGGCCTACGGTCTCGACAAGGAAAACACCGACCACACCATCTTGGTCTTCGACTTGGGCGGTGGAACTTTTGACGTTTCCGTGCTCGAGATCGGCGAAGGCGTCTTCGAGGTCAAAGCCACCTCGGGTGACACCCACCTCGGCGGCGACGATTGGGACCAGGCCATCGTCGACTGGTTGATAACCGGTTTCAAGAACGACCACGGGGTCGACCTGGGCAAGGACCGGATGGCAAGCCAGCGCCTCAAGGAGGCGGCCGAGAAGGCGAAGATCGAACTCTCTCAGGTTTCGGAGACGGAAGTCAACCTGCCCTTCATCACCGCTACCGTCGAGGGACCGCTGCACCTGCAGCGCAAACTCACCCGTTCCGAATTCCAAAAGCTCACCGAGGATCTGCTCGAGAGATGCAAGGGTCCCTTCCAGCAGGCCATCAAGGACTCCGGCCTCCCGGTATCAGAAATCGACCATGTGGTTTTGGTCGGGGGCTCGACCCGCATGCCCGCCGTGCAGGAGTTGGTGAAGGGCCTCACCGGCAAAGACCCTCATAAGGGAGTCAATCCGGACGAGGTCGTTGCTGCCGGTGCCGCCATCCAGGCTGGTGTTTTGAAGGGCGATGTCAAGGACATCCTTCTTCTCGACGTCACTCCGCTGACCCTCGGCATCGAGACCAAGGGCGCGGTGTTGACCAAGATGATCGAACGCAACACCACCATCCCCACCCGGCGCACCGAGACGTTCACCACTGCCGCCGACAACCAGCCGGAAGTGGAGATTCACGTCCTCCAGGGCGAGCGCACCATGGCTTCCGACAACAAGAGCCTCGGTCGCTTCCAGCTGACCGGCATCCCGCCGGCGCCAATGGGCGTCCCCCAGATCCAGGTCACCTTCGATATCGATGCCAACGGCATCGTCAACGTCCACGCCAAGGACATAGCCACCGGTAAGGAGCAAGCCATGACCATCACCGGCGGCACCGCTCTGGCCAAGGATGACATCGATCGGATGGTGAAGGACGCCGAGGCCTACGCCGAGGAGGACCGCCAGCGCCGCGAGCAGATCGAGACCCGCAACCAGGGTGATCAACTCGTTCACCAGACCGAAAAGGTTCTCGCCGAACAAGGCGAGAAGCTCTCTGCCGACGAGCGGGGAGGGATCGATTCGGCTCTGTCAGAGCTGAAGACGGCGCTGGCCGATGAGAGCTCCGACACCGCCACCCTGCGTTCCCGTATCGAGGCCCTCGTGACCGCCAGTCAAGGGGCGTTCACCCGGATGTACCAGGAGGCCGCTCCGCAGCCCGGGGCCGGGGCCGCCGGGGACGGTGGCAGCGACGATGACGTGGTGGAGGCCGAGATCGTCGACGAGGGCGATGAACAAGCAACCTGATCTCCCTGAGATCACCATCGTCGAAGCCGAGCCGGTCGAAGAAGAGACTTTCGAGCCGGTCACCGCTGAGTCACTGGGACTCGACCTCTCCGACGACCCCGCCGAGGCAATCGAGCAGCTGGTCGAAGCCCTAGCCGGAGCCCGCAAAGAAGCCGACTCCTATCTCGACGATCTCCGGCGAGTGGCGGCCGACTTCGACAACTACCGCAAGCGCTCGCAACGTGAGGCACGTGGGGTGGTCGACCGGGCGTCGGAGAGAGTGGTCTCTTCGTTGCTACCGGTTCTCGACAGCCTCGATGCTGCCCTCGCCGTAGAGACCAACTCCGAGACGGAGGAGAAGCTGAAGTCCGGTGTGCGCAGCACCCGCGATCAGCTGCTCGATGTCCTGGCCAAAGAAGGTCTCGAGCCCATCGCCACCTTTGACGAGCCCTTCGATCCGTCATTGCACGAAGCCGTCACCACCAGTGGGGAGGGCAGCGGTGAATTGATCGTGACCGACGAGTTCCGCCGAGGTTATCGCCTCAAGGACTGGGTGTTGAGAGCGAGCCTGGTCGGAGTCACTCCCCGCGAGGAATGAACGAAATTGAATCGCGACTGGGTCGACAAGGACTTCTACCAGATCCTCGGCGTGTCGGGAAACGCCACGTCCGAGGAGATCAAGCGCGCCTACCGGAAGCTGGCCCAGAAGTTCCACCCCGATGCCAACCCCGGCGATAACGCCGCCGAGGAGAAGTTCAAGCAGATTTCGGAGGCGTATGGAGTCCTCTCCGATGCCTCCCAGCGCAAGGAGTATGACGAACTGCGCCGCCTGGTCGAGTCGGGCGCCTTCCGCAACTACGGAGGTCAGGGTGGTCGCGGCTTCGGAGGGCAGCGGGTCCGGGTCGAGGACCTAGGAGACATCCTCGGCGGGTTTGGCGACCTCTTCGGTTTCGGCGGTTCGCGGGGGCGGCCGGGTCCACAAAAGGGACGTGATACCACGGCCGACCTCAACATCTCCTTCGACGATGCGATCAATGGACTGGTCACCAATGTAGAGCTGCGCGGCGAAAGTCCTTGCAGCCGCTGCGGAGGCTCGGGGGCAGAGCCAGGATCGAGCATTGACGTCTGCCCGACCTGTGGTGGCGACGGGGTCGTCGCGCAGAACCAGGGCGTCTTTTCGTTCAGCCAGCCCTGCCCCCAGTGCGGCGGCAGCGGCCGACTCATCACCAATCCCTGCAGCCAGTGCCGGGGACGGGGAACCGAGGTTCGGGGCCGGACCATCAAGGTCAAAATTCCGGCTGGGGTCAAGGACGGGGCCACTGTTCGGCTGGCCGGCAAGGGATCGCCCGGAGCCAACGGGGGACCACCGGGAGATCTTCTGGTCAAAGTCCACGTCGCGAGCCATCCTCTCTTCAAGCGCAGGGGCGACGACCTCCACATCACGGTCCCGATCAGCTACACCGAGGCCACCCTGGGAACCACCCTTGAAGTGCCGACGCTCAACGGCAAGGTCTCCATCAAGGTGCCGCCGGGCACTCCTTCCGGCAAGACCTTCCGGGTAAAGGGGCGGGGAGTGACCGGCAGCCGCCGTCCGATCGGTGACCTTTACGCCAAGGTTGAAGTAGTGGTTCCGGCCAAGATCTCGCGAGAAGAGAAGCGGCTCCTCGAGGAGCTGGCCGCCATCGACGACGATGACCTACGCGGTCATCTCCGTGCCCGAGAAGAAACGGCTTCGTGAATCGCAAGGCTGCGGCGTTGTTCGTGATCTCCGTCGCGGCGGAGATGTCGGGAATGCACCCCCAGACGCTTCGCATCTATGAGCGCAAGGGACTGGTCGACCCATATCGGACGCCGGGTGGAACCCGCCGCTACTCGCAAGCCGACATCGATCGCCTATCGCTGATCCACGAGCTCACCACCCGCGGCCTCAATCTCGAGGGGGTGCGCCAGGTCCTCAGCCTCACCAACGAACTCGAGGCATTGCGAGCCGAAGTGACCCGGCTTCGACAGGAGGCGGAGAGGCTTCGCTTGGAAGCGGACCGCCGGGTTCGGGAAGCCCACAGCCTCTACCGCCGCGACCTCGTCCTCCGCTCGACCACCCTTCCTCAGGTCCGCCCCAAGAAGGCCTAACGGCGTTTTTATGAGGTAGAGCGGCAGTTTCACTGCCGCTCTACGCGCGGAAAACAGGCGCCTTTCTTTCTCCGCGCGTGAACCGGCACTAAAAGTGCCGGTTCACCTGATAAAAACGTCCCTCAATGAAGTACTCGGGACCGGTTCGGATCACTCTGCAAGGCGTGCTGCTCACCGTCGGGTCGGTTGAGGTCGCAGATGACGAGGAGGCCGGCACGTGGACCGGGACCTTGACCGTGCTCGACGACACCGGGGTCGCCGGCAAGGCTCTCGTGGTCGACCTCGTGATGGGCGACCTAACAGGGAAGGCCCAATTGATCCCAGAACGGGTCGAGGGCGAGTTCGCCATCTCTCGGGTAGTCGGCCTTGCCCCCGTTGGGCCTAGATAGAGGCCTTCCGCGTTCGAGCGCTCGCTTCATCCAGCATCTGGGCTGCCTCTTCCGCATGCAAGGGATGGAAGTTGCGATTGAGGTCGAGAGCGACGGCCAGATCCGTAGCCGCCCGGGCCTGATCACCAAGTGCCAGCCAGATCGCCCCTGAATGAAAATAGAGAAAGGCATCGCGGGTGCCGAGAGACATGGCCTGATCCATTGCCTCTCGGGCCTCGGCGAACCGGTCGAGGTGGTAGAGCGTCCAGGCCAGGGTGTCGTATCCATAAATGTCCTGTCGCTCTTCGAGTCCCTTACGAGCGATTACCAGCGCGTCCGCGGCCTGTCCGTTTTCGGCCTGGTACAAGGCCAGGTTTCGGTCGTAAACCCCAGGAGAGAGCTGGGCGATCGCCTCAACCGTGGCATAGCTGTCGGATGCCAAATCGAGCTGTCCAGTAATGGTGTAGAGGTCGCCGAGAGCAACCATGATCTCCGGTCGAGGAACGGCCGTGGCGGCCTCCTCGTAAAGCTCGATAGCATGATCAAAGTCACCCCGAGCCGCGCTGACCTTGGCACGCCCGGCCAGCGCCGACCAATACCCGGGAAGCAGCTCAGTTGACGCCTCGTAGCGGCGATCTGCTTCTCTGAGATTCCCGATGGAGTAGTTGAGATCACCGAGTCGCACCTGGAACCAGGCCGCTTCTTCGCCAACTCCTCCGGCCTCGAGATGATCCGCAGCAGCTTGCTCGGTTTGGAGGATGGCCGACTCGATGCCCCCCGAGAGTTCGTCGAGGTGAGCCACGCGGGCTCGGAGACCGGGTGAGCCACCGCTCGAAGCGAGCTCGGAATAGGCACTGGCAGCTCCCTGATAGTCACCCGTGGCGACGAGCACGTCTCCGACCACGGCTAGAGCTCCCAGACGGGGATCAAGCTCCTGGGCCAGCCGGGCAGTGGCGAGTGCCTCCTCGAAACGATGTTGGGCGGCCTGGACGGCTGCCAGGGTCAGAACTGCGGGGCCGTAGTTGGGCTGGTGGGCAAGGGCTTGGTTGAGAGCGGCTTCGGCTCTCGTCAATTCATTCACATCTCCTGTTTCGCGACTGCGCCGGGCATGAAGCTGGGCCAGGAGGGTGAGATTGATCGGATTGGGATCGCCGTCCGTCCGCTCCTGAAAGAGGGCTATGGCGGCGGGGGTGTCTGGCACGGGATTGTCCCCGCTGGGATAACTGCCAGCGACCGTGGCTGGCAGTAACCCGGGAACTACTACTGCCAGCCCTACGCCAATTAGGACAACAGAAAGATTTCGAAATCTCATCTTGACCTCCCTGGTGGAGCGACCCCCGGGCCGCTCCACCAGATCGCGCTCTCTCAACTAGTTCTTGGGGGCCAGATAGGGGAAGTCGTCGCTAAAGGCGGAGTCGTTCCCCACGCAATCGGTGGTAACGGCTCCGTTGGTGACTATCCCCAGCTCGGCGTCGATCACATCGTCGGCCAGTTGCCTTCCGTTGAGGAAACCGGCGGTTGAGCCGAAATCGACTGTGAGGAGGTCGGGGAGAAGGATGTCCGTGAGCGCGTCCACAGTCGGATTTCCTGCGCCGTAGAAAATCTCGAGGGTGTCCACCACTTCGCTCCGGAAGTCACGCTGATCGTGCTGTGGCTTTCCTGAGTTGAAGGCGTTTCTCTGCGACGGCTCCGAACCGGCCGGCTCGAAGATGTTGTTAGGGATAAATACCGTGTTGATCGCTGGCCTCCCCATCCGGTCAATCTGCCGATCGTTGAGCATGGTCCGCGCCCAGATTCCGACCGTTCCCGCCAGCTCCTCTCGAGGAAACTCGAAGACGATTGCCTGGGTGTTGAGTCCCAAGAAGAAGTTGCTCGTGTCCCCATCTCCAGGCGCGCAAGCAAAGTCAGCCGCAAGGAAGTTGACCAGATCGAAGAAGAACGGGTCGTCGAACGTTCCCGCGGTGATCTTTACCTCGCCGTCGAGATCGATCGTCTGTCCGGTAATTCCGTCTACTTTCAGCCCACCTCCTTTGACTTTGAGCCGATACGCCTGCTGGCCGTCGGCATCAGCCGGTTCAAAGTCGATCCGAGCCCAATCATCGGGTTTGGCATCTCCGTCGGTGTCGGCCAAGAACTCGTAGATGGCATCGGGGTGGAACCCCAGTTGGCCCGTCAAGGCGCCCGCGGCCGGATTAACGGTCATGATCAATACGGCATGATCCGCCGCGGAGGGCGACTGAAAGGCATAGACATCATTGATGTCGAGCCTTGAGTCACCACCCGGCGGGGTCAGCCCGGGAGCATCGAGATGGTCGGCGGCGAGGAGACCCGTCGGTCCCGCCGTCACCACCACTGTCAACGCGGCGACGGCCGCAAACACCGCCACCTTTCTAAGAAGCGCACGCATCTTTTTCTCCTTCCGTGAGAACGCCTCCGGTCCCTTGTTCGGAGGCTCAATGGCGTTGGATTGGCTTCGTTTCTGGAAAGCAGGGAGCGCCAATCCCACTTCCATCGCGCCACGAACCAGAGGCTGATAGGTCGCCGATGGACGGGGAAGCCTGTGGTTGAAAGAGGTCAAGAGCCCTACCCTCACCGGTCGCCCTGATGCCCATGTCGCATAAGAAGCCTTTTCTCGTCTTGTTCCTGACCGCCTTGCTTCTCATGCCCTCGATCGCGACCGCACATCCCCTGGGAAACTTCACCACCAACGTCCATCTCGGGTTGCTGGTTACCCCCGGGGAGTTGAAGGTGACCGTCGTCGTCGACATGGCCGAAATCCCTGCGTTTCGTGAGAAGCGGGTCCTCGACCGCTCGGGCGACGAGATCGTTTCCGAAACTGAACGCGAGGACTACGTGGCCGCAGCCTGCCTCTCGCTACAACCTCAGGTTGGTCTCTCGGTCGATGGAGAGCCGCTGAGGCTGTCAGGGGGCGAAGGGTCAGTGAGCTTTCCCCCCGGCCAGGGTGGTCTCGACACTCTTCGCCTCGAGTGCGAGTTCGAGACTGCCCTCGCGGTCGACAGTGGCGAGTTGACAATCGCCAACAATGTGCACGCCGACCGTCTCGGCTGGTCGGAAATCATCGTCCAAAGTGATGGGCTGGCGGTCGATACCGAGCTTCCGAGCGAGAGTCCCTCCGAGGTACTCACCGCCTACCCGTCCGGGCCGACCGAGAACGAACGGGAAGGGGTCGTCGTCTTCAGCCCGGGATCCGGCACCGGAGAGGCGGCCAGCGGCGGGACGGCGGATATTCGGCCCACGCTCGTGGAGCGGATCGGAAGGGGCGTGGTCGGTAGGTCCGGAGTCGTGGCCTTGCTGGCCGCCCTCGCCCTCGGGACCGGACACGCCCTCGCTCCCGGCCACGGCAAGACCCTGATGGCTGCCTACCTGGTCGGACAACGAGGGAGTCCGCGGACGGCGATCGGACTCGGTCTGAGCGTCGCTCTCTCCCACACCATCGGGGTGGCGATCCTGGGATTGATCACTGCCCTCACCACTTCCGCATTTCGACCGGAGTCGGTGTATCCATGGCTGTCACTGGTGTCCGCCTTGATCGTGACGTCGATCGGAGCGGTAATGCTGTTTCGGGCTTTGGGAAAACGGGCCTCGACCCATACACACGACCACGACCACGACCACGACCATCACCATCACGACAGCCACGACCGTTATCACCATCACGAGAAGACGGGCGGCTGGCGGTCCCTCGCCGCTCTTGGTCTGGCGGGGGGGCTGGTCCCGTCGGCCTCGGCTGTGGTGCTGTTACTGGGGGCGGTGGCCCAAGGTGAAGCGTGGTGGGGTCTCATCCTCGTCGCCGCTTTTGGGCTCGGGATGTCGGCGAGCCTGATCGGCGCCGGACTCCTCGCCGTGGGTGCTCAAAGGTGGGGATGGACGAGGATTCGCTCCGACCGCTGGCGAAGTGCCTGGCAAAGAAGGGTCCCCCTCATTGGTGGGATGGCGGTGACCCTGATCGGTTTCTGGCTGCTCTGGGATACCAGCCGCCGGTTCTTCGCTTAGAGCCCGACGAGTATCGACTTGATCGCGGCCGCGGCTCGCCACACGTCTTCGTAGCCGATATAGAGCGGAGAGAACCCGAACCGTGCTACATCGGGCGGTCGAAAGTCGCCGACGATGCCCTCGTCTCCTAAAGCCAACATCAGCTCTTCAGCTTGAGGCACCAAGAGGCTCACCTGGCTCCCGCGATCTCGCGGTTGTCGAGGCGTCAGCAGTTCGCTTCCCACCTCGCGATCGATGAGGTCAATGAACAACGTCGTGAGAGCAATCGACTTCTCCCGGACCTGGTCGATCGCCACTCCTTCGTATGCGGTGAGCGCCTCGTCGAGAGCCACCATCGAGAGGATGTTCGGCGTCCCGGTCCGCATGCGATCGATCCCCTCGGCCGGCGTGTACTCGGTCGAAAAATCGAAGGGCGACCGGTGTGAGAACCAGCCGTTGATCGGGTTGGCGGCCGTCTGCGTGTGGCGAGGCGACATGTAGATGAAGGCAGGAGCCCCGGGGCCGCCATTGAGGTACTTGTAACCGCAACCGACAGCGGCGTCGACTCCACAACGGGCCACATCGATGGGAACTACTCCCGCCGAGTGCGAGAGATCCCAAACCGAGGCGGCTCCTACGTCGGTGGCGCGACGGGTGATCTCCTCCATGTCGTGCAGCCGTCCGCTGCGAAAGTCGACTTGAGTGACGGAGACCGCGCCTACTTCATCGTCGATTGAGGTGAGTACCTCCTCGGGGCTGACCACCCGCAGCCGCCGCCCCTGCTGGCGAGCAACTGACTCGAGGACATAAAGACACGAGGGAAAGTTGCCGCTGTCGGTGAGGAGATCGCCCGGAAAGAGATCGCACATGGCGGTCACAGCCTTGAAGAGGTTGACCGAGGTCGAGTCCGTGCACACGATCGAGCCCGCTTCGGCTCCGATGATCGGCTCCACCCTCGCTCCCACCACTCGGGGCAGCTCGACCCATCCACTGTCCCACCAGCCGTCGATCAATCGGTTGCGCCAATCAGTCAGAAGCTGGTCAATCCCTCCCCGCACGCTCTTGGTGGGGGGACCGAGGGAATTTCCGTCGAGGTAGATGAGACCCGGCGGCAGGTCGAAAAAAGCGCGACGATCGGCCAGGGGGTCGGCCTCGTCGGCGGCGCGGCATTCGGAGACAGTGAGCAAGGCGCCGAGGCTATAAGCATCGCCGACCGATATCGTGCGGATGGTGACGGCGTTTCTCTCCATCCTCGGAGCCATGGCTGTCCTCGACGGGCTCTGGCTGGGGGTAAGTCGCCCGCAAGTTCTATCGCCAACACCTTGGTTTTCTCATGGCTGCAAGCCGTGGTTGGCCAGAGCAGCGGCGATGACCGCCGCTGTAGCGGGGATCGCCGCCTTCGTAGCCCTACGGTTCGCCTAACGATGGCCGCACTCGACGGAGCCCTGCTCTTCCTCCGCATCGTCGTCGGCTTGACGATCATCACCCACGGAGTGCGCCATGCACGCACCCTCGAGGGAACGGCCCGTTGGTTTGAAAGGGTTGGTTTCCGCCAGGCTTCGCTTCAGGCCCGGCTCTCGGCCCTGAACGAGGTCGCTGCAGGTGCCGGCCTTGTTCTGGGACTGCTGACGCCGATCGCGGCTGCGGCCGTAGCGGCAACGATGGTGGTTGCCGCCGGGTCGATCCATCGGTTCAACGGTTTCTTCATCTTCAACAAGGGTGAGGGTTGGGAGTACGTCAACGTCCTCGGCTCAGCCGCTTTTGTCCTCGCCTGGCTGGGGGGCGGATCGATCTCACTCGATCACCTGATAGGTCTCGACTGGGGTCGAGCCGTCGGCCTGCTGATCGGGCTGGGAGGAATCCTGGGAGGAGTCCTCCAACTACTGCTCTTCTGGCGAAAGCCCGCCAACAGCTGAGCCCCTAATCGACCCTAAGGCCCGGGGCCCCCGGTCCGTTCGCCGCCTGCCGATCTTGCGAGTTGACCAACTGGCAAGTAGCCAGCGAAAGACATCCACAACCGATGCACCCCGTCAAGGTGTCGCGCAATACCTCAAGACGCTGAATCTGGGTGTCGAGACGTCGCCGCCAGTTCTTCGACAAACGCTCCCAATCCGAGCGACTCGCCGTCCGATTGCTGGGCAAGGTCGCCAGCGCCGCGGTGATCTCGTCGAGGGTCAAACCGACGGATTGGGCCGCCCTGATGGTGGCGATCCGGCGCAACGTCGATCGGTGGTAGCGACGCTGATTGCCATCGGTACGTTGGGCGTCGATCAGGCCCCTGCTCTCGTAGAACCGGAGGGCCGAGGTGGAGGTGCCGCTGCGCGCCGCCAGCTCGCCGATGGTGATCGTTTCGGGTAATGCGCCCATTCGGGGATTATATGACTTGACTTCAAGTTAACTTGAAGTTGTACGGTGTGACCTATGACCACCAACCATCAACAAGTTGCGATCATCACCGGCGCTTCCCGCGGTCTCGGCCTGGCCCTCGCTCGTCGACTCGCCACCAACGGTTACTCGCTCGTCATCGACGCCCGCGGTGCCGATGATCTCGAACGAACCCGAGGTGACCTGGCCCAAACGACAAAAGTTGTCGCCATCGCCGGGGACGTATCGGATCCAGAGCATCGCCGCCGGCTCATCGAGGCTGCGGAGGGGCAACTCGATCTCTTGGTCAACAACGCCTCGATCCTTGGTCCCAGCCCGCAGCCCCAACTCGCCGACTATCCCCTGGAGGTCCTCGAGCAGGTCTATCGAACGAATGTCGTCGCTCCCCTCGGTTTGATCCAGGTCGCCCTCCCGCTGCTGCGACTGTCGAAAGGAACGGTGATCAATATCACCTCCGACGCCGCTTTGGAGGCCTACGAGGGCTGGGGAGGCTATGGCTCCTCGAAAGCCGCCCTTGAGCAGGTCTCGCGGATTCTGGCGGCGGAAGAAAGCCAGGTCCGTGTCTACTGGGTCGATCCCGGGGACATGAACACGCGAATGCATCAGGAGGCCTACCCGGGTGAGGACATCTCCGACCGGCCACCCCCGGAAGCGAGCGTGCCCGGCCTCCTCGACCTGATCTCGAGGGCGCGGCCGTCGGGCCGTTACTCGGCCCGCGACCTGGTGTCGGTGACGTGATCACCAGCACCGCCCTCGAGTTCGATCTTCCCGATGCACTGCTGGCGTCCTCACCTCCGGAAGCCCGAGGCGCGGGTCGAGATGATGTTCGGCTTCTCGTCTTCTCGGCCCCGAATGGTCGGCTAGTGCACACCCGCTTTCGCCGGATCGGCGAGCACCTCCGATCTGGTGACGCGCTCGTCCTCAACGTCTCCGGAACCATGCCGTATGCGCTTGACGCTCGGACTACCGGAGGGACGTCACTGCGGGTGCATCTCTCGGTCCTGGCAGCCGACGGTCTGTGGAGCGTCGAGGTCCGGACCCCGCGTGGGGTCGGGAGCGCTCCCGGTCCGAGCCTGAAGCCGCAAACCTTGCACCTGGAAAGCGGCGGCTCGATCCATCTCCTGGCCCAGGACCTTCGCACCCCGCGGCTTTGGCGGGCAAGCCTTGACCTGCCATCGGAACTGTCGGAATATCTCAATCGCCACGGAAAGCCGATTCGTTATGGCGAAGGCGGCGAACCTTGGCCACTCGAGGACTACCAAACGGTCTACGCCTCAGAGCCGGGAAGCGCCGAGATGCCGAGCGCGGGCCGGCCTTTCACTCGCGAGATCCTGGTCGAGCTGGCATCGATCGGCGTGACCCTGGTGCCGGTGGTGCTGCATTCTGGGGTGTCGTCGTTCGAAACCGGCGAGGTTCCCGGGGAGGAGCGGTATCGGGTTCCTCCCGCTGCGGCGGCAGTTGTCAACACCCTGCGGGCGCAAGGGGGCAGGGTGATCGCAGTGGGCACCACCGCCCTCCGCGCCCTTGAGAGCTCAGTCGATGCGAACGGGACCCTGCGGGCCGGGGACGGTTACACCGACCTGGTCATTGGCGCCGCTCGAGGAGTGAGAGCAGCCGACGGGCTCCTGACTGGTTGGCACGAGCCGGGAGCGAGTCACCTTTCGATCATCGAAAGCGTCGCCGGCCCCGAAGGAGCGCGGCGCATGTATGAGGCTGCACTTGCCGCCGGTTATCTCTGGCACGAGTTTGGCGACTCCTGCCTGATCTTGCGCTAGGGGATCGACTGATGTCGCAGACCACACGTTCGATTCGAATCGCCGCACAACTTCATCCCCAGCACGGTCAATACCGCGACCTCCGGGAGGCGGTGGCCAACGTTGAAGAAATGGGCTTCGACCTGCTGTACACCTGGGACCACTTCTTTCCGCTCTATGGCGAGCGCGACGGCACTCACTTCGAGTGCTGGTCGATGCTGGCCGCCTGGGCAGAGCAGACCTCTCGAGTGGAGCTCGGCGCTCTTGTGACTTGCAACTCCTATCGCAACCCCGACCTGCTGGCCGACATGGCGAGAACGGTCGATCACATCTCTGGAGGGCGCCTGGTTTTTGGAATCGGCTCGGGATGGTTCCGGCGCGACTACACCGAGTACGGGTATGACTTTGGAACCAAAGGCAGCCGCCTCGATCGCCTGGCGGAGAGCCTGCCTCGAATCAAAGCCCGCTGGAAAGAACTGAAACCTCCGCCGGTTCGTCCGCTACCGGTGCTTGTAGCCGGTGGTGGACTGAATAAGACGCTGCGAATTGTCGCCGAGCACGCCGACTCGTGGCACGGCGGATTTCCTGACCAGCCGGGAGAGATGGAGCCCAAGGTCGAGGCGCTGCAGCGCTGGTGCGGGAAAGTCGGCCGAGATCCGGCGGAGATCGAGTGGGGGTTGGGTGTCGAACCCGAAGACCTCGACCGGTTCTTAGCGAAGGATGCTTCCGCATATCTCGAAATGGGTTTCACTCAATTCACATTGGGTATCGGTGGCCCCCGCTGGGATCTCGGCCCCGGCCGCGACTGGCTGGCCTGGCGGGATAGCCAGGCCGGCATCTAGGACTGCGCAGTTCTCGAACCCACCTCGTGAGCCCCCGCGCTTCTGGCAAGTGCGCCCGCAAACAAGCCGAAGACGAAGCCACCGATGTGGGCCATATAGGCGACTCCTCCCGTCGTCTGCTCCGAGACGGCGAAGGCGCCCGCCCCGTTGATGAACTGAAACACAGCCCACATTCCAATCACCACGATCGCCGGGAGGAGCGTCTGTCTGAACCCGATCATTACCCGCACCCGATTGCGCGGGAAGAGCACCAGATAAGCCCCCAAAACACCGGAGACGGCGCCCGAGGCGCCCAGGCTGGGGATCGGTGAGTCGGTGTTAATCAGAATTTGGGCAAGGGCAGCGACGACCCCTGCCAGCAGGTAGAAGATGATGTAGAAGCCGCGGTTGATGGCGTGCTCGACATTGTCGCCAAACACCCACAGAAACACCATGTTGCCGATGAGATGGAGCCATCCTCCATGCATGAACATGCTGGTGAGGAGCGTTAAGAAGATCGGATTGGGCCCGGGCGCTTGCGGGAACTCAACTGGTCCTTGCGGAGTCTCCACCGCTTGTGGCGTCGTTAAATCGTCGCCCGTCGTGATCTCCAGTGGCACAGCCGCATACCCGTAAGTGAAAGCCTCGTTCGAACCAGCGCCCTGGAGGAAGACGAAGACCAAGATGTTTATGGCGATGAAGAGGATCGTGACAAGGCCCAGGCCCTTACCCGGAACCCTGTCATCACCCGTCGGGAACACTCAAGCCTCCTTCGATCAGTCAGAACATTTACCCGCTCCTGACCGCTTGCACCCGTTCTGTGCGGATTTTTCGCGCCATAGGTCAAGAAAATCCCGCCGAACTAGCTGGGCTGCGTGTACGGCGCGGATTCTTCTGTCGATACGATCTCCGGGGTTGTGCCAGCAACCGATCCCGCCTGCCTGCTCATCGCCGACATCTCCGGCTACACGAGCTATCTCGCCGGGGTCGAATTGGACCACGCCCAGGACATCCTGGCCGAGCTGATGAACACCGTGGTCAAGGCGTTGCGGCCCACGTTCAAGCTATCCAAGCTCGAGGGCGACGCCGCCTTCGTCTACACGATCACCGAAGAGGTTGACGGATCGATGCTGCTTGATACCGCGGAGACCTGTTATTTCGCCTTTCGCAATCGACTTCTGTCGATCCGGCAAGCCACTACCTGCGAATGCAACGCCTGCTCCTCGATCCCGACTCTGAACGTGAAGCTCGTGGCCCATCACGGTCAGATAGCAATTCAAAAGATCGCCGGGCATACCGAGTTGGTGGGGAACCATGTCATCCTTATTCACCGGCTCCTCAAGAACTCGATTCCCGAGCCGGCCTACCTCTTCATCACCGACGCCTGTATGGCGAAGACGACCCTCGAGCCACGCCAACTCGGGTTCCGGCGCCACGCCGAGGAGTACGAGCACATCGGCGAGGTTGGCGGTTGGATCGACGACCTGGAGACGGCATGGAATTCTACCGAGAACACCAGCAGGTATATGTGTCCGCCGACGAAGCAGCGCGTACCTTGTCCGGCTTCGTCCCTGCCCCGCCCGAACTGCTGTGGGAGTTCATATCCTCCCCGCTGCTCCGGCCGAAGTGGTTGGCCGGAATCAGCCGCATCGACCAACTCGATCCGAGTGGAAGGCGGCGGGCCGGCACTCTCAACCATTGCATGCACGGCGAAGACGTACTCCTCCAGGAGTTCCTCGATTGGCGCCCGCCGCGCTACTACACGTCGCGAGTGACCATGCCGGGTGGAATCAAGCTCGTCTCCACGCACGAGATGGTGCCGGCCGAGGGCGGATCAACGGTTCATGATCATTTTCGGCAGCCCAAAGAGAAGTCGGCGGCTCCTATCTTTGACATGTTCGGGAAGGTGTTTACCGGCGAGTTTCCAGCCGAACTTGAACGCTTGAGAGAGGTAGTTGGAGAAGCATTGGCAAGTGCCTCACCGGGACCCGAACCCGAGTTACCGGTGCCGGACGAATCGAAACGACTGGCTACTTCGGTAGTGACCTAGTCGTCCCACGCCACGGAGACCACTGCGACGGGAACGTCCACACCTTTTAGAAACGCTTCTCGCTCTCCGTCGATCCGAACATCGCCGACTGCCCGTTGGGTTTCTGTCGTGGCCCCGATCTCACCGCCTCCAGCCAATGCGGCCACTCGAGCGTCGATGTGCACCCCCTGCCCGCTGTAGTTGTCCTGATGCCGGGTGGCCCCGGCCGTGTGAAGGCCGATTCGCACCGACAATGCGAAGCCTGACATCTGCCGATGCTCGGCTAGCGCCCGCTGAATCGCGATCGCAGAATCCACCGCCTCTAGTGAAGAATCGAAGACGACGAAGAATCCATCGCCCGTGTGGCTCACGACCTCTCCGCGGTGGCGAAGGAACAGCCGGCGCAGAGTTTCGTCGTGCCATGCGAGCAATTGCTCCCATTCCTGGTTTTGGAGAATGCCAGCCAAATTGGTCGAGTTCTCGATGTCAATGAACATGAAAGTCTTGCGGACCTCCTCAGCTTCACGGCGGCGAGCGGCAGCCGATGAGATAAGTCGTTCGGTGGTGGCGAGGTCATGCTGGGCACCCAAGTCTGAGAATGTCTTGCGGGCCGCTTCGAGCTCAAAATCGGCTCCGTCGTGATCTCCCACCACTCTGAGAGCCGAGGCCAGAAGAACCCGATCGACGGCTACCTCGTAAGGAGCCTTGACCTCCCGCCAGCTCTTGATGGCCGATCTCAGCCGGCGGCTGGCTTCGGCGGCTTCGCCCTCCGCCAGCAGCACTCGCCCCCAGCTCTCCTCGACCGCAGCTCGCAACGCGGGTGACTCATAGGTCGCCGCGTGATCGCTCAGGTCCTCGGCCGCGTCCCGGGCGGCCCCCAGGTCGCCGGCCGCGACCAGAATCTCGATTTGCGCCGGCTGCAGGCGTGTCCTGGTCAGCACGTCCCACGTCTCGGCCGCGACGGCGATCGTGATCGATTGCGCGGCCGCTTTCACCTTTCCCTGCGCCAGACGTATCTACGCCAGGGCCGGGTACGGTGAGTGCTCGAGGTCCATCGGGCTCAGGGCGGATTCGGCATCGGCTTGAGTAAACAGATCGAAAGCTGAATTCCAATCGCGCCGTTCGAGCGCCGCTGTGGCGCCCGCAAGCAGATCTGGGTTGGCAGTGTCGGTGGTCATGGAGAACGTGTCACTGCGGGCCAGTTTGCCATCCCGATGCGAGCTCAGAGGTTTGATGGCCACCCATCAGAGCGGCCAATCGCCTGCAGAAAGGATGCGTGACCCCGAACGCCCTTGCCGCTAAAACTCAATGCAATCTTCGGCGGATTCCGCAGTGCATAACATTAGGTTTCCAACGGCCTAGGCGGGGGGCGGTGGTAGCGTCGGGCAATGACTTCGCGCCTGCGACCAGTTGAAAGGCGGATGCTGACCCTCCGCGATGAGGGAGTGGCTGTGGCCGAGATAGCCCGCCGGTTCAGGCGAAGCGCTGAGCACGTCAAGCGGGTGCTGGGCTGGACCGAGATTCCGCGGGCTCATGAACTCGATCGGCCGGATGGACTCCGGCCGATCGAGCGACGAGTACTGGCCATGCGAGAAGAGGGCTTGAGCTATGACGAGATCGGGAGGCGCTTCAATCGCGGCCCCGATCACATCCGTCGGGTCGAGAAGTATGCCAACTTTCGAACCGACTTCGTTTAGTTAGGTCCGTCCCCGCCAGGCATTAGTTGCCAAATCGACAGACCTTGACTGGCGCCAGTCGGCTCCGTCCCGGCTGTCGACTCCGGCGACTGCGGCTGCGAATCCGAGCAAGACGATCAATGAGAGTACGACTAAGAGTTCCATAGGAGTCATTTTCGAGTAAGAAACGTTTTACGTCCAGCGAATAATCCTTAAGCAATTGTGTAGCTATACTTCACAATCATGCTCGACCTAAAACGACTCAGATTCCTCCGCGAGGTGGCCGAACGGGGCACCATCTCTGCTGCCGCCGACGCCCTCGCCTACACCCCTTCGGCCGTCTCCCAACAGATCGCCACCCTCGAAGAAGAGCTGCAAACCCCGCTCCTCGAACGCCAGGGACGGAACGTCGTGCTGACCCCGGCCGGCAGAGTCCTGGTTTCCCACTCCCACGCCGTCTTCGACGCCGTCGAGCGGGCCACCACCGCGGTATCGGAGGCGTCTGGTGAGGTAGCGGGCCGGGTCGTGGTCGGTGCCCTGCAAAGTGTGATGGCAACGCTTCTCCCCGAGACGATCAGGACGATGTCGATCGATCATCCCCGTGTTGACCTTCACATGACCGAGCTCGGTCATGTCGACGCCACCCGCGAGCTGCGCTTGGGTGCCCTCGACGTGGCCGTCGACCAGGCCTACACCCATGTCTCCAATCGTGCTCATCGCGGGCTGACGAAGCACAAAGTTCTGGAGGAGCCCCTTTACCTGGTGGTGCCAAGAGAGTCGCCGGTGAAGAAGCTGGCCGACGCCGCCGAGTGGCCATGGGTTGCCGCCTCGCTCGATACGTGTGACTGCGGCCGAGCCGTGAGACAGATCAGCCGCGCCGCTGGCTTCGAACCGGACGTCCGCTTCGAGACCGACGACTACGGAGTCACCCTCGAGCTACTGACGTCGATCAACGCGGTGGCGATCCTCCCGGCCCTGACCTTGACCCGCATGCCCTCGACCTTGCGTCGCATTCCCATCTCTGGAGTGAGAAGGCGAATCGTGGCGTTGACCCGTCCCGCTGGCGACCATCGACCGGCTGTCACCGCCTTCATCAGCCATCTGCAACGAGCCGCCAACGAGCTTCTGCCGATCGTTACCGCCGCCTGACAAGGGGAGGCAGAAGTCGCCAAGCTCGGACTGAGCTCGCGGGCACAGCAGGAGCAGATGAACGTCAACGAGCTTTCCGTATGGCTGGCTGTCCGCGATCTGCGCCTGCCATTGGGGCCACAAGGATTCATGGTTTGGCCGTGAGGGCGGCGAGTACGCGCGCGAGATCTTCTCGGAGAAAGCCGTCGTGATCAAGCTCGACTGAGTGCAGGGAATGACCAGTCAGATAATTGCCTTCACGATTGCGGCGACGCTCATCACGATCTCCCCAGGAGCGGACATGGCCCTGGTTGCCCGACGTGCGATCAGAGAGGGGTGGAGACGTGCCTCGATTACCAGCGCTGGAGTCTGCACTGGCCTGCTGGTGCATGCGGCGGCCTCGGCCGTCGGGGTGTCGGCCATTCTCATTCGATCGGCGACTGCTTTCACGGTCCTCAAGGTCATCGGTGCCGCCTATCTCGTCGTGCTGGGAGTCCTGAGCTTCTGCGCACGGCGCGAGGCAGATCCGGCGGACGTCCCATCAGCACGGTCCGGGCCAGCGAGCTTTTTCCAAGGGTTTGTCAACAACCTTTTCAACCCCAAGGTGGCGCTCTTCTATCTCGCCTTCCTACCGCAGTTCATCGAGCCGGGTGACCCGGTGATCGCCTTGACGAGCATCCTCGTCGCCATCCACATTGTGATCGGCCTAGTGTGGTTGATCGCCTGGGGCTGGCTCGTCAGCCGGGCTCGGGGGGTGCTCTCGGAGCCGCGCTGGCAAGCGTTTATGGAGCGGGTCACCGGTTTCGTGCTGATCGGATTGGGAATCCGGGTTGCCACGGATCGCTGACAAGGCACCGGTCGGCGATGTGCTATGATCGTGTGTATGTCCCGGCGAATACACATCGTAGTGGGTGATCGGGAGTGGGCCGCCTATAGGGCGCGGGCTCAAGAAGACGGTTTGACCCTATCGGAGTGGTTCCGAGAGGCAGCGTCCCAACGCCTCGAAGCCGAACAGCGCCCGCTGCTCCGATCGATCGACGACCTCAATCGATTCTTCGCTGAGTGTGACCGAGCCGAGCATGGTCGCGAACCAGAGTGGGATCAGCACCTGATGGTGATCGCCGAATCGCGGGCCCCCAGGAAGGCGAGCAACTGACTTTCGTCGATACCAACGTTTTCATGTACGCCGTTGGTCGGCCCCATCCGCACAGGGACGAAGCCCGGGATCTGCTGCGAAGGCTCCGTGCCAGCGACCAGGGGGCATTCACTTCCGCCGAAGTCCTGCAGGAATTTGTCCATGCCTACCTCCCGGTGGGAAGGCTCTCGACCCTCGATTCGGCTCTGTTGTTGGCGCGAAGCGTTGCCCTCGTTAGGCCGATAGAGGAATCCGACGTAATGGCGGCGCGGGATCTTCACCAAAGCTACCCAGCCCTATCGGGGCGCGACCTGATCCATCTCGCAGTCTGTTTCCGCTACGACGCCAGCGACCTCATGACATTCGACCGAGCCCTGGCGGGCGCCTGGCGAGGCTAAACCCGTGCGGGGGTCGGCCGGATCTCTCGAGGAGATCAGTCGGAACAATGCCGGACCATCGGTGATGGTCGGGGGGTGGTCGTCCGTGTCTTGCAGCCACTCGAGTTGGGAGGCTTTTGACTACAAAGGCCGGGGACACCCCCTCGCGCGACCGGATTGAGCGAGCTCACGATCAGAGCAATGGAGCCCGTCGATTGGGAGCGGGTCGAAGACATCTACCGGGCCGGAATCGCGTCAGATAATGCCACGTTAGAAACCGCACCTCCGACGTGGGAGGCGTGGGACGCGGCCAACCTCGCCGACCTTCGATTGGTCGCGGTTGAAGATCGGGTTGTCGGCTGGATCGCGGCCAAAGGCGTCTCCAACCGACATTGTTATCGCGGAGTAATCGAACACAGCATCTACGTCGATCCCGACGTTGCTGGTCGCGGCGTCGGCCGACGCCTTCTCGAAGCCCTGATAGAAAAGAGCGAGCGTCTGGGCTACTGGACCATCGAGACGGCGATCTTCCCGGAGAACAAGGCCAGCATCGCGTTTCACGAGCAGGCCGGGTTCCGAGTGGTCGGCACCCAGGAACTGCTCGGCGAATCGAACGGGATCTGGCGCGACGTCGTCTTGATGGAACGACGCAGCCCCACCATCGGCCGGTAAGACCAAGAGTTCTGGTCGTTCTGTCTGCTGTGGAAGCTGTTGGACAACCTCTAGAACCCAGCAATCATGCCGCTGGCACCAACGGCACCCGAGGATGAAAATCGCCACGTTGAACAGAGCCCCTGAACCCGATTCACGCCGCAAGCGGGCTCTGACTCCTGCGACCAAAGGGCAACCCAGCAAGCGCTATCTTCCCTGGTCAGAGGCGTTTTGTCGAGT
>JBOGEX010000107.1:0-3448 GCA_050741915.1 Acidimicrobiia bacterium
TGCGTTGCCATCGTCTCCGACCTGATGACCATCTTTTTTGCCTAAGGTCGAATGTTGGCGTCGAGCAGCGAGCGCGACGTCTACGACTCGGTGCAGGCCCGACATTTGGTCGCTGGCCCAAGCTCGAGATTCGGCCCGAAACGGCGGCCGGATTCCGGGAACGTCGTGCCGGGTTTGCAGAAACGCAAAGAACCTTTGCAGAGCAAAAGGTTTCGTTCCTGGCGCGACGAGATTGAATCGCGACCTTGGGGTTCTGATTCAGATCCGTGACCAAGCAGGCGGATCGCAACATCCTTCTTCATCCCGTAGCGGGGGAGTCGTCGATGAGTCTCCGCAGGGGTTTCATTTGCCCACGCCACCATGTTTCGGCTCGGTGCGCTAAACACAGGTTTGATATCGTCAGTTCTCTCCGAGCCGATCGACGATCGCATGGATCTCGTCTCTTAGCCCCGGCAGGTCTCGCACGACGACCTGCCACACGATCGCTGGATCTACGTGGCGGTGCCCGTGTGCCGGCAGGTTCCGCATGTCCACGATCTGACGCCACGGCACCTCTGGGTGTTTCGGCTCGCAGTCCCTCGGAGACCCCTTTAGCGGCTTCGCCGATCGTCTGAACCCAATGGATCATCGCGGAGAGGAGCACCTCGTCTTCGATCAGCTTTGCTTCGGTCTCGGGTCTGTGTCGCTCGATCGTCTCGATCAGTTCGACGATGTCGAGCAAGAAGTCGCAGTCAGGATTCATAAGACGACGGCTTCAGCACGAACCCTCTCTCGAAGTCGTGGCTTGACGTCGGTACCGATCTCGACGGAAAAACCGAGAAGATCCTCAAGCTCGAGGTGAAGGGCAGCAAGGTCGAGGAGGCTGTGACCCCGCTCCACGTCGACCAGCACGTCGATGTCACTCACCGGACGATCCTCCCCCCGAGCCACCGCCCCGTATATCCGAAGGTTGGAGGCTCCATGTCTGGCAGCGGCGGAGAGGATCTCCTCGCGCCGCTGGCGAAGCATCTCGAGCGTCGGGGTCCTGCCGCTGTGTCGTGGGCTGGTCATCTCGATCCTGCCCATTGTCCCATGAATCAGCAAACCGGCGATGCGAGGAAGTCCCTCTCGCTTGTTGCTCGCCCCGTATCGCGGACAGGGCTTGATCGTCGACCCTTCATACTTGGAGATCGACAGGTCGAGTCGATCCTTGAGGATTCCGTTCGGTTACATCAAGGCCGCAGTCGAGTGACCCGTCAGCTGAATCCAGCCTTCTCGAGCGCTCGAGCCATAGCCAGTTCAAACCGCCTCTGTTGGCCGTTCCCTGGAAAAGGGAATCCGTTCGTTGACCACGGGGAAGCTCTTGATGGTGCGAAGCCGAGAAGGCTGCGCAGTAGACGGTCGCCTTGATCAGAATCACCGACCGGGGTTGGAGGCGGACGACCCGAAAGACGAGGTCAGGAACATGACTTGCGAAGACTGGCCGTCCTGCGGATCCTCCTTTCAGGTCCATGAGAAACACGCCTGCGTCTCGAAGCCCACCCAACATTTCAGGTTTGTCATCGTGAGTCGGCTGCTCTCCGAAAATCGACCGGACCACGTACCGGAACAGGGAATCTTGGACTGCAACATCCTCAAAAGTAGACGTAGCGATCCAACGCTCTTGGTGGAGCTTCGGCGGCGAGAAGCACGCGCATTCGAAGATCTGCGGATACTTGCGAGCACAGAGTCGTAAAGTGGTCACTAGGCGGAGGCTGCCCATCGCTTCGAGCTGCATCATGCTGTCAAGCTGTGAGATGCTATGATGCATCAATGCGCACCACTGTGACCCTGGAACCGGATACCGAGGCCCTGATCCGGCGAAGGATGCGGGAACACGGAGTTTCTTTCAAGGAGGCCTTGAACGACGCCATCCGCGACGGTCTGACACCGGGCTCGCCCAAGCGGAGGTTCCGCACCGCCACCGCCGACCTCGGCCAGGCAGTGGTCAATCTCGATCGAGCCCTCCAACTGGCGGCCGAGCTGGAAGACGAGGAATTGCTCCGCAAGATGCGCGCCGGCAAATGAACCTGGTCGACGCCAACATCCTGCTCTACGCCGTCAACACGGCCGATCCCAAACATGATGAGTCACGGAAGTGGCTCGACAGTGCCTTAAGCGGGCAAGAGACGGTTGGATTCGCTTGGGTCGTCCTCCTCGCCTTCACTCGGCTCGCCACCAAGGTGGGCTTGTTTCCCCGCCCTCTATCGACCGAAGGCGCGCTCGAACGCATAAGGGATTGGACCGCGCAGCCGCCGAGCGTGATCGTGGAGCCAACCGGTCGCCACCTCGATCTCCTCAACGGTCTCCTGGCCGAGGTCGGCTCGGGCGCCAATCTCGTCAACGACGCCCATCTCGCCGCCCTCGCACTCGAGCACAATGCCCGGGTCATCAGCTACGACCGCGACTTCGGTCGCTTCCGGGGCGTCCGTTGGGGATCGCCAGCCGACACCGGCTAGTTATCCATCGACTTGGCCGGCAACCTGGAGGCGGGTTAGTGCCGACCCAGAAAGTCGAAGAACAATTGATTCCACTGCTCCGGAGAATCGAAGTGAGGACCGTGCGCACACTCATCGAGGATATGGCTTTCGACGGACCCGCCCTTAGCGGCGTAGGACTCGAGCACAGCCCGGATCTGACCGACCATCGGCTGCGGTGCGCACGCCTCCTCCCCCGGCCAGTCGGGGACGACTCCCAGTTTGCCGAGATTGGCCATGTCCCAAGCAGAGCCATCGGCCACAACGATGTCGGTAGCGCCATGGGTCCAGAGAACGGGCGGCTTGGGGTCGACTTCGGCGAGCCCTGCCCAGTTGCAATATTTGCCGGAGAGAGCGTTGAGAATTCCCCTGGTCCCAGGCGCGAATCCGGGCCAGTTGTCGGACGGGGTGGAATCGCCCGGATAGAAGTCATCTCCAACCACTGACTTGAAAACCTCCTCGAGCAGCATCTCTTCCCGCTCTGGCGTCTCCCGGTGGCTGGCCGACCAGTAGGAGGAGTTGATGACGTTGCGCGGGGAAAGAGGTGACTCCTCGCTGCGATCCTTGGCCGCGAGTCGTTCGACGAATTCGGGGGCTACTCCTGCCCCACCGGTCCCGGCGAAGTCAGGCGATGTGGGCGTACCCTGCAAATCCTTGGTACCACCGAACCCGTATGGCGAGACCGGATCGATCAAGGTGAGTGAGGCCACCTGCTCCGGACGATCCACTACGTAGTTAGCCACAGCAGCTCCCCCGGTGGACCAGCCCACTAGATGAACTGCAGCTCCGATTCCGAGGGCACGCACAAGGGAGTACGTGTCGTCAGCCCAATCTCGCAGCCCACGCGTGGCGTCAATCCCTCTGGCTTCCGTGTCTCCGAAGCCGCGCATGTCGGGAGCGATCATCCGATACCGATCCGGGGCCTGGGCCATCACATGCTCGAAGAAACGCCC
>JBOGEX010000108.1:0-3531 GCA_050741915.1 Acidimicrobiia bacterium
GTGTCGATGATGTTGATCGTGTGGTCGTGCCAGATGCAGGTGGTGGCGGCGGAGGTGATGGTGATGCCGCGCTCTTGCTCCTGCTCCATCCAGTCCATGGTGGCGGCGCCCTCGTGGACCTCGCCGATCTTGTAGTTGCGACCCGTGTAGTAGAGGATGCGCTCGGTCAAGGTGGTCTTGCCCGCGTCGATGTGAGCCATGATCCCGATATTTCGGGTTCGGCCTAGCGGCACCTGGCGCAGGTGCGATAGCGCGCTCTTGTCATTGCTCATCTGGAATCTCTGCTGGTTGGAACGTTTCTTGGGGTCGCTATTTCGTTGTGAAAGCTGGTGGACTACCAGCGATAGTGGGCGAAGGCCTTGTTGGACTCAGCCATCTTGTGAATGTCTTCTTTCCGCTTGACGGCCGCGCCGGTGTTGTTGGCGGCATCGAGAATCTCAAAGGCGAGGCGCTCTGACATGGTGTGCTCGCGGCGGCGGCGGGCGAAGCCAACCAGCCAGCGGATGGCGAGGGAAAGCGCCCGACGGGCCGGCACCTCGACCGGAACCTGATAGGCAGCTCCTCCCACTCGTCGCGATCGAACCTCCACCTGGGGCCGGACGTTGTCGATCGCCTTCTTCAAGACCGTGACCGGATCCTGCTTAGAGCGGTTCTGCACCACTTCGAGAGCGTCGTAGACGATGCCACGGGCAACGTCTTTCTTTCCCTTCAGCAAGACCTTGTTGATGACCTGGCTGACGAGGGCCGAACGAAATACCGGATCCGGATCGATCTTGCGCTTCTGGGCTGGAGCTCGTCTCATTATTTGGCCCGCTTCGCTCCGTAGCGGGAACGTGCTTGCTTGCGGTCCCTGACCCCGGCGGCGTCGAGCGTGCCCCGGATCACCTTGTAACGGACGCCGGGCAGGTCCCGGACCCTTCCCCCGCGGACCAGAACGATCGAGTGCTCCTGGAGGTTGTGGCCTTCGCCCGGTATGTAGGCCGTGACTTCGATCCCGTTGTTGAGGCGGACCCGGCACACTTTGCGAAGAGCCGAGTTGGGTTTTTTGGGGGTGACGGTGTAGACGCGGGTGCATACGCCCCGTCGTTGCGGGGCGCCGGCCAAAGCGGCCGTCTTCGCCTTCTTTTCCTTGGGCTGCCTGCCTTCGCGGACAAGCTGCTCGATCGTGGGCATGTTGCTCCTGCTTACGCGCACAGTCGGCGCCTGGACACACCAGAAACGCCGACCCTTGTTATTGGGTGACCCGCTCCTCCGGCTGGCCGGGGGCGAACGTCACAACCGGCTCCCTAGGAGAGGGAAATGAGGTCAAAGACCACGGATGGAAGTATACGGGAGGCCCCGCAACAGGTCAAAGAGCTACAGCAAACCTAATGTTATACGCTGCGGTTTCCGCAGAAAATAGCCTAAGGTTTCCGCCTCCGCTGCGTCGACCTGCTTGTGCAAGGACGTCCAGGTCGCGAATCCGAGCAAGCCGGCGACAACAAGCGGCAGGGCACCAATTATCGGCCATCAGGCGCTCGACAATGTTTCGAGCCATCGCGGCACGTTGAGACGGAAAGAATCATGAAGTGGAAGAAGGCGATGACAACGGCCGGAAGCGCCGTTACCAGCGGATTGAGGTTGATTCTGCGCATGAGAACAGCACCCGCCCCGCTCCGAATGCCAGAGGTGCGGTGGCCGCAAGCAAAGTTGAAGCGGTATTGCCTTCTATAAACGCCAGAGGAAGAGTCAGCCACAAAGGCAAGACCAAGTCGACCAGGGCCCACGTCAATCCGACGCCGAGCAGAAGCCCCCAGGTCCTTCGAACGGCTCGGCGATCGCTCGAAGCTTCTTCACGTCGCCCAATCGCTTTTCCACGACCACGAACCCGCTTTGGCGCTTGGCTTGCCGACGGTATGGATCAACCGACCGAGTGCCGGGGCCACCCCGGTGCCAACTCAAGCCATCAAACCGAACCGGACTCCTTCGCTCGATGCATTCGCCCGGGCGGTATTTGAAGATGGCTGAGTTCTACGTCCTCCAGATCGGGGCTGGCAGTCCGCAGGTGCGATCGACGGTCAGTTTGGTAATCGATGGCGACTATCGAATCGTGATCGATCCCGGATTGGCACCGAGCCAGCAGGCGATCTCAGATCCCCTTCGAAAACGCGGCTGTGTGGTGACCGACATCACAGACGTGATCATCAGTCATCATCACCCCGATCACACGGTCAACGTCGGGATGTTTCCCGACGCGCGGGTCCACGATCACTGGGCGACCTATCACTACGACACGTGGGACAGCCACCCCGCCGAGGGCTTTCAAGTTTCTCCGTCGGTGACCCTCTGGGAGACCCCGGGTCACACTCCTCAGGACATCTCGACGCTGGCGGAGACCGAGGCGGGGCTTGTGGTCTTCACCCACCTCTGGTTCTACGAGTCCGGGCCTCCTGAAGATCCATATGCGGTCGACCCCGACGGAGTCCACGCGGGGCGTCGGCGCGTGCTCGAGGTCGCCAGTCTGATCGTCCCCGGTCACGGGCCCCCTTTCGCACCCACCTCAGCTACCCCGAGCTAATGGGAGGACGCGAGCTTGGGGATCGCTGGGCCCGGTGGATGCTTCATGATCGTTTTGGGGGAAGCGAAGAGGCCCGGCGGGCCAACCTCTCCGGTCTCGAGGCGATCCGCGACCGGGTGCTCGACAACGCCGACATCCGAACCGGCGATGTGCTGCTCGATGTCGGATGCGGCGATGGGCTGATCGGGTTCGGTGCCCTGGACCGGGTCGGGGAGGCGGGAAGGGTGATCTTCTCCGACGTGTCCCAGGATCTCTTGAATCACTGCGTATCGAGAATTGCCGCTCTGGGGGCGGGGAAGCAATGCTCGACTGTCAGGTCAGCAGCCGAATCCCTCTCCGGAATAGCCTCCGAGTCGGTAGATGTGGTGACGACCCGGTCGGTCCTCATTTATGTGGAGGACAAGCGGGCGGCCTTTGAGGCAATGTTTCGAGTGCTGCGGCCTGGAGGTCGGATCTCGCTGTTCGAACCGATCAACCGCCGGATGAACCTCCTGAACAGTCAGACCCTTTGCGGTCTGGATGTCGGCGGGGTCGAAGAACTCGCCAGCAAGGTTCGAGGCGTCTTTGAGGAAACAGCGCCATCCGCCATGGTGGACTTCGACGAAACCGATCTATTCCTCGCCGCCCAGGAGGTTGGCTTCGAGCAACTGCAGGTGGCCCTCGAGCTTAAGGACGACCGAGTCTTGTTCGAGCGAGGCGGCCTGGATTGGTCGCAAATCAAGAAGACCAGCCCCAATCCTCTGGCCCCGACCATTGGCGAGGCAATGGATCAGGTTCTTGCGCCCTCCGAGATTGAGCGGCTCGACCCCCACATGTCGGAGAGGACCAAGGAGGGCGCACATGTCCGCGCCGCCCTCTCTTTCCTGAGGGCGAAGAAACCCTTGTCCGAGACGGGTTGAACCGACCGTCGCCATGATTCCCGTTCAACTCCACCACCCAAAGAAAAAGAGGAGCCCCCAAACGGGGGCTCCTCT
>JBOGEX010000109.1:0-38852 GCA_050741915.1 Acidimicrobiia bacterium
CACCGGTCAGAAGATCAGCGACACCGACTACACCACCATCCCCCTCACCCCCCACGACTGGCACGGCGAATGGAACTACACGATCGCCGCAGCTTGAACCTCGCGAACTAACCCGCGGCGGGCCCTACAGGAGTCAACCCGCCTACCCGCCTACGCCAGAGCCGATTGGGCTGACACCCGAAACTATCAGTGCTCCCTTAGGTGCGGCAAGGGTTGACCTTGTCAAGGGACGGGCTCCGGCTCAAGGGTTGGCGTGCGACAACGTTATCGGCTCTGATCTCCGACCCGTGCTAAAAGCCGAATGATCATAGGCATAGCCAGTCGCTTAACCCCGCCGGCTCATACCGTCCGACCCAGCAGTGGCCTTTAGCTCGTCCATTCTCCTTTGTAATTCAGGGTGTTTCACTGGAAGACGGAGTTCAAAAGCGCCCTGTCAGATGCACCAGGTTTCGAGTCTCATCAAGTGAGGTTGTCGAAGAATCGCAGCGCGTTACGCAGCCGTTGCGCCCAGTAGTTCCACGAGTGATCTCCATCGGGTTCCTCGTAACTATGAGCCACACCCAGCACCTGGAGGTCCCTGTGCAGTTCTCTGCATGCGCCGACCAGTGAGTCTTGCCGCCCGCAGTCGAATGTGATTGGCGGCACATATCGAGCGTGACGTTCCATCCAGTAGTGGATCGAACCATCGTCGTCTTCAATAGAGGTTGGTGATGTGGAAGCGTAAGACGTGAACTCCCCGAGCTGGGAGAGTCTCGTGATCGGGGAATGAGCGGCGGCTCCGGCATAGGCAAAGGGATACTTTGCCGCGAGCCGCAAAGCGCCGAATCCACCCATCGATAGACCGGCAAGGAAAACTGGCGACGATTGGGTCACCTGGTGCACCAGGCCCATCACTACATCAACCGCCTCCACACCCACCCATTGCTCGTAGTTGGCCACCCCGTGCGGGACGTAAGCCGAATCGGCTCTTGCACTTCCGTCGGAAGGCATGACCATCACCATTGGCCTGATGTCCCGGGCTCTCATCATTCTCATAGCGGTGTGATGCGCCCCACCCTGGTGGGGCCAGGACCAGTGGCTTCCGTTGACCCCGTGGAGTAAGACCACCACAGGCACGTCACGTTCGGTCTCGGCCATCGGGGGCACGAAGAGACATATCTGCCCGCGTGCGTTCAGGGCCGAACTATCACAGCTGGCGTAGCGCAGGTTCGTGCTCTCATAGTGCGGGTCTGAGATTTCGACGTGAGCGAGCGACTTCATCACTCGAACACCAGTACTCCCTTGGCATTCAAACCGGACCGGAAATCTTCGAACGCTTGCCCTACCTCGGCCAGAGGGTATGTCTGCGTGATGAGCTCTTCGATGAACAGGGCGCCTCGCCGGTAATGACCGAAGAGGATTGGGAAGTCATTCTCCGGCCGACAGTTGCCATAGAGCGGGTTGATGTAGGTCTTGTTCCACTGGAATAGCTGCATGTCTACACAGACTTCCTGTTCAACCCCGCTGACCTGGACGGCGGTCCCTCCGTTTCTGATGAGAGCGAGGGGTGCGATGGCGAGGTCGGGGACTCCGGTGCAGTCGAAGGCGTAGTCGGCAAGTTCCCCTTCGGTCAGCCTCCGGACTTCTTCGAGGACCGGGCCGAGACCCTCGGTCATGCGGATTGAGTCCGTAGCGCCCAGCATTTGTGCTAACCGAAGGTGGCTGTCGTTCAGATCGACTGCGATTATGTTCGACGCACCGCAGATGCGAGCACCCTGCACGACGTTGAGGCCTACTCCACCTGCTCCGAGTACCACGACACTGGAACCGGGTGAGACCCGGGCAGCGTTCACCGCCGAGCCATAGCCGGTCATTACCGCACAGCCACTCACGGCTGCCACTGGGAACGGGATGTCCTCATCGATGGTAACAACAGCCTCGCGTCGGACGACGGCATATGTCGACATGGTCCCCAGCCCAAACGATGGCCGGATAGGGGTGCCTCGATACCGCACTGCACCCGGAGAGACGGAGGGTCTGTTTTGGCAGATGCTCTGGGCGCCCATACGGCATTGCCGGCACCTGCCACATGGGATCGCCCAATTCAGCACGACCCGATCCCCCGGCTCGATATCCCCTGCGCCGGGCCCCACCGCATAGATTACACCTGCTCCTTCATGGCCGACGACGTGGGGGTCGCCTACCGAGAGCAGATCGAGATCGGTGCGGCAAAGCCCGGCCGCTCGCATCTCCACTACCACCTCGTTCGGTCCGGGTGGGGAGATCTCTGCGTCGACTACCTCGAAGGAGCCCTGACCGTCAGAAACCACCGCTCTGCCGATGCAAGAAACCGATGTCATTGATGCTTCCTAGTGGTGTTCTCTGCCGCACAGCTCACGGATAGATGGTGAGGCCGTTGAAGTCCTGTATGGAGATGGCGCCGACCGGGCAGTCATCTACGACCACGATTAGCTGCTCCAAACTGGCCGCCTCCGTGTTCACCGGACTGCTTTTCCCGTCGTCATCGAATTCGAACATGTCGGGCAGGGTCGCCACGCAGACTCCATAGGAGAAGCAACGTGACCGGTCGACCACCGCGTGACGTGTTGAGTTCAACGCTGGATTCCTCGATCACCGACATCCATGGCCTGGATCGTGAGTTGGGAGAAGCCATTCTGCGCAACTCCGATGCCGACGTCGAAGAGGTTGGGGGTCGTCGGGGCGATGACCCGGTAATCGGGAACCCGAGTCAGGAGTTCGGTCAGGGCCACCGCGAGTTCCATTCGCGCCAGGTGGACCCCGAGGCACAGGTGAGGACCGTGACCAAAGGCCATGTGGCGGTTCGGGCTTCGGTCGATTCGTAACTCGTTCGGTGCTTCGAATACGTCCTCGTCTCGATTGGCCGAGGCAAACCCGAGAGCGATGAGATCTCCGGGACTCACCGGGCAGCTGCCTATAACATTGGCGATCGTCACGACGCGCCCGATGAAGTGCAAGGGTGTCATGAGCCGGAGGAACTCCTCTACCGCCGAGGGGATCAAGTCGGGCTGCGCCACCAGCCGTCGGCGGTCGTCCTCATTGTGTGCGAGGTACCAGATGCTGCTCGAGAGGACGCCCACGACGGTATCGCGGCCCCCAGCGAACAGGAGATACCCATAGCCGATGATCTCTTCCCTGGTCAATTTGCGGCCTCGGAACATCGCGGACGCTAGTTGACCGAACGCGTCTGCTCCTCGCAACGCGATGGCTTCATCGGCGACCTGTCCCAAGTATGCATCGAGGCTGGTGTTCCTGATTTGGTTCCCATCGGCATCAGTAAAAACATCTGGGGCCCATTGGAGCCACCGTTCCGCGTCGGATTGTGGTCGGCCGAGCACGCGAGCCAAGGTGCGTGAGACCAGGGGTAGGGCGTATTCCTCGACGACCTCGAGCTGCCGATCAGCCAAGAACCCGTCGACCGCGACAGCTGCAACCATTTGAGCGGAAGACCGGTGCCTCTCAATGGCGGCGCGCCCGAAGATCGGCTCGATGAGCGCCCGATACTGGCCATGCTCATCCGGGTCAGTCTCGATAGGGAACTGGGGTACGGGCCTGATATGCATCTGGGTGGGAATCGAAACACCTCGTGGCGCCGCAGAGGTGAAGGCCGACCAATTGCGGGCTGCGGCTTTCACGTCCTGATACCGCAACAGCATTAGGACGTCCTCACCGCCGATGTTTGTCTGAACCGTAGGGCCTGCCTGTCGAGCGTTGCTGTACGGGTCGAATGGGTTCACACTTGAGCTCCTGCGAGGTTCGACCCAGCCTTGTGCGGACGAGCATGTTGGTCTACCCCATAGTTGCCTATTCCTGATGCGAAGTTGACCAGCGAGCCGTTACCGGACCTGGGACATCGTGTCGGGTTGCGCCGCCGGACTAATGTCGACCCAGGGCTCAGGCGTATTTTGAAGGTGGTGACTCGGCCTCGCTCGCCGATGATCTTGTCTTTTGGCGTGTGCATCTCGCCACTCGCTGGGCGTTCGTTCTTTCAGCCGAAGAAAGACCTTGTTGAAATGGGCGAGGCTTCGAAACCCGACCCGGTAGGCGACGGAGGCGACTCCTAGGTCAGTCTTGGCCAGCAGTGCGCACGCTTCGCTGACGCGCATTTCTTGGACGAAGGCGGTGAAGGTTCGTCCGGTCTCTCGTTTGAATAATCGAGAGAACGACGAAGGCGTCAGCCCAACCTCTTTCGCGACCGAGGCCTGGGAAACGTGATCACCGAGCTGGTACCGTACGTATTCGAACACGGTTTCGACGCGGCTTTCGTGGATCGCTGAGGGTCGAGATTTTCTATCATGGGCGTAGGCCACCGAAGCCAGAGGTCTGGCGAGCTTTTGGAGACTCGCAGCAGCGTCGAGAACAGACAGAACGGCTAGAACTCTTCCGAGCCCCGTCGTAGACCATACCGTCCGCATTGCTGCAACGACGTTTGGGGCGGTCGAGTGAGGGATTACAACGCCTCTGCTGGATCGGTCTAGCAGTGCCAACACTTCGTCAAGCTCCGCGAGCACTGGAAGCTTTTCTCGAGCGATGTGCACAACGGATGCTGTGCAGGCATCTCTCCCTCCTGTGCTGGGCGACCATGCATGAGGTAAGCCTGCCCCGATCAGTACGAGCTCGCCGGTTTCGAATTCTTCGATCGAATCTCCGACGTAGCGGGTGCCGGTGCCCGATTCGATGAGGACTATCTCGTAGTCGTCGTGGTAATGCCAGTCGAAGGAACCCGTCGCAACCCGCGCATCCAGAACTTTGAACATGGCTCCCGGGCTGAGCTGCGTGTGTTCCTGCCGGGCGCGCATGACTCCCTGAAGTCTACATAGCAGGCATTTCGAGGCTCTGGCGGGCAAGAACGCATCAGAATCGGACAACTCCGCTATGGATTGAGAGTACTCGCTCCACAACGCTTGCGGCCTGTCTAACGGGAGACGAGAGACCTTCAATCAAACCATCGAACGGAGCCACGTCTATTGATGAGCGACCGGGCGGGTCAGTTGTTGAGCCACCGAGACCCCTCCGGAAGTCAGAGAGGAACAATCTGTATGAAAGGATCGAGACGCTCAGTACGCCTACTTACGGTTTTGGCCATGGCGGTCGTGAGTTGCGGAGGTGGTGGGTCGGGCACGGTCACCAACCTCGATTCGAGCACCACCGCGACTGCAAATGTGACCACCTCCGCCACCCCGATCGCGACCACTGCTGCCACAACCGACTCGGGTCTGGCGGGCGAAACCGTAAACGTCTTCGGAACGTTCGTTGACGCCGAAGCGATCGCATTTGACGAAACCGTCGCTCCCTTCGAGCAGGAAACTGGGATTGACGTGGTGTACGAGGGCTCGATCGACTTTGCCACCCAGATCGGGATCCGGGTTGAGGGCGGCAACCCACCCGACATTGCCATGTTCCCTCAACCCGGCTTGTGGGCAGAGTTCGCAGACGAGATGGTCGAATTCGGTTCGCTGGGGGTGGATGTGGAACAGATGCGTTCCGACCTGAGCCCGTACCTGGCCGACCTCCCCGGGCAAGTGGCACAAGCGCTCGGCAAGGCACCGGAAGCCGAGGGAGTCTATGCCGGCTGGTTCAAGATGACCACCAAGAGCTGGCTGTGGATCCCGGTGCCCGAGTTCGAAGAAGCTGGCTACGCGGTGCCTGGCACTTGGGACGATCTGATCGCGCTCCAGGAACAGATCAAAGCCGACGGAAGCACTCCATGGTGCCTGGCCATCGAGAGTAGTTCCGCGACCGGATGGGTGCTGACTGACTGGATAGAGGACATCGTCCTTCGAAGTGCCGGCCCCGAAGTTTACAACCAGTGGGTGTTCCACGAGATCCCCTTCAACGACCCCCAGGTCGCCAATGCGGCGGAGATGCTCGGCGACGTGATGTTCCCAGAAGGGAATGTCTTGGGGGGCGCCGATGGCATCCTGGCGACGCCGTTCGGGGATCAGAACACGCCCATGTTCGAGGACCCCCCCGCATGCTTCCTCGCCAAACAGGCAGGATTCATCCCCGCCTTCTTCCCGGGTGCCGATACTCCCGACGATGCTTCCGACGATGTATTCGGGCCCAATGCTCCCGAGCAGCAGACCCAGGCGATTCCCTTCCCCCGCATCTCCAACGATGAGGAAGTAATGCTGGGTGCCGGCGACTTGTTCGGAGTGTTCAGCGACCGTCCGGCGGTCGCCGAATTGGTGAAGTTCTTGCTCTCACCGGACGGCGGGGCGGGCTTTGCTCAGGCCTCGAGCAGCTACCTTTCACCCAACGCCCGCTTCGACGCCGCCAACTACCCCGACCCGTTCCAGCGTCAGCAAGGTGAGCTGCTGGCAAGCGCCCTCTCGGCCAATGGCTTCCGCTTCGACGCCTCTGACCTCATGCCGGCTGAGGTTGGTGCGCAAACCTTTTGGACGGGCATGGTCCGCTTTGTGCAGGAGGGCCCCGACTCATTGCAGACCGTCCTCGATGAGATCGAGGCATCCTGGCCGAGCGGATAGTCATCCCGAAAGGGGGTTGGCCCGGACCGGGCCAACCCTTGTTGGATAGATTCGGTACTACTGAGGTGCGTGCTCGATGGCGACGAAAGCACCGAACGGTCTCGAGCCCGGGGAGGTGAATCACCGCCGCGCTGAGGACCTGGGTCCGGTCTCTGAACCTGGACTGGGCGAGCGTCTCATTGCCCACCATCGGCTGGCGATTATTCCGATCAGGATTTTGGTGGCAGCCGGGGTGCCGCTCATTGGAATGCTAATTCTGTGGTGGACATTCACGTTCCTCAGAAGCGCCGATGGCAACCGCTTGCTTGTTGTGGTGTTGGCACTGGCGGTGGGTGTGTTCGGGGTCTTTCTTCTCTATTGGGGGATGGACACCGTCAACAACCAACTGCCGGAACGGTGGGCGTCTCGGATCAGGCCCTACCTGTTCGTGGGCCCGGCAGTAGGCATCCTCGCCGTTTTCCTGGTCTGGCCCACCGTCAACACGATCTTGCTGAGCTTCCGAGACGATGATGGTGAGAAGTTTGTTGGCGTGGCCAACTATGTGTACGCCTTCACCAACGGCCAGATGCTCACCGCCTTCCGCAACAACCTGATCTGGTTAGTGGTCGGCACCACCTTTACGGTCGGCGCGGGATTGGCGGTCGCCGCTCTAGTCGACAAGCTCTCCCGGCGCACAGAGAACCTCGCCAAGTCCCTCATCTTCTTGCCGATGGCCATCTCCTTCGTCGGGGCCAGCGTGGTGTGGCGTTTCGTATACGCCTTTCGACCGGAGGGACGACCGCAGATCGGGCTGCTAAATGCCATCTGGACTGGCCTCGGCAACGCCCCCCAGTTCTGGCTGAGCATCGAGCCGTGGAACAATCTCCTCCTTGTTGTGATCCTGGTGTGGCTACAGACCGGCTTCACCATGGTGATTCTGTCGGCCGCGATCAAGAGCGTGCCAGACGACCTGGTTGAGTCGGCCCGAATTGATGGTGCCAGCGAGTGGCAGGTATTTGCGAAGGTGGTGGTGCCTGTTATCAAATCGACCATGGTCGTGGTCACCACCACCATGGTCATCTTTGTCTTGAAGATCTTCGACATCGTCTGGGTAACGACCAACGGGCAATTCGGCACCGAAGTCGTTGGTAGTCACATGATTCGCCAGGCCTTCCGGCTATTCGACGACGGCAGGGGTGCTGCTGTAGCTGTTGTGTTGTTGCTGGCCGTCATCCCGGTGATGGTCATCAACGTCAAGCGATTTCGAGACGAGGAGGCGCTGCGATGAACCGGTCCTACGACGCGACCACCTCAGACACCCGACCTCAAAGCCGCCTCGAACAGCTGCTGGATCATTGGATGATCAAGTTGACGGTGAGCATCCTGGCCGTCATGTGGTTGGTGCCCTCGGTCGGACTCCTGGTTAGTTCCTTTCGTACCCGCACTGAGATCCAATCGAGTGGGTGGTGGACCGTCATCGGGAGTCTCTTCGACATCCGGCAGTGGACTCTCGGAAACTACGAGCAGGTGCTTACGGCCGACGGGATGGGCAACGCCTTCATCAACAGCCTGGCAGTGGCGGTTCCTTCGACAGTCATCCCGATTGCCGTCGCCGCCTTCGCCGCATACGCCTTCGCTTGGATGGAGTTCAAAGGCCGACAGGTCCTCTTCGTGCTGGTGGTCGCGTTGATGGTGGTCCCCCTGCAGATGGCCCTGATCCCTCTGCTCAAGATCTACGTAGGTCTCGATCTCAGCGGGACGTATCTTGCCGTGTGGCTCGCTCACACTGGCTTCGGTTTGCCCTTGGCTATCTATCTGCTCCGTAACTACATCGGGTCCCTGCCCCGGTCGCTCATCGAGTCGGCCGCAATCGATGGCGCATCCCACTTCAGCACGTTCCTCCGCCTGGTTATCCCGCTCTCGGTGCCGGTCATCGCATCGTTTGCGATTTTTCAGTTCCTCTGGGTGTGGAACGACCTGCTCGTGGCCCTGGTGTTCCTCGGTGGAACACCGGATGTCGCGGTGGTCACCCAGCGGTTGTCGGAGCTAGTTGGGTCCCGAGGTCAGGATTGGCATATCCTCACGGCCGGCGCCTTTGTCACCATGATCCTCCCGCTCATCGTTTTCTTCTCGCTCCAGCGGTACTTCGTCCGAGGGTTGACCGCCGGATCTGTAAAGGGTTGATCTCGAGCCCCAGGGATTGGCTTCGTAGGAGTTTGGATCAACCGGAATGAGTTGATCAGATTCCTTAGACCAGGTTGATGCCTCAGCCAGTTCAGACGCGGTTGTGGCAGGCATGGGCGACTGCTTCGAATCGATCGCCCATGGCTGAGCTCGATCGCGCTCTTTTGAGGGACTCGAAATGGCGTCGCCAACGCGTATCCCTGGCCGGCGCCGATTGTCCTTGCCAGTGCGCGATTTGGACGCGAAACCTGGGAAACGACCACCAGTAACCGGGATCAACCACAATCGGAAGCGCCTATAGCGATTGGAGAATCGGCATTGCCTGGTCAGGGAGTTGGCCATAACTCTCTTACAGAGAAGAGGTCAGAAGTGACCGACCAGGAGAAGCTCTCCGCCTTGACTAAGAGGTCTATCGTCAGCCTATGGCGGCTCGGGGTAGACGGTCGAAGGGTGAGGTGTCGATACCCGGATGGTGTTCAAGCATTATCGACACCTTGTCACGCCCGCTGTCGACGTTGCCGCCAAGAACATCGAGCGAGCGCTGAAGGGCTGAAGATTTCCGGGTGCCTATTGGTGCCAAAACCGCCTTCTGTGCATGCGGTTGTCAACGTTGAGCTTTTCGGGTCTCCCACCCGAAATAGCCATGGATTGCCGAGGCGGCGAGCCACAACCAGCGGGTGCTGGCTTGCTCGACGAGCAGTGCTCCTTGAAGAGGCGCAGCGCGTGGAAAAGTTACGTCCTCAAGACCCACCGCCCGCGCAGCCCTCTTCCAGACGCGTTGACGCCATCGGTTCGGGCTGATCATTTCCCCCATGTGGAGAAGATCGCTCTCCGGGGTCGTCCGACCCAGCAGGCGCAACCACGAAGCTAGAAGTACCTCCGGCCGTCCGCGTCGTCAACATCGGAAGGGCTGACCGAGGGTCGAGGGTAACGGTCGCGCGGGTTCCTCACACCCCACCGAAGGAGAAACGACTGCACGAGCGTGGCGTGGTTACCCGATACCCTCGCCTGATCCTCTGATTCAAGGCTCAGGTGTCCTGAGGAGGGACCGCGTAGCGGCGCGGCGCCAACCGTGAGGCACTCTCGCGTCTGCTGCGGCGGCGCGCAGGACGTGCTCGGACACATCGTCGTCGACGAGCGATCCGATCGTCACCGCCGGAGGCTCGGTGGGCGACACAAGAATCGCGTCGCCCTGGGTCACTGCTCCGGGGACGATGATTCGTAGGTAGACGCCCGGACGCTGGGCTGCGGCGAAGCGTTCGGGGAACGTTTCGTCGTCTATGCGTATCCCGAGCTTGAAGCATGGCGATCTGGGCTGAGCCACTTCCAGCACCGCGGAGCCGACGTACCACCGGTCACCGATTTGACACGCGCTGAGGTCGATCCCGGTCGTGGTGAGGTTCTCTCCGAAGGTGCCAGGGGTGAGCGGGCCGGTCGACGTTGACCACCAGTCGTAGTCCTCGGCGGCGTAGGCGTAGACCGCCTTGTCGGCGCCGCCATGGACGCGGCGGTCGGCTTGTTCGTCTCCCACGAGATTCTCCCCCTCGATTCTGACCGAGCCCTCTAAAGGTTCCATCCAGATCGCCGTCGTCACCTGCCGGCCGCGCCACTCGATAGTGCGCGGTCGGCCGACGTTGACGGAGAGAAGGGCCGGGAAGCTGCCGCTTGTCGCAGCTTCCATCCCAGAACGTGAGGGTGCGTTCAGGACGGCCGACCCCGCGCGTAGTGGGCTGCGGCTTTGGCCCGGTTTCCGCACGTCGTCATGTCGCACCATCGCCGACGCCGGCTCTTGCTTAGGTCCAGGAATAGGAGCTCGCAGGCGGGGTTGGCACACTTCCGGATGAGCCGCCGATCGTGGCGGAAGATATCGACAACGGAGGTAACGATGTCCAGGCGAAGCTGCGCCGCCCCTGTCGACGCCACCCAGGACACGACATCCGTGGAGGAGAGATCCACGACCAACGAGCCCGGCTGCTCGCGAAGGACCCTGTTCAATGCATTCGTCGCGTCGGCGTCGGGCGTAGCCGGCTCGAGCACGGCGCGGAGCGCGGCTCGAAGCCGATGCACGAAGCGGATCGACCGCTCCGCTTCCGCGCCGGAAATGGCGGCCGGGTCGATCTCGCTCGTCACCCCGGCGAGTGGCACCCAGCGGATCAAGGCGTCCAGGTCGGACAGCAGATCGAGACGACGACCCCCGACGACCGGCTCCGTGTTGCAGAGATCCGTCGCGGGATGGTTACCGATCCAAAGGCAACCTGCCGACTCCGACATGACACTAACCGTATAACCCAAGATCACCGGTTGCAAAGTGGGAGCTCAGGTGCCTAACCTGAAAATATCATTATTCCGGTTATACCTCGAGTGACTCGCTCCCTCATCCCGCCTCCGGAGACGAGCGGCCCCACCGCCTTCGTCGCCGGCACAACCACTGGCGAACTGGTGACCTGGCCCGAGGAAGCCTCCGGAGGCGCCGGAGTCGGTCTACTTCGAGGATCCGTTGCGGCTTCGAACAGATATTGGGCGGCTGAGCCGCCAGCCGCCGCGTCCGCGAATTGGGCCGGGACCCGAGCCGTCCGCGTCACATCCGGCGTAGATAGTCAACGATTGGAGGATCTATGACGACGTTCCACGCGGCGCAGGTAGAAGGACTGAGTGTGTTCTACCGCCAAGCCGGCAACGAGGCACATCCGAAGCTGCTGCTGCTTGGTGGCTTTCCGTCCTCGTCCCATCAGTTCCGCAATCTGATTCCGGCATTGGCCAACCGCTTCCACGTCCTGTCGCTGGACTATGCGGGCTTCGGGAACACCGACATGCCGGACCCGGGCGAGTGGGACTACACGTTCGACCACCTCACCTAAATCGTTGACGGTTTGCTGGAGGAGGTCGGCTTCACCGGCCGGATGGGCATCTACATGCAGGACTACGGCGGGCCGATCGGCAACCGCCTTGTCGCCCGTCACCCTGACTGGTCGGCCTGGCAGGTCATCCAGAACGCCAACTCCTACGAAGTCGGCTTCACCGAGGCCTGGGACGGCATCCGGCATAAGTTGTGGGTGGATCGCTCGCCCAAGACCGAGGCCCCGCTTGAGGCGTTCCTGCAGCCCAAAACCGTCAAGGCGATCTACACAACCGGGCACCCGGACCCTTCGAGGATCAGCCCCGACAACTGGAACGTCGACCTGTTCTTCCTCGCCCGCCCAAACGCCCACCGCGTGCAGCTCGACCTCTTCTATGACTACCGCAAGAACGCCGAGCTCTATCCGATGTGGCAGGCGTCGCTGCGCGAGAACCAGCCGTTGACGCTGATCTTCTGGGGTCAAGGGGACATCTTCTTCACCCCGGAAGGAGGCGAGGCATACCTGCGGGATCTACCGGACGCCACGCTTGTGCGCCTGGATTCCGGTCATTTCGCCGTCGAGGACTGCCTCGAGGAAATCGCCAATGGCATCGTGAGCTTCTACGACGAGCACGCGAGGCCCGGCGGTTGAACGAGCCGCACCGGGCGGAGCACTCGTCGGCCATGTCGCCGCGCGCGTCGATGACACGCACGCCCGGTCACCGAGGCGTTGGTCGCCCACGCTCATCTGCTCGGCGCCGACCCAGCTCTGGCGACCCTGGTCGAGGCGGACGGCGTTGTCGATGCGTATACCTGGGTTGGGGAGGAGGTGGCCGGCGACGATCTGTTGGCGGGCCTCACACTGCACATCGTCGGTCAGCAGATCAGCGTGGCCGCGGCGCTGTCCATCTTCCGGCGACTGAGGATGGGTCTCGGTGGCGAGATCACGGCATCGGGCCTCGCTGCAATTGAAACCGATGCGTTGCGTGGTGTGGGGCTCAGCGGAACCAAGGCGAGAGCGTTGGTGCAACTCGGACGTCGGATCGCGGACGGCCACATCAGTCTGGGCAACCTGGCGGCACAGCCCGACGCCGACGTCATCTCCGCGCTCGTGATGGAGCAAGGAATCGGCCCGTGGACGGCACAGACGTTCCTCCTTCACCAATTTCGCCGGCCGGACGTCCTCCCCGTCGGTGACGTGGGGATCCGCGAGGCGATCGCACAATTGGACGGTCTTGCGGATCGACCGTCGAAAGCGCCTGCTCTAGAACGCGGGACGATGTGGGGTCCATATCGCTCCTACGCGGCCGCACACCTATGGCGATCCCTCCGCGCGCGCGGACGGGCCAACGGTCCGCTCGCGATGGCGGCCTGCCATGACGCAGCCACCAACCGACTCAACCCGGCTCGAGCGGATTTTGGGCGTTCGGCTCGCCGATGACGCAATACGTCAGTGGCCACAAAGCGGTGAAGCAATCGAGGGAAGGGCTCGCATCGGCGAGGTCGAGACCCACTTCGAAGGCCTTCAACTCGCGGTAGGTCGACGACATGCCTGCGGCGGCACCCTCATAGTCGAATGGAGCGCGGACTACGGCGACGGTCGCGTCTATCGGAACATCACCGTTGCCGACCTGCGAGACGGACGAGTAACACACGCCACGGACAACTGGGGTGAACCGTTCGAGCTGCCCAAATGGAGGGAGTCCCTTGCTCAGGTGCTCGACATGCCGCCGCACGGCATCTGGCCGGCAGTGGACGTTCTTCGAGGCGACGACGACGCGCTCTGAGCGCAGAGCAGCGAACACCATACCGGCCTCTTGCCACTCGCACCTCCTTATTCAATGGTTTTCCTCACCGTTTCATAGATGCATTCAGCGGAAGGGGATCGCTGAATCTTCCAGCGAGTCCGCTGCTGCAAGGGAATGTGGGGAGTGGTGATCCGGACAACCGGCCCGTCTAGATCTCGGAAGGCTTCCTCAGCAACGATGGAGGAGATCTAGGCTCAATCGACGAACGCAGAGGCCGCCTTCCCGCCGCGGTTTCACTACACGGTTAACGCCGAACGTCTCTTCGGATCACCCTCAAAAAAGCTCTTCTGCCTGAGAGTGTTCGCCGATCGGTTCCGATAGCCGCGGCGGACCGCCCGGTACGTGGAAACGAGCCGGACGGTCTCGTTGAATGCTTCCGCACCGTTGACCAGGCCAGCGGCTCGTAGACGTCGAGGGCCATCATGCCGGCTTTGACTCTTCTGTCCGCTCGGTGAAATCTCAGAGATATGGTCTGCGATCGCATCCGGCCAGCTCCGGGCCCGAATCGGGGATTGGAGAGGTCACAAGGTGCTCAACACACCGGGTGGACGGTTGTTGTGGTGTTTCGAGTGGTTGGGCCGTTCGGATCCGAAAGACGATCTGCTTCGGAAGCTTGAGAAGGAGCGCGAACCTGGTTTCCGAGGCGAATCATACGGGCGCTGAAGGGCTCGGTTCCTGGTGCCAATCCTGGTGCCTCTTGGTGACAAAACCGCGTTCTGTGATTGTCGTCGTCAACGTTGAGCGTTTCGGTTTGCCACCGGAATTCGCCTTATGTTGCTTAGCTTTTCTGACACACCGAGCTATGTCGGGGGGACATCGAGGTACAAGTGCCTGTTTCCATGGCATGCAAGGGGTCAGGGGTTCAAATCCCCTCAGCTCCACTTTCCGAAACCCCAGTCGCCACCCATGCCAGACGCCATCCCCCCGAGGCGGAGCCCGAAGCGTGGAGACGTCAGCCTCGAGCCCGACCGGTGAGACCAGCAACGACCCGGGCAGCCAGTGCTGCGAAAGGTCGACTCGTCGGGGAACATCAGCTTCGCCGCTACCAACTACCGGGTCGGGAATGCTCACCGCCGTCAGCAGGTCGAAGTCCGGGTGGTGGGCGAACCGTCGAGATCTCACGGTGCGACCGCTCCGAGTCCACCCGGTCAAACATGACACGGTCAAGGCCCACGGCGCCTTCGCCAACCCGGGAGGCAAAGCCGACCGGATCAACGCCGCCTCCTAAACCTGCGGTGAGTGTCGTGTAGGAGGCGGAGCCAAACTGTCGCCCGGGTACCGAGACTTGACAGAGGTGCCAGTGGTTAGGATTGTGCTGGGCATTCGTTGTTCGAATTGACGGCTTGAGAAGTGCGCTTGACCGTCAGTGAGTCGTCGATGGCCAAGACGCCGATGACGCATGTTCCGTTGGCATGTCTGGTTCCATCAGTCGAGTGATTCCTCGGCAGGGATCAGCGCTCGCCGGCCGAGATGCACACGGCGCAGTAGATGCTGTCCGATCAGGCTATACAGCGTCGAGCGTGAAACGCCAAGGAGATCACACGTAGTCGATTGCTCCCGATCACGCTCGATCGCTCTGGCGGGTGTTGCTCTGCTTGCAGTCGGCACCATGTCGCGCTCCAAAGACCCCGATGTCACAGTGTCTATCGATGATCGGTTCACCCCAAAACGAGCGGAGCTGCCCCCAATGGAGGATGGCGTCACTCGCACTATCGGGACTATCGTGTTCCCGGATGACGAGCGGCTCGACTTCGTTGAGAACGGACTGATCGTCCACGTTACGTCAGAGGAAGAGCTGACTTCGCTTCTTGAACTCTACGATGCTGTTGTCGTCCGGACGGGAAAGGTCCCAATACTGGAAGGCACTACGCCGCCTGCGGGTGCCAACCCGGACACCGGGCGAGTGTTGATTCGGCTCGATCCAGCTCGCTCGCCAACTGACAGCTTGGATACCTCCCTCGCCGAGATCGGTATCACAGGCGAAGTCGGGTTCCCAAGTGCTCCGAGTGCAGCGACGGTGGCCGCATACCTTGCGGAAAGCTCTCGGTCGGTGTCCCTGAACCTCATCGCCGATTTGACGACCGACGAACACCCAACCGGCTCGTCAACATACCTAGACGCCGAATCGTGGTGGCGGATGACTGATGAGGGTCTCTCCATCGGAGTCAGTGTGACAAGCGACGCGGGGTGGAGCAGTCTGGTAGCTCGTCGGGTCATAACCCGAGGGACGCGTAATTGAACGAGTAGCGATGACGAGTCCCGCGGACGAGTGGCCGCTTGCATGATCTGGCATCGCAGATCCTGGCCCGTAGGCGTTTTCGTTCCCCCGGCTTCGGGATCTGACCCTTCTTCATCCAAGCCCCAGCGAGCGTAGGAGGGGATTCTCTGCATTCGCCCACCATGTAGCGATCTTCTCGTCGACCCGGTCGATGTCCCTGTCGACGAGGAAAAACGATCTGGTCGGCATGGTCGCGCCGAGTTCGATGAGGACCGGGCGCAGTTGTGTCTCGGGCGCGAGGTGGTGAATGGGCGAGGCTCCCAGCATCACTGGGACGGCGACTACGCCAGCGAGGCCGTCGGATCCGTATCGGTCGAGGAAGGCCTTGAGGAGCCCCGTGAAGCTCGCCTTGTAAGTAGGCGAGGCGATGATGGCTAGGTCCGACGACGCCAAAGCAAGGAGGTACTCGTTCACCTTGGTGGAGTCCCGGTTGAACAGGAGCGGGGCTACCTCGGCGAGTTCGAACTGTGAGATCTCGGCGACACCTGTGCTCTCGGCCACCTTCTCAGCGACTGCGATCGCGGCACGGCTGGTCCGTCCGCCGGGTGACGGGTTCCCGACCACGACAACGATCGTCAGGTCGCTCACCTTCTCCAGGATCTCCGTTGCCGTGCTTATGGGGCTGCCACTTTCTCCGGCTCCGGCAGATCCGTGGTGGCTGCACTGCTGGCGAACTCGCCCCGGTGACGCGCTGCGGGGTGGGTCCTGGGGAGGAGCGGACCGACACCGGGGAAGAGACGCTCCCGCAACGTGCCCTCCGGATAGGACGTCCGGTACACCCTCCTGCGTTGCAGTTCGGGGATGAGCAGTTCGACGATGTCGGTGAATGTCCCCGGGGAGAGATATTGGATAACGTTGAACCCGTCGACGTCGGTGGTTTCGATGATCGCCTCGAGCCGGTCGGCGACCTGTTCGGGGGTCCCCGAGACGAAGAACTCGTCATGTCGGGGATTCGCTAGAGATTCGAGGATCGCCCTGGCCCCGTGGTCCTCGGTTCGTTTGGCGTACTCCTCCTCGAACGACTCGACGTGGCCGCGGCGGGTGAACTTGATGACCTGGTCGGGAGCGACCTTGGCGATGTCTATCCCAGAGCCTCCGCCGATGAAGGCCAGATAGCCCTCGATGTCGCGGTAGGAGAACAGGTCTTCGGCCTTGCGGTCGGCCTCGGCTTCTGTTTCGCCGAGCACGATGGTCACTCCCACGAACGCCTTGACGGCGTCGCGGCCGCGGCCGTTCTCCTCGGTCAGGTCTCGAATGTCGCGGACGTTGCCGGCGACCCGGTCGAGGGTGCGTGATGCGACGAAGACTCCTTCGGCATGTCTCGCTGCGAAGGCCTTGCCCTGATCGGACGAACCGGCCTGATAGATGACCGGGGTGCGTTGCGGGCTGGGTTCGGAGAGATGCGGCCCGTCGACGGTGAAGAAACGTCCCTTGTGTCCGATCTCGTGGACCTTGCGCGGGTCGGTGTAGCGGCCGGTGGCAACGTCACGTTCCACTGAGTCGTCTTCCCAGGATCCCTCCCACAGCTTGTAGGAGACTTCCAGGAACTCCTCGGCCAGCTCGTAGCGGTCGTCGTGACGGACCTGGTCGTCGAGTCCGAAGTTGCGGGCGGCGTCGGGGAGGTACCCGGTGACCACGTTCCAGGCCACTCTGCCCTTGGTGAGGTGGTCGAGCGTCGAGAACCGTCTCGCATTCCCGAACGGAGGCTCATATGTGGTGGTGAAAGTCACGGCATAGCCCAGGTGCTCAGTCACCGCCGCCATTGCCGGAACGATGAGGAACGGGTCGTTGTTGGGCACCTGTACTCCGCGCTCCACCGCCGTGTCCCTGCTGCCCTTGTAGACGTCGTAAGTCCCGACCACATCGGCGATGAACATTGCGTCGAACAGCCCCCGCTCGAGCAGCTTGGCAGTCTCGATCCAGTAGTCGATGTCCGTGTACTGGTGTCTCCGGTTCTCCGGATGTGCCCAGATCCCGTGATTGATGTGCCCAACGGTGTTCATCTCGAACCCGTTGAGGATGAGTTCCTTGCTCATGTAGACGTTCCTTTCGTCAGGTGGATGGGGGTGGGGAGGTCGGGGACGGAGGCGAGGAGGAGCTTCGTGTACTCATCCTGGGGGTCCTCGAACACGGCATCGGCGGTGCCGGTCTCTACGACCCTGCCGTCTTTCAGCACGAGCACGTCGTCGCTGATGTGATGGACAACGCCGAGGTCGTGGCTGATGAACAGGTAGCTGAGCCCGAGCTGGTTCTGGAGGTCGGCGAGCAGGTCGAGTACTTGCGCTTGGATCGAGACGTCGAGTGATGAGACTGGCTCGTCGAGCACCAGGACGCGCGGTTCCACGGCGAGGGCGCGGGCGATAGCCACTCGCTGCCGCTGCCCGCCGGACAGTGTGATCGGCCGCCGCGAGATCAAGGGCGCGGGGAGACCGACCTGGCTGAGGAGCTCGATCACACGGTCAGAGCGGCCGACCTTCTCCGTTCCCCCGGCGTCGAGGGCGTCGGAGAGCACCTTGCCGACGGTGTGCCTGGGGTCGAAAGCACTCAGCGTGTCCTGATGCACGACCTGGATCTCCGGACGATGTGGTCTCCGCTGTTCCTCCGTGGCAGGGATCCAGGGGAAACCTCCGATGGCGACGTTTCCTGCATCCGGTACGACCAGCCCGAGGACGATCCGCGCCGTGGTGGATTTGCCAGAGCCCGATTCCCCGACAACGCCGAGGGTCTTGCCGACCGGCAATGTGAAGCTCACGTCGTCGACGACCGTCCGCGTCTGGCCGTCGGGACCTCGGTATCGCTTTGTCAGCGACGACGCCACGATTGCGGGTGCATGGTCGGAGAGCCGGCTCTCGCGCAGCGTTCGTGAGGTGATCTGCACCGGAGGCACGTCGGAAAGACGCCTCCCTCTGGCGTGTGCGCCCGGTACGGCGGCGAGGAGCCGTTTCGTGTAGTCGTGCTGGGGATTGCCCAGGACCTGTCTGGTCGGACCGATCTCGACGATCATGCCGGTCTGCATCACCGCTACCTCGTCGGCCAACCTGGCCACGACGGCGAGGTCGTGGGAGATGATGACCAGACCGCAGCCCTCTTCCTTCAGGGTGCCGAGGAGTTCGAGGATCTGAGCCTGGACCGTGGCGTCGAGCGCAGTTGTCGGCTCGTCGGCGATCACCAGACGAGGGCTCAGGGCGATCGCCTGGGCGATCAGAGCACGTTGACGCAGCCCACCGGAGAGCTCCCCGGGGCGTTGCCGGGCCCTGAACACGGGGTCGGGCACACCCGCCCGTCGAAGCGAATCCACGACGCGTTGTCGACGCTCCGGTTTCGAGCCGAAACGGTGCAGCCGAAGCGTCTCCTCGATCTCCCGACCGACAGTGCGGAGGGGGTCGAGGGAGACGAGGGCGTCCTGGAGCACAAAGCCCACTTCCTTGCCGCGGATCTTCCGCCATGAACGCTCATCGAGATGGCTCGTATTGTGTCCGAGCACCTCGCTTCTCCGCGCCGTCACGTGGCTGGCCTCTCCGGTCAGCCCGATGAGGGTGCGTGCGGTCACCGTCTTGCCCGAGCCCGACTCGCCGACGAGAGCGAGAGCGCGGCCGGCCGCCAGTGAGAACGACACGTTGTGGACGACCTGGGCGTGGCCCGTCGGAGTGTCGAACGAGATGTTGAGGCCTTCGACGCAAAGAACCTGGTCGGTTCGGTCCCTCGCTGCTGCCGGCACGGTCAGGCTTTTCCCTCAAGTCGGCGTTGGGCGTGACGTCCCACGACCGTGGCCACCAGTGCGCTTGCCGTGATCCCAAGCCCAGGAAAGACGGCGATCCACCAGGCGAGTTGCACATAGTTCCGCCCGTCCGAGAGCATCGTTCCCCACTCCGCCGCGGGTGGCTCGGCACCGAGACCGAGAAAGCTCAGTGCCGAGGCCCAGACGATGGCCTGACCTACGCCGAGAGTGCCCAGGGCGAGCAGCGGACGGGCGACGTTTGGCAGGATTGTCCGCCAGAGGATGTGCCCGGGATGTCGTCCCAGCGCGACTGTCGCCTCGACGTAGCCCGACGACGCCACGGACAGGGTCTGCACCCGCAGGATCCGCGCGTAGCCCGGAGCGGCGCCGATCCCGACGGCGAAGACGAGCGTCACCACACCTGAGCCGGCGATCGCGATAAACAGCAATGCAAGGAGGAGGCTCGGGAAGGCGAAGAGGACCTCGACGACCCTGGCGATGACGGCATCGACTCGACCGCCGACGATTGCCGCCGTCACGCCGAGGAGTGCGCCGAGGCCGAGCCCGACCACGGTGGCGCCGATGCCGACGAGCAGCGACTGGCGCACCCCCTCCACCACACGCGAGTAGACGTCGCGGCCATTCTGGTCGGTGCCGAAGAAGTGCTCGGAACTCGGTGGCCTGAGGTTGTTGGTGGCGTCGACTGCGAAGGGGTCGTGGGACTGGAGCAGCCCCGGGAACAGTGTGGCCCCCAGGAGCAGGAGCAGGAACGTTCCGGCGACGAGCACCCCTGGCGGCGTCCGCTTCAACTCCCCGACGATCCCATGATGCTCGGGTGGTGCGAAGACGGGGCTCGGGCTAAAGGTCGTGGCCATGACTCATGCCTCCTTCGGCGTGATCCGGGGGTCCACGACTCGATACAGCAGGTCGACCACGAGGTTGACCAGGATGTAGACGACGCCGATGAAGAAGACGATGGCGAGGACGATGGGTGCGTCCCGGTCCACGATGGCCTCGACGAGACTCCGTCCCAGTCCTTGGCGGGCGAATATCACCTCGGCGACGACCGCTCCGCTGATCAGCGAGCCCACAGCCCAACCCGAGAGGGTGATGCCCGGGAGCAGGGCGTGGCGGAGGGCGTGGACGACCCTGACCCGCCACTCGCTTGCCCCTCGGGCCCGCGCTGTAAGGGCGAAAGGCTGGCTGAGCGCCTCGTCGAGTGACTCACGAGTCACCTGTGCCAGGAACCCGGCGAGTGAGATCGCCATGGCCAGGGCGGGCAGCACCAGCGACCTGAGGTCGCTGCCACCGGCCACGGGGAACCAGCCGAGGGTGAAGGCGAAAAACACGAGGAGTACGAGTGCAACCCAGAACGGTGGTACCGCGGCGAAGAGCACCTCGATGCCGCGCCCGATCGCGTCGGCGATCCGACCTCTGCGCACGGTGAAAAGGCTGAGGGTGAGGGAGAGCACCCAGGCGAGCAGGATCGACGCAATGGTCAGCTGGATCGTGGGCCATACCTGAGGGAGAAGGTGCGCGGTGACCGGTGCCTTGTAGATGTACGAGACACCAAGGTCGCCACGGACGATGCCGGCCAGATACGAGGCGTACTGCTCTGGCATGGGCTGATCGAGGCCGTACTCCGCTCGCACTGCCTGCACCGTCTCTTTGCTTGGCGACGAACCGGAGGAGCCGAGGATGGCGATCACCGGATCGCCCGGAATCAGCTTCAGTGCGAAGAAAGTCAACGTCACCACCGCGAACAGCACGACGAGGGCTCCGATGAGGTGGCTGAAGACTCTCCCGGTGCGGCGGCGGGCTACTCCCGTCACCGAACCGATCCCGGCCGTTGTTGTGGTCTCGCCTGACGGCGGGGCCACGGGTCTAATCCAGGTCATCCTCCGCTCACCACCCACGCGTCGTAGAGGTAGGGGAGCGACAGCGACGGTTCGACCACCACGTTCTGCACCTGATCGTTTCGGCTTGCGATCTGGGTGCTCTGGGCGTAGAGGGTCAACTGCAGAGCGTCGCCGCTGATGATTCGCTGTGCCCGGTAGTAGAGCTCCTCACGTTCCGACGGCTCCGTGGTCGCCAGCGCCTGGTTGAGGAGGTCGTCAAGCTCGGGGTTGCTGTAACCGGATCCGTTCGGCACCCATCCGGCAGACACGAGGTACTCGGTGGCGAACACGATCCGCAACACGTCGGCCGTGTTCGTGTTCCAGTATTGCGCTCGCAGGTCGTAGTCGAAGGTGCTGTTCCGCTCAAAGCCGGTGCCGCCGTCGACGTTCTGGATATCCAAGTGGAACCCGGCGTCCTTGACCTTTGCCTGGATCTGGGTGATCAGCGCGTTGTACGACGCGGGCCACTCCGCCGGGGTGATGGGAAGCTCCAACGTGAGCCGTTTCCCATCCTTGATCCGGTAGCCCTCGGAGTCACGCTCTGTCCACCCGGCCACGTCGAGGAGTTGATTCGCCTGGTCGAGGTCGTAGGCATAGACGTCCTCGAAGTCGGGCGAGTAGAACGGCGTCGGATGACTCAGTGGTCCCCCGGCGTAGGTCGACGTGCCAAGGAAGATGCTTTCCACACCGTTCCTCACGTCGGACGCCAGCAAGAATGCCTTGCGGACGTTGATGTCGTCGAACGGCGGGCGGGTGACGTTGAACGCCAGCGACGTCGGATTGCCCGGCCTGTCGTTGAGATTCAAGGTGACACGGTCATCGTCCTCGGCCTCGGCGAAGTTCTCGGGAGGCAGAAAGTCGATGACGTCGATTTCTCCCGTACGGATGCCGCCATAGCGGGTGGCGTTCTCCGGGATGATCCGCCACGTGATCTTCTCGACCTTCGCCGGACCCGTGTGCTCAGCGAACGGAGGGGCACTGTTGTAGGTCTCGTTTCGCTCCAGCACCACTTCCTGCTGGGGTGTCGAGGAGACCACCTTGAATGGCCCTGATCCGACAGGTGAGCCGCAGTTCTCCTCGAGTGACCGGGCCAGCGCCGTCGGAGACTGGATCCCTAGGAACGGCTGGGCCAGCACCTCGAGGAAGGCGGCATATGGCCGGTTGAGAGTGACTACGGCCGTAGTGTCGTCGACGACCTCTGTGCTGACGTATGGCTTTAAGTAGCCCCCCGCCGTACCTGACTGGGTCGCCGGGTCGACCATGTGGTCGAGGTTCGCCTTCACCGCCTCGGAGTTGAAGGGCGTCCCATCGGTGAAGACCACGTCGTCACGAAGGTGAAACGTCCAGGTCAGTCCGTCATCGGAGACTTCCCACTCCGTGGCGAGCCAGGGGTGGATGTTCCCCTCCCGGTCCTGGGAAACGATGGAGTCCAGGTACTGGGCTGCGATTGAAGCCTGCGGCATGTCACCCCCGACGTGAGGGTCGATGCACGTGATGTCCTTACCGGTCGCATACACCAGCTCAACACCCTCTTCGGGTGCGCCACCCGCCGCGGTTGAACCCGATGCGGCATTTTCGGTGGATGTCCCAGACGTGCAAGCAAACAGTGCGAGCATGAGAAAGGCGACCAGACCAGACAAAGGAGAGACCGGCCAGTGTGATGCGAGTTTGATGCCGGCGTACTCTTCGTGTGAGCGGACGTCGACAAACGAGGACCCGTTGTGGGCCGCCAATTCGAGAACCTCGTCACGGAGGGCACGGATTTGAGGGCGTTCTGAACCGGGGAGGCGGAACCCGGTGGTCTGCGGGTTGGGGATGTCGGTGGTGGTGGGACGGTTCTCAACGTTCCACTTCAGTCGGCCACCGTCCAACCGTTTCACCGAGTCGAACCCGCGGAGTTTCAACAGCCAGTAGGCGTAGGCAGCGAACCAGTTGTTGTTGCCTCCGTAGAAAACAACGGTCGTGTTCTCGTCCACCCCTGACTCGGCGAGGCGACGGCTGAACCCATCCTGGTCGAGATAGTCACGTAGTAGCGGATGGTGGAGGTCGGTCGACCAGTTCCAGGCGAAGGCTCCGGGGATGTGTGACCGGCCGTAGGACTCGGTGTCCTCGTCGACCTCGATGATCCTCAACTCCGGGTCGTCGAGGTTGTCGACCAGCCAATCGGTGGTGACCAGAGCATCGGGGTTGGCGTATTCGTCGACTTTGGTTTGCGACATGAACAGTTCCTTCGTGTATTTCGGTGGACCAACTTCGGTGTTGGCCTATGAGGACGATCCGACGCCCCAGAGATGATCGGACTGGGGTTCGGGGTTGTCCCCTCGGGTGGCGGCGTCGGTGCTAGGAGTGGCGGGGCCTGTGGGCGGCGACACTCGGGTTGACCACCCGAGAGCATCCACAGGAACAACACATCGACGACCAGCCAGTGGCGGCGGGTGTGCCGGGTCGGTTGGAAGGAACGGAAGCTACCCGACTGGGAGGCCGGGTTGGGTTTGGGATGGAAAGTGAGGTCATGGCGGGTTCCCTTTTTCTCGACGCGCTCACGAGCGCCCCGAGCGGGAACTCCGCTCAGGCTCTCATCGATCAGGCATTGGCACCTTGCGCATCTTTCTGCGTTGGTTGCCGCGGCTTCAACGGGCCTGTCCCTCCGCCGCTCTTGATGAGCGCGTTTGACTTGTCCGGCGGCAGCATAGCGTGGCTTCCAGAGGCTGCCAGTCGACCACCGCCAGCTTCGATCAACCATGATTCGTGGCGAGTCGAGGCAACCCTCCCGGTCTTCCTTTCAGGCTGGAGAAGCCATACAAGCCAGGTCGGAATCCACACGTCCGTCGCCCCGAGGAGTAATCAGATCAGACACAGGTCAGTCGTATGCGACATTGCGGATCGGGCCTATCGCTGAATCCGCACCGACAGATCCGCCATGAACCAGGAGCCCTTCCAATGACTTCGACTGTGATCACACAGAGAGCCTTTCCCGAGAACCCGCACCCTGTCGACTTTGCTCGTCGTCTCCGCCGCGGCACTCACCGTTTTTGGCCGCTCAATGGAGATGCCTCTCTTCCGTTTACGCCGGTACCCATTACCTGGCCAGACCTTCGCTGTACTGCTCACGGAAGGGGTTTGCCAGTCCCGGGTGGGGCTTGCTAGCTTGGCGGCGCACATGAAAAACCAGTTCGCCCACCTGCATCACCATCACCACCTGCATCGGGTCGGCTGATCGTGTGTAGCTGAGCGAACGCAACCGCACGCAATACGCCGACCGGAGGGTCGGCGTTTTCTCGTTTTCGGGCATGCCGACCGCATCGATAGGCGGGAAAGGCCGCACATGCCCAATCCCCTCGCCGAACGAGACGTGATCCACCTCGCCGTCCCCAAGGGTCGGATCGAGCCCGGGGTCTCCTCGCTGCTGTCCGATGCCGGGATCAAGCTGCGTTCCGGCATCCGTGGCTACCGACCCGTCACCTTGGTGGAGGGCTACGAGGTGAAGCTGCTCAAACCACAGAACATCGTGGAGATGCTCGTTGCCGGGTCCCGTGACATCGGCTTCACCGGCGCCGACTGGGTGGAGGAGAAGTCCGCCGAGCTCGTCGAATTGCTCGACACTGGCCTCGACCCGGTGCGAGTGGTGGCGGCCGCACCGGAGTCTCTACTCATCGACGGCAAACTTCCGGAACGGCACCTGGTGGTGGCTAGCGAATTGGAGCGGCTCGCCTCCAAATGGATCGCCGATCGCGGTCTCGACGCCACCCTGGTCCGTTCCTATGGCGCAACCGAAGTGTTCCCTCCCGAAGACGCCGACGTCATCATCGACATCTCCGCAACGGGCGAGACCCTTGCGGCCAACGGGCTGGTCGTCATCGACGAGTTAATGGGCTCCTCGACACGTCTCTACGCCAGTCGCAACGCCATGGAGACGCCAGCGAAGAAGGTGGCCATCGACGGCTTCGTTTTGAGTCTTCGCGCCGTCCTCGAGGCGAGGGGGAGGGCGATGGTCGAGCTCAACGTCGCAGCGGAGGACGTCGAGCAGGTGATCGCGGTACTTCCCAGCATGAGAGAGCCCACGATCGCCACCCTCCACGGCTCGGCGGGTCTGGCTGTCAAGGCGGCGGTACTACGTTCGGAGCTCCCGGGGCTGATTCCCCTATTGAAAACAAGAGGCGCCACGGACATAGTCGTCTCCCGTCTGGAGCAGATCGTCCCATGAGCGGCGCCTACCAATCTCCCACGTTTGCTGCTCCCATCGACCTCGACCTGTCGAGGAACGAGGGCAACCCAACCGTCACCAGCATCGACCTTGCGCCCGGAGATCTGGCCGCCGTGACGTCCAGGTATCCCGATACGGGGCGACTCAGCGAAGCAGTGGCCGCCCGTCATGGCCTCAGCGTCGACCGCGTCCTGGTCACCGCCGGTGGTGACGACGCCCTTTTTCGCTGTTTTCTCGCCTCCGCGGGCCGCGCCCTGGTGGCCACCACTCCCACGTTCGAGATGGTGAGACGCTATGCAGCTCAGCTGGAGACACCACTGATCGAGGTGCCGTGGTGGGACGGCGACTTCCCGGTAGACGACTTCCTAACGAAAGCGGCGGGTACCCCGGGCACCGCCGTTGTGGTCTCACCCAACAACCCGACAGGCAATGTCATCACCCCGGCTGACCTGGCCAAGGTCTCCGACGTCTACCCGCTCGTCGTCCTCGACGCCGCCTATGCCGAGTTCGCCGACGAAGAAGTGACCGAAGCGGCATTGGAGATGGGCAACGTCGTGGTGATCAGGACTTTGTCCAAGGCTTTTGGCCTGGCCGGTCTCCGTGTCGGTTATGTCCTCGGTGCCGAAGCCGTCGTCCGTCGCCTGGCCACCTTTGGATCGCCCTTCTCGGTGTCGGCGCTCTCCGCGGCGCTGGCCGCGGAGGCCCTGGAGACACGGGTGGACGAGGCCTACGATTTCGCGGCCGGCATAGCCGGGCGTCGCGAACGTCTGGCGTCCCTCCTCGACGAACTGGGTTGCGAGCCTCTCCCCTCGCAGGGGAACTTCGTGCTGGCGACCAATGTCGACCCTTCCTGGCTGGTCCCGGCCGCCGCCGCGCTCGGTGTCGGCCTGAGACGCTTCGACGACCGACCAGAGCTGTGCCGCTGTGTGCGGATCACCGTCCCCGGCAGCGAAGAGGACTTCGTCCGTCTGGAGAGGACGCTCCGTACGGTTCTCGCTCCCCAGGCGCTGCTCTTCGACATGGACGGGGTCTTGGCCGACGTGAGGGACTCGTTCCGGGCCGCCATCGTCGCCACGGCCGCGCAATTCGGCGTGACCGTCACCGGTGACGACATCGCATCGGCCACGGCCCAGGGGAACGCCTCCGACGATTGGGAGCTGACCCGTGGCCTCTGCGCAGCCGGCGGCGTCGATATTCCCTTCGAAACTGTGCGTGACGAGTTCGAGCGGATCTACGGGGGACAGGACGGGCGAGAGGGGCTCAAGATGGCCGAGCGCCTACTGGTGTCCCCGGACTCGCTGGAGTCCTGGTCTGGCCGCTATCGCCTCGGCATTGTCACGGCGCGGCCCCGCAAAGACGCCGTGGACTTCCTGGAACGGTTCGACCTCCGACGGTTCTTCGCCACCGTCGTCACCCGAGAAGATGCCCCCGCAAAGCCCGATCCGGCGCCCGTCCGGGTCGCCCTGAGTCGCCTCGGTGTCGATCGGTCGTGGATGTTCGGGGACACGGTCGACGCCCTGGCGGCGGCCCGGGCGGCTGGTGTCGTCCCCATCGGTGTGGTCGTTCCCGGCGACGATCGTTCGGCCCTCACGGCTTCCGCTCGCATCGTGGAGTCGGTCAAAGAGATCGAGGAGGTCCTCGATGCAACGTAAGGCTGAATTGAGCCGCAAGACCAGCGAAACCGACATAACGGTCTCTCTGACCATCGACGGTTCCGGGCTCGGCACGGTCAGCACCGGGCTCGGATTCCTCGATCACATGCTGGGAGCGCTCGGCAGGCACTCCGGATTCGATCTCGCGATTCAGGCCGCAGGAGACAACGAAATGGATGACCACCACACCGTCGAGGACTGTGCCATCGTCCTCGGCCGCGCCCTCGACGAGGCCCTCGGTGACCGCTCGGGGATCACTCGGTTCGGCTCGGCCTACGCCCCTCTCGACGAGTCGTTGGCCCGTGCCGTGGTCGATCTCTCCGGCCGGCCCTGGTCCGAGGTGGACATCCCGTTCAACCGTCCCGCCATCGGGGATGTGGCCACCGAGAATGTCATCCACTTCTTCCGCAGCTTCGCCCTCGAAGTCAGGATGGCGCTCCACGTCGACCTGATCCGGGGGGACAACGACCACCACAAAGCGGAGTCCGCCTTCAAGGCCCTGGCTCTCGCCCTCCGCGAGGCAGTGGTCCTCAGAGGTGACGGGATTCCCAGCACCAAGGGGAGTCTGCGATGACTGCACTCACAGTCGTTCCCACTGGAACGGCGAACCTCGCGTCGGTCCTTGCCGCGTTCCGACGACTCCGGGTCGAACCGATGGTGACCCGTGACATCTCGGTCGTCGAGAAGTCCGATCGGGTCGTCCTCCCCGGTGTCGGGTCATTCGGGGCGGCGATGACTGAGCTGGATCGTCTCGACATGCGGGACGTATTACGCAGGCGACTCGATGACGGAAGACCGACCCTCGCCATCTGTGTTGGAATGCAACTGCTCGCGACAGCGAGCGACGAAAGTGACGGCATCGAGGGTCTTGGCCACCTGTTCGGGCGGGTCACCCGTTTCCCGCAGACGGTGCGTGTCCCCCAACTTGGATGGAACCGCGTGGTGGCGGAAGCGGGCTGCCTTTTCCTGCGCGATGGGTGGGCCTACTTCGCCAACTCCTACCGAATCGAAGAACCTCCCGACGGATGGTCGGCGGCGGGTAGCGACCACGGGGGCAGGTTCGTCGCCGCTCTCGAGCGCGGCGACGTCCTAGCCTGCCAGTTCCACCCCGAGCTGTCCGGTTCGTGGGGCAGCGACATCCTGGGGAGTTGGCTCGAGACGACGGGGAGGACGGCGTGATGTTGGCCAACCGGGTGATCCCCTGTCTCGACGTAGACGAGGGACGGGTGGTCAAAGGTGTCCGTTTCCAGGGCCTGCGCGACGCCGGCGATCCCGTGGAGTGCGCCCGCGCCTACGAAGACCAAGGTGGCGACGAGATCGTCCTGCTGGACGTCTCGGCGACTCCAGAGGGGCGAGCCAACAACCTCGGTGTGGTCGAGGCGGTACGACGGGAACTCAGCATCCCGCTCACGGTCGGTGGCGGCGTCCGGGAAGCTGACGACGCGGCGCGACTCCTTGCATCCGGAGCCGACAAGGTGGGGGTCAACACCGCGGCCGTCGAGCGACCGGACCTGATCGCCGAGATGAGCAGCCGATTCGGGGCGCAATGCACCGTGGTTGCGGTCGATGCCGCTGTGATCGGGGTCTCGTGGGAGGTGGTCGTGCGCAGTGGCAAGGTCCGCACCGGACTCGACACCATTGAATGGTGCCAGAAGGCCGTTGCCCAGGGAGCAGGCGAGATCCTGCTCACCAGCTGGGACCGGGACGGCACCGGCGAAGGGTACGACCTCGACCTGATCCGCCAGGTTTCGGCAGCGGTCAATGTCCCGGTCATCGCCTCGGGCGGTGCCAGCGGACACCCTCATATGGCCGCAGCCATCCAAGCCGGCGCTTCGGCAGCGTTGGTCGCATCGATCCTCCACGACGGTGTGACCACGGTAGGCGACCTCAAGTCGGGCCTCACTGCTGCCGGGATCGAGGTGAGGCCATGATCATTCCTTCGGTCGACATAGTGAGAGGCAGCACCGTCCAGCTCGTGGGAGGGGAGCGTCAGGTGATCGACGCCGGAGATCCCAGGTCTGTGCTCGACGGCTTTTCACTGGTGGGCGAGGTCGCCGTGGTCGACATCGACGCGGCGCGTGGGGAAGGCAACAACCGCGAGCTCATCGCCGAGCTGTGTCTCCGTGCCCGGATCCGGGTCGGTGGCGGCATCCGCAGCACAGCCGATGCTTTGGGGTGGCTCGACGCGGGAGCGAACAAGGTGATCATCGGGACCGCAGCCAGTGAGGACCTCCTCTCCGATCTCCCGGCAGACCGGGTGATCGTCGCCCTCGATGCCCGACACGGTGAGGTTGTCACCCACGGGTGGAGAGAGGGGAGCGGACGGGATCTCTTGGAATCTGTGGAGCGTTTCCGCGATCTGTGTGGCGGGTTCCTGGTCACCTTCGTGGAGAGGGAAGGTCGGATGGACGGAACCGACGTCGAGCTGGCGCGCCAGGTCGTCGACAGGGCGGGCGAGGCGCGTGTGACCATCGCTGGGGGCATCACCACCGCCGATGAGATCGCAAAGCTCGACTCGTTGGGTGCCGACGCGCAAGTGGGCATGGCGCTCTACACGGGGCGGTTAAGCCTTGCCGATGCCCTCGGCGCCATGCTCCATAGCGATCGCAGTGACGGGCTATGGCCGACGGTCGTTGTAGATGAGCACGGGATCGCCCTGGGTCTCGCCTGGTCGAGCCTCGAGAGCTTGAGTCAGGCGATCGAATCGAGACGTGGCATCTATCAGAGCCGGAGCCGGGGTTTGTGGGTCAAGGGGGAGACGTCGGGGGCGGTCCAGGAGCTGATCGGTGTCGACGTCGACTGCGACCGCGACGCCCTACGCTTCACCGTTCGCCAGAGCGGCGGCTTCTGCCATACCGGCACCAGGTCGTGCTGGGGCGAGGACCGTGGGCTGGGACGTCTCGGTCGGAGACTCGAGGTTATTGCGAAGCGGAGACCCGACGGCTCCAACACCGTACGTCTTCTCGACGAACCCGACCTGTTAACGGCCAAGCTCGGCGAGGAGCTGGCCGAGTTTCTCGAACCCGACGCCGACATCGCAGCGGAAGCAGCCGACCTCCTCTATTTCACGCTGGTAAGAAGCATCGCCGCCGGCGTGTCAGTCGCGGACATCGGATCGATCCTCGACCGAAGAGAGGGCCGGGTCAGCCGGAGACCAATGGCGGCCAGGGAGGTCGAGTGAACAGACTGTTGCGTCGGATGAGTGCGGCCGAGCTCAACGGAGCAAGCCGGCCTCCGATCGGCGCCGACATCAGGGAGACGGTCATCGAGATCGTCGAGGATGTCCGAGCTGGTGGCGAGGAGGCACTTCGTTCCCATGCCGAGAGACTCGGCGACATCGAACCAGGTCAGCCACTCACCGTCGACCGGCACGAGCTCAAGGCCTCATTCGACTCGGTGGACGAGGAGTCACAGAACCTTCTCAGGCGCGTGCATCGCCGGATCGAGAGTTTCAGCCGTGCCCAGAGAGAAGGGGCTTCGGATCTCAACCTGCAGATCGACGGCGGCCAGGCCGGTCACCGGTGGATCCCCGTTGGGTCGGTAGGCGCGTATGCCCCGGGTGGCCGTTACCCGTTGCCGTCGTCCGTGCTGATGACTGTGACTCCGGCCCGGGTGGCAGGAGTGAACAGCGTCTGGCTGGCGTCCCCACACCCGTCTCCTTTGATACTGGCCGCGGCATGGATCGGTGACGCCGACGGTGTTCTGACCGTAGGCGGAGCCCAGGCGGTCGCCGCTCTCGCCTTCGGCACGGTGACTCCTCCGGTAGATGTCGTGGTGGGACCGGGTAACAAATGGGTCACTGCCGCAAAACGGCACCTATTCGGAGAGGTAGGAATCGACGGGCTGGCCGGTCCCAGTGAGATCCTGGTGATCGCCGACCAGACCGCCGACCCGAGGCTGGTGGCCATCGATCTGCTCGCCCAGGCTGAGCACGACGTCGATGCGGTGCCTTCTCTGATAACCCCATCCGCGGAACTGGCTGATGAGGTAGAACGGGCGCTTGCCGAGCAGCTGGAGGATCTCCCCACAGCCGAGACCGCCAGGGCGGCACTTTCCAATGGAGTTTGTGTGATCGTCGACGATCTACGCGCCGCGGCGGTGATCACCGACGGGCTGGCACCCGAGCACCTCGCTCTCCACGTCGATGATCCCCATAGCGTGGCATTGCAGGTGAGGAACTACGGGTCGGTGTTCATCGGCGGCTCCGCCGCCGAGGCTTTCTCCGACTATGGGGCGGGGCCGAATCACGTCCTGCCTACCGGTGGTGGGGCGAGGTTCAGCGCAGGGCTGTCGGTGTTCACCTTCCTCAAGCCAACCACCTGGCTATCGGTGGATGATCCCGATGCGCTGGTCGAGGACACGGCCCGTCTTGCCCGTCTCGAGGGTCTCGAAGCCCACGCCCGCGCCGCTCTGGCCCGGTCACGAGGCAGCTGACCTCGTATCTCGGGAGCAAGCGGTCGAGGACTCTCGCCATGCCCTCGAGGACCGTCGCCGCGTTCCGCAGACACCGTCAGCGTCAGCTGGAAGAACGCTTGATAGCTGGAGCTCGGTGGCCGGCGCAATGGGAAGGCCTGGTCTTCGTGACCCCCAATGGCCCACCGGTCGATCCTGCCAATATGCGGCGCCTTGTCAGACGTATTGCCGGTGCGCGGGGATCGACGGCAGCGTAACTCCTTACGATCTTCGGCATACGGCCACCTCGGTTCTCTCGGCTACCGACGTGGCCCCGGAGCTATTGGCGGACCTCCTGGGTCATGTGGACAACCGGATGGTGTTCCGTCACTACCGCCACCCGGTGACGCCGACCATCAACGTCGCGGCTAAACACATCGAGCGCGCCATAAAGGCTTGAGGTGGGGTGCCAGTTGGGGTGCCAGTGGGGTGCCAAACCATACATCGATCGATCCGCCGTTGGCTGTTGGATGTTTGACCTCTAATACCGCGAATCGCCTGTCGTGGCTTGCGTTTTCTGGCACGCCGGGAGACATCTCGCGACCTCAGGGAACAACCCACTGAGCCTCCCCCGCTTCTTCGGACACGTACCGTTGGTGTTTGAGGCACCGAGATTGGAAGATGGTGATGCCTGCCGAGTTTCCGGAGAAGGGCTATGGCTTTGGCCCCGGGAAGGGTCAAAGCCGATCGTGGAGTGGCCCGAGAGTTGGGGATTTCAGATTCGGGTTTACGTTGCTGGATGGCCCAGCAGAACCACCTAACCGGAGACTTTCTCTTGGGGGAGTTGTGACCCGAGAGATTCGTTAGTAGTGGCTACCTCCCGCCGCTGGTGGTACGGCGTTAAGCGCTGGTTGTTGATGGCGACAGCCAAGTTGTGTCTTCGGCGGGGGAAGATGTTCTCGAGGGCTACGACTTCGAGACGTGGGGTACATTCGAACATCCAGCGATTGTCGGACCGGACCTTGAGGAGTTCCTTATTGTCGGGCCACCATATCCGCAGGTCCCAGAGGCAAGAGTGCCAGCAGAGGGTTATCGGGTCACGATGCGGTTCGATCCGGATTCAGGCAACAGCCAGTTCGGATGGGTATTCGTCGGCATGAAAGGTGAGGTGCTCGACGGCGGCTGAAGCCTCTCGATCTACGGTTGCGAACATCCCAACATGGTCTGAGTCCAACGAATCCGATCCAAACTTGCGATCTGTGCAGCCTTGGCTAGTGGCACGATCTGCTGTTTCGATGACGACCGGTGAGGTCCAAGGAGTATGAGCGCGAGCCAGTACCGAAGTCAGCTCGAACGTAAGCGCAAGCAGCGGGTCGATACAGACGAGAAGGCCGGTCAGTACCGGAGCAAGGAATCCCGAAAGCGAGCCGATGCCGATAAGGCACGGCAGGCCGCAGCAAAGACCAGTAGCGAAACTACCGCCACAAGCAAGTTGCGCGAGGCCGAACGACGCGACAAAGAGGCCGCTGCAGCGGGCACGGAGGCGAGTCGATGGCAAGGGAAGGCTTCCCGTTATGCCACGGAGGAGGCCAACCTTGCGGCCAAGCTAACCCAGGCGGAGAGGTCTGATGCTGATGCGGTCGAGCGGAAACGTAGACGCGACCAGCAGCAGGCTGACCGCAAAGCGGCGGCCGATCGCGCGGCGTTGGAGTACCGGATCAGTCATGCTGAGTCGGCTGTAGATCGTGCTGTGCGCGAGTTGCGTGCTCCAAAGATCGAGAAGCTGCGTGTCCTGGTTCTCGGTGCGTCTTCAGAAGGTGATCTTCGTGTTGGCCGGGAGCAAAAGCGCATACGTGCTGCTGTGGAATCCGCATTGCATCGGGACCTGATTGAGTTGGATGTACGCCCCGCCGCCACCACCGCTGATCTACTCGATGGCATCACCAAGTTCCGCCCACATGTCGTGCATTTCTCTGGCCATAGCAGTGAGGACTTAATCGTCTTCGAAGACGAACGTGACGAACGACACGAGGGTGTGATCGTCACTGCCGAGGCGTTCGCCGCGGCTATCAGGGCCACCGACGCCCCACCGTTGCTGGTTCTGTTGAACGCATGCCGCTCCGCGGGCCAGATCGACAATCTGGTTGCTCAAGTGGTCCCGTTCGCGATTGGTATGGCTAACGAGATCGAGGACGGCGACGCGATCAATTACGCGGCTAGTTCTACGCATCGGTCGCCAATGGTCAGTCCGTCTACGCCGCGCACGTCGCAGGGCAGGCCGCCCTCGAACTTGCAGGGCTTGACAGCGCGGATCTACCGACCCTCGCTTGGGCCCATGATGTCGACCCCGAGTCGACGATCCTTGTCGAACCCGTCGGGTAGCGCGTGCACCACTCGGCGCAGCTGCGACTGCTGCAAGGCTGAATCCGGCGACTTGTTTGACGCACGACGCGCAGACATGCTTTGCCAAGGTCGGGAGATGTAGAAAGATGTAGTGACGCTGTCGATCATCCCTGGATCGCATCCTCGAGGGGCCCCGTCCGGGCGGAGCGCCGACGTGCCGCTCGGCGCTGTCTGCGCGCTGTATCGTCCGGCCTGCCTACACCGTCTGGCCGAGGAAGTGCCAGCGTGGCAAACATCAGAACCGTTCTTGGGTGCCGCCAGCTTCCTGGGCTCGGTCGGGGGCACTGCTGTCCGGAAGCCCTCCGAGAATTCCAGCCGGCAAACGGGCGCTCCCGCAAGCCCGAACCTGTCACCCAGGCGCGGCATAGTGGGAGACCTCACCGCAAGGAGACCGCATGACCAAGTTCGCGGCGGCGATCCTCACCCCGGGGAAGACCCGGCGTCTGGGATGACACCTGCCGAGTCACTCACTGTTCTTATCGCCGCATCCGGCCTCGCTCTCGGGATTCGGAGCTATTTCCGCGACAAGAAGCGCGACGACGTGGAGGCGAAGCTTGACGCCAAACGTCACGCTTTCGAGAAGCGGATCAACGAAGAAGCCGTCGCCACCCAGCTGAAACTCCTCCGGATCGAAGAAGAGCGCCACCGCTGGGAACGCGAGGAGCGAGGAACAAAAGAAGCTCAACGTCAGGAGACCGAGCAGCAAGAGAGGACCGCCTCCTTCCGGATTCGCTTCGGTTACCGAGACTCGGCGCGGACATGGGCGCGCATCATCGCGACCAACGAGGGACAAGCTGACGCTTTCTCCGTCCGCCTCGTCGTCCTGGCCGAGACGAGAGATGGCGACCTCGTCGACGTCGAACCGGTGGGTGGAACCGACTACGGCGTCGGCGCCCGGCTACACCAGGGAGAGAGTGTTTCGATCGGAGTTGCTTTCTCTCTCGGCTTTCCCCAGCCCGACGACCTCCGCTATCGGCTCACCTGGGTCGACGCCAACGGCGAACAAGTTCAAGAAGGACGAGTGCCAGTCGACCAATAGGACTGAAAGGAAAGGAGACGCGATGCCTGCACCGTATTCGAGAGCAGAACTCCGGACGATGCCAATTCTCGACCTCATCGTCGAGACGCTTCCGAAGAGCACAGAGTCCCACGGTGACGACTACGGCGAGCTAGCGAAGGGCTACTTCCAGGCTCGGCTTGTCACCGAAGCAGCAGCCAAGTACGCCGCCAAAGCGGCGGCTTGGACAGCCACCGGAACGATCGCCCTTTTCATCGCAACCGTCGCTCTGGTTGTCGTCGAACTCCTAAGCCGGAGGTAGCCACCGATCGGTTCCCGACTAGGTACCACTAGTCGGGAATGGACGGGGCCAGCACCTGATGAAACAGCGTACAGTCGTGCCGATGGCGCGCATTCAGAGGCGGCGCGTTACACGCCAGGATCATGCGTTCTGTAGTACCAGACGAGAGTTCGGCCAGGGTGTGCGTCGTCCCTACCGTACCGAAGTTGTCGGAGGGTAGAAGGCGGGCAGGGGTCCATTATGGGCGTATACAGTCAGGACCGGCGCGACCGGTAAGTACTCGAGTCACCTTCCACTCTTTGTCTGGCTCTTGCTGCCAGAAGCAGACGATGCGTCCGTCGATCACTATTGCTGGTCCTTCGGCTTTGGGCTGGAGCGTCTCGCGGAAGGCGGCCAGGACGTAGGCGCGATCGCCGTGGATGTCGACGACGTCGTAGTCGATCTCGAACTCGGAGGTGTCAATGGTGGCGAAAAGTTCGATGAACATCTCCCGGATCGCAGCCGTCCCCACCAGCTTTGGTTGTTCATGAAGCAGGACCTCTGCGTCGTCGGTGAACAGCGCCAAGAAACCGTCGCCATCTCCGGTGCTGAATGTCTGGCTGAACGCGGCGAGCGCTTTGTCTAACTCGGAGCCGTCGCTCATCTCGACTGAAAGGGGGAGTCTGGTTCCGCCGAGTAGCCCTGGTCGGCGACCGGACGCATTGGACTAGCAGATTTGAGTTTGGAGTGACCTATTGCATTGAGGAACTCCTTACAAACACGTTGCCAGAATGCGATCTGAGAGCCGCGACCACTGATCTCAACGACGGGCGACGCATCCTCCGAAGTCGTCGTACTGACCTGGACCATGGCGTGCAACCTATTCAAGCGAACTGAGTGACTGGGTGGGCGCCGTCCTCCTCGCCAGGACCGACTCTTATCCGCAGGCGTATCGCCGAGGCAGTTCGCTTGGGGTTCAGTTCCACCCGGAGACCTCCCCAGCAGTGGTAGAACGATGGCTGCTCCGCTCGCCACGCAGCGAACTCGAAAGCGACGCCATCAAACCCCGACCAACTACTCAACGAGGCTAGGGCGAACGAGACCGAGGCTCACCGAACTTCCCAGGCGATACTCACGGCCTGGCTGAACAAATCGATAGCAATCAAACCGGCCAAGACCCTTCGTACTCCGAACCCGCAGACTTAAACAGTACCGATGCGTTCGAGGTCGCCGAGATCGAATGATTTCTGGCAGCCGGCGATGACGAAGGAGAGGCTTAATCATGTCGGAGCGAAACCCAGTAGGGATCGGCGTGGCCACAAATCAACGGCATCCCGGGTCGACAACATGAGCACCGAGTTGAGGCGCAGTCGCTTCGACGGTTAAGCCGGTGTCGGATGGTCTGTCCCGACGAAGCGGTCATTGACCGAGGCGTATCTTGGGGTAAGGATGACTTTCGCGTGTTCTCCTCTGGTTCGAGGTTGTTTCAAAGATCCGCCCTGGGTCAAGTGCGGCGGGGATGTCTCTCTGATTTCTGAATGATCGGTGGAGGTTGTCCGAAATGGGTGACCGGGTCACCGATAGAAACAAGTCGCCTGTCCGTCGTTGGCATGGACGATAACGAGGCGGGCGCTGACAATGTCGGACGCGGCGCGCACTCTGATGAGGGCGTCCCATAGCAACTCCCCGGCCGTGGACTAGTCAATTAATTCCGACCGGGAGGCCGTCTGGTTAGTTCGAGGCATTGGCGGTTGTGTGCTTTCGAGGCTGGCTTTTATGTCTTTGATACGGCGGTAGAGCCTGTGCCGGTGTTCGGGGGCGATGATGAAGCCGTGATGCCGGTAGAAGTCGGCTGCCTGCTCGTCGATGGCGTCGACCACCACGAGTCTGGCTGCGGCCGACTCGCCGGCGGCGAGGGCTTTGCGAAGTGCTTCGGTTAGGAGCAGGGCACCGAACCCCCGGCCCTGGTGGCGGCGGTCGGCGGCAAGACGGGCAAGCAAGACCATGCCCACGGGGTAGGCGGGCATGCCCCGCACCAACCGGGCCGGTGCTTCCTCTCTGAGAACCGATCCCATGGTAAGGCTGAAGTAGCCGACTACCCGGCGGCTCCGGATCAGGAGGAAGGTGCGGGCGGTGTCCATCTCCTGGGCGGCCAAGCCATGCCTTCCCAGCCAGTCGTCAAGCTCTTCGCTTCCCGACTCGAAGGCGGTTAGGTCGTGATCTCGGCTGAGACGTTCAAGGCGGAGCCTGGGTTGGCTCACCCTTCGGGAAGTTTCGGGGTCCGTTCGAAGAGTTTGGCCAGCTCCGGCACAACCTGGGGAGGTTTGTCGAGCTCAGCCAGGAAACGATCGAAGGCGGCGTTGCTGAGCACCAGGTCCTGATGCCTTCTGATCACCTTCTGCGCCCGGGCGGTGACGGTGTCAAGCACGAAGGCGGTGACGGTGGTGTTCTCCAGCGCGGCGGCTTGACGGATCACGGCATCTTGTTGCGGGGTGACCCGCATTTCGAGCCGATGACGGTGGGAAGCCTTCGAGGCGGGCTCAGTCATAGCCGCCAGCCTAACACCTGTCCGGACGGTGTCCGGATTGTCTGGGGTGCCAGTTGGGGTGCCAGTGGGGTGCGATATCGCCTCCCCACAAATATGCCGTCGCCATTGAGTTTTCGGTGGCTGATACCCAGAATCGCCTGTTGTGACTTGCGTTTTTCGGCACAGTGGGAAACGAGCGGCGACATCTGGATACAACCGGCTCTCTCCATGGCATGCAAGGGGTCAGGGGTTCAAGTCCCCTCAGCTCCACAGTCCGAAACCCCCTGTCAGTCAGAACGGGGGATTTCGGTTTATGGGGAGAGCAGAAGCGAACGGTTGTCCGAGGCGCTGGCGCCAACCTGGTGCCTATCGCAGAAACATGTGAAAGTCTCGCCTGGTCGGTCGAGAGGAAAAAATCCTTAGCTGGCGGTGCGATTTTCCTCTGGTCCCAGGGCGAGGACTCGGTCGATCTCGTCCGACGGGATGAGTACCCGGCGCCCGATGCAGCCCTCACCGGACGAGTCGTGGTGGCGGCTGTGGGGTGGGCTGTCGGGTCCCGACGGGCAGGCCGTCGAGAAGGCGTCACTTACCCGAGCCGACCAGTTTCCCGGTCCTTCCGGGCGAGGGACGTTCCCAGCGGATGGCCGACGCTTCGACTTCTTTGGCTTTGGATTCTCTCACCGGCGGTTCAGAAGAACTCCCCCGGCCGTGACATAACGGGGGCGGAAGTGTTCATCGACGCTCACCCGGCTGCTGCGACCGGTTGGGAAGCGGGGGTGCGGCTCTCGGCGGGTCCGAAGGTAGGACCCAACATCCTCTCCGAGATCCTCTGTGGCGGACAGGTGCGGATGATCGTCAGCGACGGTGACAGCCACCGGGTCGACTACTCCGATCGGGGAGAAGCGATCCCCCCGGCGATCAGAGCTTTAGTGTGGCGGCGGGACCAGGGGGTATGCACTATCGACGGCTGCCGGAGCCGCTACCGGCTGCAACCCCACCACATCAGAAACGAGATATTGTCAAATGTTGTGGGTGAGGTCATGGTCAGGCTGCGACGTCCTCAGGGTGGGTCTGGTCGGTTTGGCTCCTTTCCTGTAGGTCTCCGTCGATGAAGACAGCTCCGGCTCGGATGAGGGCTGTGAGGTGGGGCCCGTCGATTCGTCGCCAACGGTGTTGGGCGGCATCGACGA
>JBOGEX010000110.1:0-129585 GCA_050741915.1 Acidimicrobiia bacterium
GAACGGCGATCCTTCGCCAGCGACGGCGACGAACTTCTCTGGACCAGCACCAACAATCAAAGACGACTCATCGTCGAGAGGCAGGGCATCCTGGTTGTCGGCCAGCTTGACGGAGACGAGGTCTCCGGGGCCGGCATCGATCGGCGTCGTGAGGCGGGCGCTGCTCAGGGCCGGGACCTCGAGGTCAAGAAGGCCGGCGGCCAGGCCGTTGACCGACACTTCGGCCTGCACTGAGCGGTCCTCGGCCCCGAAGTTGGAAACGTTGAGAAAAGCTCTGGTGGTGCCTTCAGTGGACGGCTCCAGGCTCCACCCCGAGACCGCCAGATTGAGAGCGAAGTCATCGAAACGAATCATCTCCGCTCCTGCCACCGGTTCTTCGGGTAGAGGTGTGTCGCCACCATCGCTGAAGATGAGGACGTTGGTGGGGCGGTCGGGAGTGGCGAGACCGCGGGCGAGCTGGATGGCGGTCGAGAGATCGGCGCGGCTCCCTCCAGCCTGCAGGGAGCCAATGGCCTCTTGCACCAGCTCGGAGTCGCGGGCAAATGCCACCAGCACCCGGGGGTGGGCAGTGGCCTCCACCACCGAGACCTGGTTGGCCTCGGAGAGATCGTCGGTCAGGGCCAGCGCTCGTTCCCGGGCCGTACCGAGGCGATCGGACATGGCCATCGAACCCGACGTATCGATCACGAACACCGTGTGCGGGCCGAGGAGGGTGCGCTCTCGATAAAAAGGCCGCGCCAACGTGAGGACGAATGCCGAAAGCACTGCCAGTTGCAACAAGAGCAAGGGCGTCCAGCGGAGCTTCTGCCACGGCACGGCCGATGAGACCGGCACCTCGGCTTTCTCCCAAAGCATCGTGGCGGCTACCTCCACCCGAGGACGGCGCGAGCGGAGCATGTAAAGGACGATCAGTGGTCCAGCCAAAGCGGCTAGACCGAACGCAGCGGGAATGAGAAAGCTCACGCCACCGCCTCGGCCCGCGCCAGCGCCGCCAGCACTTGCTGGGGAGCATCATCTCGGGCCGGCACCAGGACGTAGTCGAGCCCGGCCCGGCGGGCTCGACCCGCCGCCTCACTGGCAAAGTTTTCGAGGGCCGTTCGGTAGCGCCGCATGGTGTCCTCGGACGTCGATACGGCCACCTCTCCTCTGGTCTCCGCGTCAGCCAGCCGGAGGTCCCCAGCGAGTGAGGGGTCTAGCTCCTCGTCACCGAGGACGTGAAGAACCACCCCGCCGGCTCCGATGCCGAGGCCATCGAGAGCAGTGCCAAAGTCGGGACTCAGCAAATCCGAGACAACCACCAGCGCCCCTCGGTTGGGACCTTCTCCCGCCAGCCTGCGAAGCGACGGCGCCAACTCTCCACCGCCGCCCGCGCCGAGACCTTCGAGCCACGACTCGAGCAAAGGCCAACGGGAGAGATGGCGTCCGACCGGTCCCATCGTCACTGCTTTCGGTCCGCCCCCAAAAGCCACCAGTTGAACTCGATCGCCCCCGGCCAGGCCGAGATAGGCCACCATTCCGGCGAGAACTTTCCCTACTTCGAGCTTCCGGTAGAAACCCATCGAAGCCGAGGCGTCGATCACCACCCGCAACGGGAGTTCCTCTTCGGCTTCGAACTGGCGCACGAGCAGGACTCCGAGACGGGCCCAAAGGTTGTGATCGATCCGGCGAAAATCGTCGCCCGGCACGTAGGGGCGATAGTCGGCGAAGTCGAGGCTCTCGCCCTTATGACGGGAGGCATGTCGTCCAGACCATTGGGAGATGACTCGCCGCCGGGTGACGAGAGAGAGCCGTTCCAGCCGGCCGCGCAGTTCGGCCGTGAGCAGCATCGGTCAGCCAACCGGTTCGGGTGCGGGGTGAGCCTCTAGCACTTCGGTGACTATTTGATCGGCGCGGATCCCATCGGCCAGTGCCTCGTAGCCCAGCACGAGCCGGTGACGAAGCGACATCGGCGCTACCTTCCAGATGTCCTCGGTGGCAAGATTGGTCCGACCCGCTGCGAGCGCATAAGCCTTTCCTCCCAGAACCAGTGCCTGGGCCCCGCGGGGACTGGCGCCGTTGCGAACGTAACGACGCACCAACTCGGGTGCGAGCTCGTTGTCGGGATGGGTCGCCTCCACCAGGGTGGCGGCATAGCGAAGCAGGTGGGAGCCCGCCGGTAGATCGCGCACCATCTCCGACATCTCGATGATCGCTTGCCCGTCCAGGGCCGGTGAAGGTTCAGCTTCGGTACCGGCGGTGGTGCGTTTGAGAATCTCAACAATGTCGTCGGCTGGCGGGAATGGCACCAGGGCCTTGAACAGAAAGCGGTCGAGTTGGGCCTCGGGCAACGGATAGGTGCCTTCTTGCTCGATTGGATTCTGAGTGGCCATGACGAGGAAAGGCCGCGGTAGCGAATGAGTTTCGCCGCCGAGGGTGACCCGGCGCTCCTGCATCGCTTCCAGAAGCGCGGATTGGGTCTTGGGCGTGGCGCGGTTGATCTCGTCGGCGAGGACCAGGTTGGCGAAGATCGGTCCTTCGTGAAACTTGAAATCGTTGCCGGTCAGGACCTTTGTGCCCAGGATGTCGGCAGGCATCAGGTCGGGCGTGAACTGAACTCGTCCGAATTCGACCTCGAGCACCTTGCCGAGGGTGGCGAGCAATTTGGTCTTGCCGAGGCCAGGGACGCCCTCGAGCAGCACATGTCCCTCGCATAGTGCAGCCACCAGAACGGTCTCAACCAGGTCTTTTTGTCCAACGATGACCTTGCCCACCTCCTGGCGAGCGGCTTCCATCGTCTGCGAAAACTGTTCTGGAGTCATGGTTCCAACTCCGTGAAATAAGCTCGGACGAGATCGGCCAGATTCGAGGGAATCACCATCCGGTCAAGCGAATCGAGGGCGATCTCCCGGTAATCGGAGAAACGATTCGTATAGCTCTGGAGCGGCAGATTGTCGATTCCTTGACCGGTGACGGTGCCGATGGGCTCGCCGGGAGTATTGCCACCCGTGACGTCGACTCGTACTTCGTCACCGAGACCGCCTTCGACCGGATCGAAGACCTGGCTTCGCTCGGGGTCGCGGGCAGGGTCGTGATCACCGCTTCCCGACCCGACGCTCCCAGACCCGGTGCCGCCCCCCGATGAACCCGCTCCGCTCGAACCGCCGCTTCCTTGACCGCCTCCACCACCGCCGCCGCCGGTCCCCTGACCTTGTCCCTGACCTTGTCCCTGGCCTTGTCCCTGTCCTTGTCCCTGTCCCTGGCCCTGACCCTGGCCCTGACCCTGGCCCTGGCCTTGGCCCTGTCCCTGTCCCTGGCCCTGGCCTTGCTGGGCTTCGGCCAGCCGCTCTTGAGCATCCCGCACCTCGGCCTGCGCCTCACCTCGGGAAGCAGCGTCGGCGGCATCTGCAGCCGCTCGCTCGAGCTGGGAAGCGGCTTCATTCAAGGCTGTACTCGTCGCCCCCACGGCCGTTGGATCCCCGGCCGCGGTCTGGAGAGCTTGGCCAGCAGCAGCCAAGGCATCCGAGAGCGGTTGATCGATGCCTGCTAAATCCTCCGCCCGGGCCGCCAACTCGGCGGCGGCAGTGATCATTTCGGCGGCCGAGGCGGAAGAAAGCCGGCCCGCCAGGTCGCGCAACTGCTCGGCGGCGGTCGAGCCCGCTGACAAGGGCTGCTGGGCGAGTCGTTGCTCGAGGCCGGCGAGGGCGGTGCGCTGCGCCAACTCGGCTGGATCGGCTTGCTCGGCTAATTCCTGGCGAGCTTCTCCTAGGGCGGTGACGGCCTGTTCGAGATTTTGAGCGCGGGCGAGTTCATCGAGCAGGCGCTCGAGCGATTCCCGAACTTCCTCTGGCGCCTCGGCGGCTCTTTCCTCGAGCCGTTCGATCTCGGAGTCAATCAGTTGCTGCTCTGCCTGGAGCCGGGCGAGTGCAACATCGGCCGTCGAAGGAACCAGGGCCATGACCAGGGTGGCGATAAGGGCGACCACAACCAAGTTCGGCAAGGGGCCTCGGGGCCAAACCTTTCCGAACCCTTCCAGAGAACGTCCATCTGACCAGACATCGGCGTCGGCAAGTTGTCGCACTTCGACCGGCGATGGATCCAATCGCGAACTGAGCTCGAGAGCCGTTGCCACCCTGTCGAAGCCTCCGAGGCGACGATCAACTGCCAGAGCGGCCCGGGCCGGAGAAGCCCGCCTGATCAAAGCCGCAACCAACGCCACCACAACTGACCCGATGAGGAGAAGGAGGGCAGCCGGTTCGGCCCAGGGCATGACGACGAAGCGGCCGACGGCGACCAGGATCGTTGCCAGCGCTGCCGATACGCCGAGCAGGGTCACGGCGAGGCGAACCATCCCTGTGAGAAGGAGACGTGTGCGAGCCTTCGTGACCAGTTCCTTGACTGAGGAGGGAAGGGTCGGTCGCTCCCGCTGGTCAAGCCGGGGCACGTCGCCTCCGTTTGGTCGAGAGAATCCTTCGCGCCGGGGCCCGCACGACCTGCGCCGCCCGCAACAGAGCAAGACCGGTGACGGCGGCGTAGAGAACCAGGGTTCGCACCCAAACCGGGCCTCTCCGCAGTCGAACGAGAGCCCCGCCGTCACCGTCAGCCGGTGGGGCGATCATTTCCATCGGAATCACCCCCTCCCTCCCACTGAAGAGGGGCATTGCCGCCATCCCGAGGAACATGCCTCCGTTGGAGGTGCCTTGCCGGGCGTAGATCAGCGCATCGATTGGAGTGAACGGCGTCAACGTAAAATTGGTCTGAGAACGCAACGGAACGCGGATGGCATCCACCATCCCTACGTAGGGATTGAGCCAAGAGGAGTAGAACTCGCGACCCCGGGGAGGGATCAACGATTGATTCGAAGGCTTGATCAGCAGCAACTCAGCCAGGATCAAAGCGAAAGTGAGGAAGCCAATGACGAAGGCGAACGCATAAGAGCCCGCCACCGCCCCTCGGCTTGACCTCGCCCGCGAAGAAATCGCAATGGAGGCGCTGCCGAGCATGATTGCGGTGGCCAGCATCATCGTCAGGGCGGCGAATACATCGCCAAACGACATTCCCCCGAAGAGCAGCGGAATGGCGACCACCGGGGCGACTGCAACCAGAAGCAAGAGGAAGTAGGAAATCGACGAACTCAGTTTTCCGAGCACTAGTTGCAGAGGGGTGAGCTGAGTGATTTGGAGGAGTGGCAGGGTCTGTCGTTCGCGCTCGCTGACTATCGAAAGCGCTGTCACCCCCGGGACGATCAGGATCACGGTCGACATCATCAGAAGCGCCATGGCTTGGAACAAAAAGTTGCCCATGTACTCGGTGGCCAGGAGCCTCCCCAGGATCGAACTCGACACCTGCTGGCTGACGAGATAAGAGACATAACCGATCAGGCCGATGCCGATCGTCCAGGAGAACAGAAACCAAGGCGAACGGCGAGTTCGAAACCGCTCCAGCACCTCTCTTCGCAGGACCGGATTCATTCCTCGTCTCCCGCCGTGATGCTTAAGAACAGTTCCTCCAGGCCAGCCACCTCAAGGCGCCAATCAAAAACCTGTTTTCCGCTGGCGATGACAAGACTCAGCAGGCGGGATGAGTCCGCATCCTCCCCGGCGAGGACGAATCGCACTCGTCCACGCTCGACGTCGACCTCGGACACCTCGGGCTGACCGGCTAGCAATGCAGCCACTTCGTCGACTTCTTCGTCCGGCGATCGCAACGAAACTCGACGGGTCGCGGTGAGGGTGCGGCGTATGTCCTCGAGATTGCCCTGTGCCTTGACCTTGCCGTCGTCGATCACGGCCAGATGAGTGCAGATTCCTTCCAGCTCGGAAAGGATGTGGGAGGAAATGATCACCGTCTTGCCCATGCGGGAAAGCTCGGCGATCAACTCCCGTAGCTGCACTCGCATGCGCGGGTCGAGGCCGGAGGCGGGCTCGTCGAGGACCAGGAGCTGGGGATCGTGAATGAGTGCCCGGGCAAGTGAAAGCCGTTGCTTCATGCCCCGGGAAAGGGTGTTGACGTCGATTGAGGCTTTCTGTTCCAAGTCGACCAGCGCAAGAAGATCGGCGATGAGCGCCGGACGCTTAGCGGCCGGAACCTTGTTGGCGGCGGCGAAAAAATCGAGGTACTCGGAGGCAGTGAGGTTCTCGTAAAAGCCAAACGAGTCGGGCATGTAGCCAAGGACCTTGCGGACCGCAGCCGGGTTGGTTTCCGGGTCGACGCCGACCACCTCCACCTGACCGGCATCTCGGCTGAGCAAAGTGCTGATCACGAGCATCGACGTCGTCTTGCCGGCGCCGTTGGGACCGATCAAGCCGAAGACCGAACCCTCCGGGACTTCGAGGTCGATCCCGTCCATGGCTTTGACGGCGCCATAACGTTTCTCGACTCCACGCAACGTCGCAATTGCCACCTCTCACCACTCCAGCGAGAAGCCGTATGGAGACATCGATGTCTCAAAAGCGACGTCGAGGTTGTCGGGTTCGTCGGTCGAGGCCCGCAGGAAGACCTCGCCCTTCAGGTTGCGGTGACGATCGAGATCGATAGTGTCGCCGGGGGTGATCGACTCGTAAGCATCTGTCGACCAGTCGAAGATCTCGAGATGGCCCGGAATCTCGCCGAACATGTTTGTCACCTCGAGGGCGGGGGCGGTGGAGACCGACGCCGGGAGGTCCCAACCCACCGTCATCTGTCGAGTCTGGAGGGTGAGATATCCCGGTCCGTAGTCGACCCAGCTGGCCCCCCCGGTGTCGACCAGATGGGAAACGGCCACCGATTGATCGACTGGGAGGGTGGTGGTCAAGTCCACCGGCACGACGACCAAAGTGCTTCCAGACGCGTCGATGGTTCGACCGTCGACGTCGATCGGAAGTGTGAAATCGTCGGTGAACCCGAAGAAGTAGCTGTTGACCCCATCGAGGAACCAGCTCGCCGCATTCCCGAGAGTGCTGATTCGGTTCCAGATATAAGGGTCGTCCCAAAGCTGGCGCTCGTTGATCACGGCGTCGCCCACCGAACCGAAGTCCTGCTGACCGGCGACCCCTGGAGTCACAGATTCGCTATTGGTATCGCCCGGCTCGAGGGAGGCCGAAGCAAGGCTCACTCGGCCCTTGGCAACGACGCCCCAGGCCCAGAACGTATGGCTCGTTGAGTTGTTGACCGTGGCCAGGAGCTGACGCTCATCGGCAGAAAACCCGACCTGGGGAAGCGAGGTCGTCTCCGGACGCCAGTTGCTTTGCAGCCCGGCAGATCCGAGCTGATCGAGGGCGAACTCGAAGCCGCCGTTGCCGTTGGCATGGGCCGGCTCAGGGGGCCCTAGTTGTTGCATACCTGAGCCATCGAGTGTGGCGGCAAACGGATAAGTGACCCAGCCGCTGGGAGTGGCCAGCGTCCGCCGCCCACCGGTCCCGACCGCCAGCACCGTCGCGCTGCGCCCAACCACCTGGTCCTCGGAGGCGACGATGACGGTGCCGTGATTGAGAACATTCGTCTGCAGGCGTTCCCGTCCGGCCAGCCAAAAGCCGAGGACCCCGAGGAAGGCGAGGATCGGGATGGTCACCCATGCCAGTTCCCTTTTTCCCAGCCGGCGGAGAATCGCGAAGTTGATCGGACCCACCAAGACGGCGTAGCCGACCAAAGCTCCCAGAAGCCAGGGCAACGAAGGGACGCGCTGGTCACCCCCGCTCACCGCCGACTGCATCAGCATCTGCTCGGGGCTCTGCCACATCTCCCGCGGAGCCAGCTGATATCGCGGCGGGGTGATGATCCGTGACCAATCTGCTGGGGTTAGCTGGCCGAGCGTGACAACTCCTGTTACCCAGCCTCTCCCGAAGGGAAAATGGGAATCGGATCCTGCTGAGATTGGCGTCGCCAGATCGAGCCCCAATGCTGCTACCTGGCCCTGATCGACGATCAGTCGGCCACCGCCAGCGAGCCAGTCGCGGCCTGCCGGTGGCAGCTCGGTCGCGTCTTCCATGACGATATAACGGGCAACCCCGAACTCCTCGCTATCGACTGCGGTCGCAACAGCAATCACATCGCGTCCGGTTACCGCCACAGCCGCGCCATCGATCCTTGAGACGAGTTCGTCTGAGCCGACGACGCCAACGATGAGCTCATCGGTGGCCGATCGCAGCGAAAGGTTGGCGGTGGCCGCAGCCTCGGTGGCGCCGTCTTCGTAGAGCCGAAGCCGTACCTGGGTCGAACCAACCGGGAGCCCGACCCGAACCGTGTAGGTCTTCTCGCCGCCGGCCGGAACCTCGACCGGGATGAGTTGGGTAGCGCTGGCGACCCGCGCTTCGAGCTCACCTGCGAAGAGAACCTCGGCCGAGATGGTGACGTCGACCTTGATCGGGCGCGCCGGATCGACATATCCCGCCAGGCCGGCCGACGCCTCGAGGCGAACGGGAGAAGTCTCCTGGGCCTTGGCGGGTACGGCCGCGAACACGAGGGCCAGGACGCAAAGGACGAGAAGCCGGCGGGCCACGCCTGTCAGACGCCGGCGAACCGGAGAGGGTTCCCCGAGACCCACGGGAGTCTTACTTCTTCGACTGCTGGTAGTAGGGGTCGGCTCCGGAGGCGTGGTCGGTGACGTCGACGACCTCGGTTAGCTCGGGAATCGACTCCTTGAGGATCCGCTCGATCCCCTGCTTGAGAGTCACCTGGGCCATCCCGCAGCCCTGACAGCCGCCTCCCAACTTGAGATAGGCGATGGTGCCATCGACCGAGACCAGCTCCGCCCGGCCTCCGTGGGCGGCAATCGCCGGATTGACTGCTGCCGTGAGGACTTGACTCACCTGCTCGGCCAAGGGTCCTTCGATCGTTCCCTGGGGAGCCGCCATCGCTGGGCTGGCCGTGGGACGGTTGGGGTTGTCCATTGCCAACCCCTCGTCCCCCATCGTCAACGAGGCTCCTCGCAAAGGCTCGGTGCTCTGAAGGGGAATCATCACCGCCAGATCGCCATGACGCTCGATGTGAGTGTCCGCTTCGGCATCTTCGGTGGGGATGAAGGCCAGCTCATAGGCATACTGACCCTGACGGGTCCCGGTCACCTCGATGAAGAGACCGATCTCGCCGTCGCCGGGCTCCTGATCCCTGAGCTCGCGAATCATGGCGAGGGCGTCGTCGGCGATGAGAAGGAAGTTTTCCACTGATGCAAGGTTACCCGTCTACACCTTGAACTTTCTGTGAAGTTCCTCGCGGCCCCGGACCGCGTAAACCTTCACGGACAAGTGGGCAGGCCGGCTCTGTGAAGTTCCTCGCGGCCCCGGCCCGCGTAAACCTTCACGGACAAGTGGGTAGGCGGCGTTCTGTGAGGATTTTCTGACCCTGTGGCGCGAAAGTCCGCGCCGAACACCCCTTAGCCTTCGGTGATGCCACGGGTCCTCCTCATCATCCCCACCAGCTCTTACCGGGCGACGGACTTTTTTGCCGCCGCCGAGTCGCTGGGAGTCGAGGTGACCGTGGCAGCCGAGGAGCCGCTACCACTTGTAGAGCATGAGCGGTTCCTCACGATCGATTGTGCGCGGCCCGAGCAGGCAGCTCGGGCGATCGTCGATCTGGCGACGACGACCCCGATCGATGCGATCGTCCCGGTCGACGATGCCGGAGTGATCATCGCTGCGCTCGCCGCCGAGCAACTTGGCCTTCCCCACAACACACCATCTGCCGCCACCGCCACCCGCGACAAGGCCCTGATGCGACGCCTGCTGGCCGCGGCCGAGGTCGACCAACCCGCGTTTGTCGTGATCGACAGTGAGGAAACCGCAGCCGTGTCGGCTATCGGATATCCGCTGGTGGCAAAACCACTTTCGCTCTCGGGAAGCCGGGGGGTGATCAAGGTAGACCACCCCAGGGATCTCGAGGTGACGCTCGCCAGAGTGCGCGAGATTTCCGGCGACTCCACGGTCCTGCTCGAGGAATTCGTCGAAGGTCCCGAGGTGGCGGTCGAGGGTATGGTTTGGGCCGGCGAGCTTGAGGTGCTGGCGATCTTCGACAAGCCCGACCCCCTCGACGGCCCGTTCTTCGAGGAAACCATATACGTGACCCCTTCTCGTCTCCGACCCGAGGTGCAGGCCGAGGTGACGCGGGTCACCCAAAGAGCTGTCAGCGGACTGGGGCTGACCGAAGGTCCAATACATGCCGAGCTTCGCATCGCCGCGACCGACCGGCCACGATTGATCGAGTTGGCCGCACGTTCGATCGGTGGAATTTGCGGTCGCTCCCTCCACTTCGGACTGCTCGATACTCCGCTCGAGGCCTTGATTCTTCGTCATGCCCTAGGACGCCGAGCCTCCCTGCGCCGTAAGTCCGGCGCCTCCGGTGTGATGATGCTTCCGACTCCGAAAGCGGGGGTGCTGAAGGCAGTCGAAGGAATCGAGTCGGCACTGGAGGTCCCCGGGATTCGCTCGATCGAGATCACGACCTCGATCGGCTCAAACGTGCGACCGGTGCCCGAGGCCGACCGCTATCTGGGCTTCATCTTCGCCACGGGCCCCAACCCGGAGTCGGTGGAGCATTCACTCCATCAGGCCTTCGCCCGATTGGAGATCGACATCGCTTAAAGGCTGAGGACGCCCTGGATTGCCTCCATTCGCCTGACCCGATCGATGGTCACTGGGCTCGAGCCATCTAGTAAGGCGGACGTCTCCTCCAACACTTGATCGATGGGAAAGAGACGAATCCAGCTGTCAGTGGTCGCTTCTCCCCGATCCGTCAGGTTCCACCCCGCCATCAAATCGGTCTTTCCGGCCAGCGCCGCCTCGACTGCGACCAGGCCGAAACGTCCGGCGAGCAAACGGTCGCGGAAGCTGGGATTGCCTCCACGAACCAGATGGCCCAGGACCGTCGCCCGGATATCGACGTTCTTGTCTTCCAACCGCGCGCCGACCTCGGCCAGCAACTCGTGAGTGGCGACCTCGACCCCTTCTGACTTGATGATCAGAACCCTGGTTTTCTCGCGATCGCGATCGAAGCTCGAACTGATGCATTGCGTCACCGCGGCAATCGTTTCCTCGCGGCTATGACGCTGCTCGGGAAGGAGGACACCGTCGGCGGCGGTCGCCACCGCCGCTGCCATCGCCAAGTAACCGGAGTTGCGACCCATCACCTCGACAATGAAGGCGCGGTGATGGCTGCGGGCCGTGTCGGTGATGCGATCGCAGGCTTCGATGATGGTGTTGAGAGCCGTGTCGACCCCGAGAGCCTCGCGGGAAAGGCCGATGTCGTTGTCGATGGAGGCAGGAATCCCGACGACAGGAATGTCACCCTCTCGCGCCAGGTCATGGGCTCCGGCCAGCGAGCCGTTGCCCCCGATCACGATGAGACCGACTATCGAATAAGCGTGCAGCTCCGCCAACGCCTGCGCCCGACCCTCTCGGGTTCGAAAGCGCCCGGAACGTGACGACCCGAGCACCGTTCCCCCCAGGCTCCCCATCGCTTCCACCTCACCTGTCGGAGCGAGACGGTTGCTCTTCCCTCGCTGGCGGGTCAGGGGCCGAAACTTGCCGTCGATGAGGCCGTCATAGCCCATCTCCACTCCCCAAACGGTCACGCCCCGAGCGGCGGCGACCTTGGTGACAGCCCGAATGGCGGCATTCATGCCGGGGGCATCTCCTCCGGAGGTGAGAACCGCCATTGCTGTCATTGCTCGAACGCTAGATGTGACAGGCGAGTCGTTGCACTCGTCGGGGTTTTTGGTCGCCTATGCGTCCTGCACGGCGGAGGAGAGTGCTCGGTGGCCGATCATCTTCAAGCGGTCACGACTGTCCATCCAGGCAGCTCCCAGCGCGATTGCCCAGGCCCGATCTCGCCTCCAGGTGTCGGCATCGACCGCGACCGCCGTCTTGAAGATCGGAACGGATTGATTCGGGGAAGAGCATCCAAGCGACTGCAAGGTCGGTGGCTGGATCTCCGGCGGAGAGATCAGCGAAGTCGATCACTGCCGAGAGACGGCCGCGACTCATGACGAGGTTGAATGGATGAAGATCGCCGTGAACCCATATCGCCGGTCCGGACCACGCGGGGGTCTCGAGTGGTTCGGACCAAGTTCGAAGGACTGCTTTCGGATCCACCGGGGTGGTCAGTGGCAACCGTCGCCAGAGCCTCGAGAGGCGGGGACTCAACGGTCGAACCGTCGAACCAGTGAGTGATGGTCCACGGCCAGGGAAACCCAGATCCCGGTACCCCGATCCGGACCGGCAGGGCTCCTCCATCGCAGAGAACCTAGACAATCCTACGATCGAACCATGTTGGCGCGGATGAGACGAGCATTGGTCTCGGCATCCTTGCTGCTGGCGGTCTCCTGCACAGAGGCCTCCCGTCTTCCACCTCTCCTGGTCATGGATCGTGGGGTGACTGCCGTGGACGACGAGGGAGAGAGTCTCGTATTGCTCGACCCAGAGGAGGGGGCTATCCCGAGTCAGCCGACGTGGGCGCCGGACGGAACCTTCGCAGTGTGGACGGAGATCGCGGCGGATGGATCGGGCGCATTCATTGCCATGGGGAACGAGGAGAGTCAGCGTCGCATCGACGGCGGAACGATTCCTTTCTTCTACGGATTCAGCCCCAACGGTGAATCGCTCGCCTATCTAGGAAACGATCCCGGAGGCGGAGGTGTGGCGCTCGGACTCCTCAATGTCGGCGCCGGTACCGCCCGACTCCTCGACTCCGGTCAGCCCTATTACCTCGATTGGTCTCCCGATGGCTCACGACTGGCGGTTCACGCCAACCAGTCGGACCTGTATCTGCTCGATCGAGAGGGAACGAGGACCGAACTCGACGTCCAAACGGGCCTCTTCCAGGCTCCCGCTTTCCTGACCAACGATCGGCTCTTGGTCATCTTTGGTGAGAACCTGGCTGTGCTCGACATCGAATCTTCCGAAATCATTGAAATCGCTCCCGTGGCCAGATTCAGTGCATTCGCCCCCTCGCCTGGCGGTGAGCGGGTCGCTTTCGTCGACAACTCCGAGGCAGCCCCGGGTGCCCTCAGCGTGGTCTCGATCGAGGGCGGCGACTCTCGCCAAATCGAGGATGATCCAGTGGTGATGTTCGATTGGTCACCGGACGGATCGCAGCTCCTTTATCTAACCCTGACCGAGACGGGCCTCGTGCCCTTCGTATGGAGTGAGTCGGACACTCAGAGCGGGGAGCTTTTTCTTCCAACCCGCACCTTCTTCCAGTCCTATCTCCCTTTCTGGGACCAATACAGCCGCTTCCTGACTTTGTGGCGAGCAGATGGCTCCGGCTTCGTCTTGCCCCGGACCAACGGAGATACAGCCGAGATCGCCTTTTATCCCCGCGATGGCACTAAGCCGCAAGTGATAGCTCGGGGCGAGATGGCAGTCCCCGCTCCTTAGTACATTCGAGGAGTGACCAGAACCTTCGACCCGCGGCAGTTATGGGCCTTGCCGCGCGTCGGTGTCCCGGCCGTGGCCGGAAAAGGCCGCCTCGTGGTCCCCGTCACCAGTTACGACATAGACGAGAACCAGGGCAATACGCGACTGTGGTTCGTCGACGGAGACACTGAACCCGAACCGCTCACCCCCGATGAGCTCAACGCTTCGAAACCGGTTGTGTCCCCCGACATGAGAAGGCTGGCCTTTGTGGCAGGCAAGCTTGGGGAAAACGATCGTCAGCTCTACATCGCCGACCTTTTGGGGGACGAGCCGGAAGCCGTCACTGATCTCCCCCTCGGGTGCCTGGGGGGGCGCTGGCTCCCGGACGGGTCCGGCCTGATTCTTCTCTCGTACCTTCTGCGCGACCATCTGACAACAGACGCCACCGCAACCGAGCTGGAGCGGCGGAAGCAGGCGAAGTTCACGGTCCATGCGACCGAGTTCGCCACCTATCGGTACTGGGACATGTGGCTGACGACTGGCGAGGTCCCCCATCTCTTCCGCCTCGACCTCGCCGACCGCCAGCTCGTCGATCTGACCCCCAATGCGATCCGCTGGTGGGAATGGCCCAACACCGACGATCCCTGGGACAACTTCGACATCTCGCCCGATGGACGCTTCGTCGCTTTCTCAGCCGACGCCTCCAATCCGCCTCACCGTCAGTTGCGACATTCCATCTTCGAGCTCGACCTGACCAGCGGCGAGGAACGAGAGCTGACACCGGCGGCGCCTTCTCATGCGATGCGTCCCCGCTACTCGCCGGACGGGCGCGAGATCCTCTTCGGCCAGCAGATCCAACCCGGCTTCTATGGCGATCGGGTACGACTGGCGATCTCGGACCGGGCGAGTGGCCTGCACCGTGTCCTCACCGAGGACTTCGACCGCTCGTGCGAAAAGTGGACATTCGATGGACGCGAGGAGATCGTCTTCCTGGCGGAGGACAATGCCCGCACCGCCCTCTACCGGTTATCGACCGCACACGGAGCCCCGGCCGAACTGGCTCGGGGGGGCACCATCGCCTCGCCGGTGATCGATGAAAACGGCGCCGTCTTCATGCTACGCCACGGATTCACACAGCCGCCCGAGGTCGTGCGCCTCGACTCGGGCGGAGCGCTCCGTCCGCTGACCCATTTCACGGACAGACTGGTCGAAGACGTCGAGTGGAGTGAGATAGAAGATCACACCATCGCCGGTGCTGACGGCGAGCCGGTGCAGTTCTATCTCGTCAATCCCCGCCACGAGAAGAAGAGATTGCCGCTCGTTCATCTCATCCACGGAGGTCCCCACGCCTGTTTCGGAGATGCCTGGCAGTGGCGCTGGCACGCCCAGGTTTTCTCTGGCTTTGGTTACCGGGTGGCGATGGTCAACTTCCACGGCTCCACGTCTTTTGGCGAGAGCTTCACCTCCTCGATTCGTGGGGCCTGGGGAGACCTGCCGTATCGCGACATCGAGGCCGTGACCGATCATCTGATCGGTCAAGGCCTCGTTGACGAAACAGCCATGGCCATCACCGGCGGCTCTTACGGCGGGTACCTGACCGCGTTCCTTACGAGCCAGACCGATCGGTATGCCGCCGCCATCGTCCATGCCGGGGTCACCAACCTGGGCGGCACATACGCCTCTGATTTCACCTCCGGCCGACCGCAGGCATTTGGAGCCGAGATCTTCGAGGATCGCGCCCGGGTCGATCGCTACAGCCCCTCTTCCCACGCGGCCGGATACAACACTCCAACCTTGGTGATCCACGGAGAAAAGGACTACCGGGTTCCCCACACCCAAGGTCTCGAGCTCTACGGCGTCCTCAAGGCCAAAGGAGTGCCTGCTCGTTTGTTGTTTTACCCGGGTGAGAACCATTGGATCCTCGCTCCGCAAGCATCCCTTCACTGGTATGGCGAGGTCGAGCGCTGGCTCAAGCTTTACTTGAGCGTTAAACCTTAGCCGCGCTAACGCGAGTAAGACGATTTTGTCATTCACCATCCTCGTCCTCACCGGTGGGGAGCCGGTCCCCGCCTCGCTCCGCAGCCAACTCCCCCGCCCCGACCTCGTGATCGCCGCCGACTCCGGTTATCAGCTCGCCTCGCTGCTCGGGCTCCGGGTGGACCTGGTGATCGGCGACTTCGACTCCATTGATCCCCGCACCGATCTTTCCGGTACAGAAGTCGAGCGCCATCCAGCCGACAAGGACCACTCGGATCTCGAACTCGCCTTCGGGGCAGCCGCGGCGCGCAACGCCACCGACCTCGTCGTGGTCGGAGGGGGCGGTGGCCGGCTCGACCATCTCCTCGCCAACGCCGCGGTCATCGCCGGATACGACCGGGGATCGATCACGTGGTTCACGGGCGCGGAGATCGCTTATGTCGTCAACCGACCTCGGGTAATCCGTGGATCCGCCGGCGACTTGGTAACTCTTCTCGCCCTAGGTGGCGATGCCGATGGCGTCACCGCTTTGGGCCTGCGATACCCCCTCGAGGACGAAACTCTTCCCTTCGGTTCGGCTCGGGGGCTCTCGAACGTGATGTCAGCACCGGAGGCTGAGATATCCGTCAGATCAGGAACGCTGATTGCGATCCACACGCCCATGGACTCCTAGGCTCGCCACCGCGTGGACTTTCAATTTGACTTCGACGCCATCGTCAACATGGTGGTCGCCGCCGCCCTCTCGGCAGTGATCGGTCTCGAGCGTGAGCTTCGCCATCAGGACGCGGGGCTTCGTACCCACATGTTGGTCGGCCTCGGCTCGGCACTCTTTGCATCGGTGGGGATCGCCCTCGGCAACGATCCCACCCGTATCGCGGCCCAGGTGGTCTCTGGTATTGGCTTTCTCGGTGCCGGCGCCATCTTCCGCTCGGGAGAAACGATTCGTGGACTGACTACGGCCGCGGGACTTTGGGTCGTGGCATCGATCGGAGTAGCGGCCGGGTCGGGGCTCATCCAGATGGCAGTGATCGCGGCTCTGGTTGGGCTGGCGATTCTGCACGGATTGGCGCCGGTGGTCGATCGGATCGGTGACAAGAAAGCCCGAAGCGAGGCCGAGTCTCAGTAGGTAATTCGGTCGCCCACGCCCGCTCTCTGCCTTATTCGGTAGCTGGCGAAAGAGCACCGGCCGCCAGCAACCGAATCTGCTGGAAAGTGCTCGTGAGTGACAAAATCTTGGTGGTCAAGGGGGGGTGACTTGGGGGTAGCGACAAAGCCGCTCCGCATAGGGAGAGTCAATAAACCTCTGGGTTGGCGCACGCCGGCAATCGTTCGCCAGCCAGGCCGGAGGCGAGATTGTCCACGGCCAGCTGAGCCATCGCAGTGCGGGTTCTCTCGCTGGCGGATCCAAGGTGAGGGATGATCAAGCAGTTGTCCATGCTGACCAACGGATGATCGGCTGGTATTGGCTCCGGGTCGGTCACATCAAGGGCAGCGCGAGCGATCTCCCCTATGGACAACGCCCAGGCAAGCGCGTCCATATCCACGAGCGGCCCCCGGGCGATGTTGACCAACGTGGCGGTTGGCTTCATCGACTCTAATTCGCCCCTCCCGATCAGACGGCGAGTCACCGCGTTAAGAGGTGTCGCGAGGATGACGTGATCGGAGGATTGCAGTAGCTCTGGGAGGGGCAGGTAGGAAGCACCTAGCGCCTCCTCGGCGGCGAGTTTGCGATTGGGTCCGGTATAGAGCAGCCGGCAATCGAAACCCCGGAGCCGGCGGGTGATGGCCGAACCGATGCGACCGAGACCAACGATTCCAACGGTGGAGTGATGGAGATCCGCGCCGAGCAGAAGGTCGCTGCTCCACCTTTCCCATCTCCCTGCCCGGACCAGTCGCTCCCCTTCGGGGAGGCGGCGGACGGAAGCCAACAGGAGAGCGACTGCAGTGTCGGCCGTGGTATCGGTGAGGACGTCGGGGGTATGTCCCACCGGGATTCCCCGCTCGGTGCATGCCTCGAGATCGATGTTGTCGAGGCCAACCGCGAACTGGGAGATGACTCGAAGGCTTGGGGCCGCCTTCAGAAGCCCGCGGTCAACGCGGTCCGGAATCGAGCAAAGCAGACCTTTTGCCTCGGCGATCACGGCTCGCAGTTTCTCGGGGGCCATCGGTTCGGGTCCTGGTTCCTGCCAGTGGTCGCCGGCGGGCAGGCGCTTTTTAGCTCCTTCCGGCAACGGCCCGGTGACGACATATCGAACAGCCATTCCGGGGAGAGTAGGTTTGAGGGATGGGAAGGATGTGGGCCGGCTTGCTGACCGCCTTGCTCGTCGCCTGTTCTGACGGCGCCGAGAAGGGCTTCGCACTGGTTGAGCCCACCGTCATCACCGTGCCGGACACGACCTCCAGCGGATCTTCGCCAGCAACCGCTACCAAGGACGTTGCCACGACGACGACCGTCGCGATGCCCGCATACCAAACGGCCGTGGTCCACGCCAGCGAGCCTGTCAAGATCTACGTGTCCCCGACCGTGGAGATCGAAACCCGCACAGTCCCCGCTGAGACCATCCTCGGCACTCCAACCGTGATGCCGGTTCTTGAGGGCCCCATCGACGGTTGGGTCAAGCTATTGCTCCCAGGCCGACCCAACGAAGCAAGCGGCTGGGCGCGAGCCGATCAGTTCCAGTTCGCTCATGTCGATCAACGCATCGAGGTCGATCTCACCGCATCGACACTGACCTTTTACGAAAGGGGCGAGCCGGTCATTACGACCACAGTTGCCATCGGCTCGCCGACCAATCCCACGCCACCGGGAGAATTCTTCGTCACCGACATCGTCGTCCTTACCGATCCGTCGGGACCATGGGGTCCATATGCCCTCGGCCTCTCCGCCCGCTCGGACACCATCACCGAGTTCAACGGAGGCGACGGGATCATCGGCATTCACGGCACCAACCGACCTGAACGCATCGGAGAACCGGTATCGCTTGGCTGCGTGCGGGTGCCGAACGAGATCATCGCCCAGATTGCCGAACGAGTTCAGCTCGGGATTCCCGTCACCATCCGTTGATCAGCGCCGGATCGCTCTCCAGGGGAGGTCCTTATCGATCCGGGGCTCGCCGGGAAGGCCGAGTACCCGTTCTCCCAGGATGTTCTTCATGATTTCGGAGGTGCCCCCTTCGATCGAATTGGCCCGAGCCCGGAGGAAGCCTCGCTGGCGGGCAACCCTGCCCAGCCCGGCGGCTCCGGGGCGAACGAATGGATAGCCGCCAGGAAGCAGCATTCCTTCTGCCCCCAGCAAGTCGACAGTGAAGTTGGTGATCTTCTTGTTGAGCTCGGCCCAGTGGAGTTTCGAGGTGGAACCCTCTGGTCCGGGTGTTCCCTTTTGCAAGAGGTCGCTGGCGCGACTGCCGGTGAGGCGTGCGACCTCGGCCTCCACCCAGAGCTTCATGAGCTCGTCGCGGAGATACTCGTCGTCGAGTTGGCGTTCGTGCCAGACCTCGACCGCCTCGGCAATCGCTCCTCCCCCCCGAGGCAGGGCCGTGAGCCCGATGGCCACCCGCTCGTTCATGAGCGTCGTCAACGCCACCCGCCAACCGTCGCCCACGTCCCCCAGCCGGAAGGCATCGGGCACCCGGGCGTCGGTGAAATAGATCTCGTTGAACTCGGCTTCGCCCGTGATCTGACGGAGGGGACGCACTTCGACGCCCGGCTGGTCCATGTCGACGATGAAGTAGGTGATGCCCCGGTGCTTGGGGACGTCGGGATCGGTGCGGGCCACCAACATCACCCAGCGCGACGTATGAGCCAGAGTGGTCCAAACCTTTTGACCGTTGACCACCCACTCGTCGCCATCGCGCACTGCCCGGGTGGAGAGTCCGGCCACATCGGAACCGGCGCCCGGCTCGGAGAAGCCCTGACACCAGATCTCGGTGGCCACAAAGAGCGGCCGTAGCCATCGCTGGCGTTGTTCCTCGGTCCCGTGGGTGACCACTGTCGGCGCTCCCATCCCGTAACCGATGACGTTGCGGGAGACGTTGTCGCGGCTTGCTCCCGCTTCGGTCAACCGGGCGTTGACCCGTCGCTGGAAAGACGGCGCCAGGCCGAGACCGCCGTCGCCTTCGGGAAAGTGGACCCACGCCAGGCCGGCATCGAACTGCTCGCCCCAGAACTCGACCTCGGGCGTGCGGTCGGGCGGGAAGTCGGCCAGCAGACGATGGACCGTCTCGTCAACCCGAGTTTCGGCGGAGATGGCGGTCACATCGCTCAGCCTAAATCCTTTCTCTGGGCTGCAACCGTCGTACAGCGACGGCAACAACCCTGGGTTTTCCGATCAGACGCCAGAAAGGTGGCGGCCGATGATCATGATCTCCTCATTGGCCGAGAGCGGTATCTCATAGCTGGAGATGTCACGGATCTCGTCGATGTGGGAGGCAACGTCTTCTACTGAAGGAACGACCTTCGAGCCGGCGAACCAACCGGAGTTAGTGCCGATGAAGATGCGACCAAAACGACCCCCGCCGGCGGTGAATATCTCGTGAGTGAACTGATTTGTCTCTGAACAGAGATAGACCACCATCGGCATCACCTGTTCGGGAGCGACCAACTCTGCCATCGACGCGAGGAACTGCTCGGTCATTCGGGTACGGGCCACGGGAGCGATCACGTTCGAGAGAATTCCGTACTTGCTGCCCTCAATAGCGATCACATTCGAGAGCCCCACGAGACCCGCCTTCGCCGCTCCGTAGTTGGTCTGACCGAAATTTCCGAAGATGCCGGCGTTGGAGGAGGTAAAGACGAAGCGGCCGTACTGCGCGTCCTTCATTGCTCGGAACGCCGGCAGGGAAACGTGGAAGGCTCCCAGCAGATGGGTGTCGATAACCCCATTGAGTTCTTCTATTCCTAGGTTGACGAAGCTCCGATCGCGCAAAATGCCGGCGTTGTTGATAACGATGTCGACCGACCCGAATTTATCGAGGGCGACAGAGACAATCGCCTCCCCGCCTTCAGGGGTACTGACGCTGTCATAGCTCGCCACCGCTTCTCCTCCGCGGTCGATGATCTCCGCCACGACCGCGTCGGCCGCGCTCGGGCCCTGGCCGCTGCCGTCCACCGATCCGCCGAGATCGTTCACCACCACTTTCGCCCCCCGGCGGCCGAGTTCTCGGGCATAACTTCCACCGAGTCCACCCCCCGCTCCGGTGACGACCGCCACCCGGCCTTCGAAGGTGATCTCCTCGGTCACTGCAAGGCCCGGGCCAAGAACGTCGCCATCTGATCGCGCTTGACCGCGTCGAAGGGGCAGTAGCGGGCGGGATCGGTAGCGCAGCCGGTGGTCACCCCCGCTCCCCTGATCGCCTCGACGGCCGCCGCATACCACTGGTCGGGAGTCACATCGGTAAAGGCCGTGCTCCCGGCGCCGACTGGGAGGGCGAATGCCCGAGCGAGGAAAACGGCCATCTCCGCTCGGCTCACCAAGAGATTGGGTCCGTAGGTTCCGTTGCCCAGACCGGTGGTGATACCTAAGGCCGCCAGCGCTTCGACGTAGGGGGCGTACCAAATACCAGCAGGAACGTCGCTGAAGGTGCCGGTGAAGCCCGTCGCCGCCGGCTGGCCGATCGCGGTCAATAGGAGCGCCGCCATCTCGGCCCGGGTGACATTGTTCGCCGGGCAGAAGCGGTCGACCGTTGGGGGATTGCAACCCCGGGTGATCCCAAGGTCGGCGATGAACGCAATGTTGGGCTCGTGAGGATTGCCGTTGTCATCAACAAAGCGCTCGTCCACACTGTTCCCGCTCAAGGTCAGTCGGAACCCGTCGCCGGTCCGGGCGTCGACACTGAAGTTGACACTTCGTACTACAAAGGTGGAGCCGACCCCGTGGACGTGGGCGATCCCCGCCGGGTCGGCTACTGCTGGCACCTGCATTGTGCGGCGATCCGCTCCCACACACTGCCCACCAAACTGGAAACCGCAAGCGGCCGGACTTTGGTCGATTCGATAAACCTCGACTCCTTCGGCCGGGAGTCCGGCGTCGGCGCCGATCCGGAGGCGAACACCGATGGTTTCGTATACCCCGGGCACCTCGGTCGGCAATACGATCAGTTGCAAGCCGGTGGTGGCGCTCAATGTGTAGGAGAACGAACCTCCGCGGTGGAAGATGAGTTCGGTGGGATCGAGCCAACCACTCGCGTAGCGATTGACGCCGATGGTCCCGATGTCGAGTGATTCTCGATCTCCACCGCTCATAACGTCCATGGGGTTGTCGTACTCGTAGACGATGGTGCCTTCGAAATCCACCAACCCTCCGAAAGAATGAGGCCAGAAGAGCGCATGCCCGATCTCGTGGGCGACCGTGCGCAGGGCAGGTGCCACGCCTCCGACGGTGGCGGCCGTTGATCCCCCCACGACCGCCAACCGGGCGTTCTGGGGGTAGGTCGTAGCGCACACCGAACCCGGGAAACAGGGCACTCCTCCGGTCGCATAGCCACCGGTGTAGTCGGCGTCGACAACGATGATCGCTCCCTTGGAACCGCCGCTGCTTCCGTTCCGTACCAATGACTCACACTCGGATTGGAACCGAAAGGGCTGGTCGGGCCAGTCCGAAGGCTGCGATGCCACCACCGTTGCGGCCGCCACGAACCGGGGCGAGTAGTCGCCGGAGGAGATGGTTTCGAAGTAAGGGCGGATCGAAGAATTGAAGAGAGTGGCAGCAGCCGCGGGAGTTACCGCCACAGTCCCGTCAGGGACGTCGCAAACCCAAACCTCCCAATTGTCGGCGCCGCTCGAGTATGTACGCGTCTCGTCCCGATAAGCGATGAGATCGATGGGATCCGACTGGTAGGGATCGGTGGTCTGGGCGACGGCTGGCAGCGCCAGCACAAGGCAGATGAAGACGGCGACGCCCAATCGAGTGTTGTTACGAGTCGATGCTCTGGGCATCGGCCCCCCTTTAAGAATACATCTCCTCGATGTCGCTCCGGTACTTGTCGAGGACGACATTGCGCTTCAGCTTCAGCGATGGCGTGATCTCGCCAGAGTCGGGAGACCACATGTCGGGAACGATGGTGAACTTCTTCACCTGTTCCACCCTGGCCACCTCCTGGTTGGCCGAATCCATCGCGGTTTGCAGCTCGATCCGCACTTCCGGCAGCCGGCTGAACGACGCCAGGTCGGTGAAGGTCATACCGTTCTTCGCCGCCCACAAAGGAGCTTCCTCCGGGTCGAGGGCGATAATCATCGACATGAACGGCTTGCTATCGCCGACCATGCATGCCTGCGAAACCAAAGGGTGGTTCTTCAATGCCGTTTCCAGCTTTGCCGGAGCGATGTTCTTCCCGGCAGCATTGATGATGATGTCCTTCTTCCGTCCGATGATATGGAGATATCCATCCTCGTCGAATCGTCCGAGGTCCCCGGAGTGGAGGAAACCCTGTGAGTCAAAGGTCTCCGTTGTCTCTTCGGGCATTTGGTAGTAACCGCCGGTAACGACACCTCCCCCCATCAAGATCTCGCCATCCTCTGCCAGCATGATCTCGACTCCGGGAAGCGGCCGGCCGACGCTCCCTATCCGTTCCTGCCCGGGGAGGTTGGTCGTCGCCGGCCCGGTCGACTCGCTCATGCCGTACAGTTCGAAAAGTGGAACGCCGATCCCGCGGAAGAAATAGATGAGGTCGGCGCTGATCGGGGCCGCGGCTGTGATCGCTAGTTCGAGGCCGTCCATTCCCAGACCGTGGCGAACCTTCGAGTAGATCAAACGTTCGAAGAGGACATGCTTCAACCGATCGACGACCCCGATCGACTTACCGCTTTGGACCCGTCGCACCATCTCGGCTCCATGGACCGCGGCGCTGCGAATCAATTTCTCGCGCTTGGGATCCTCGGCGAAGCGGGCGTCGAGCCGGTTGTGGAATTTCTCCCAGACCCGAGGCACCGCCACGAACAAGGTCGGGCGTGCTTTCTGCACATACTCGAGAACCATGCCGATGTCGGGGCAGTACCAGACCTCGCCTGCCAGGTAGACGCCGAGGTAATGGGTCGACATCCGCTCGGCGATGTGAGCGAGGGGAAGGTATGACACCATGCGCGGGTTGTCGCCCAAATCGGCTCCGATACGAAGACACTCAGCCGTCCACACGACATTGCGATGGCTGATCATGACGCCTTTGGGGACGCCAGTGGTACCGGAGGTGTAGATCAGGGTGGCGAGGCCGTCGGGACGAGCGGCTCCGGCTGATCGTGCGACCAGTTCGGGGTCAGCCGCCAGTGCTTGCCTGCCCCTCTCGAGCAGGTCGTCCCATGAGAGCACCCACTCCGAGGTCTCGTAGTTCTCGGCTCCCTCCATCAGAATCACGTGCTGGAGGGCGGGGAGGTGGGAACGGATTGCCTCCCACCGTTTCATGAAACCGAGGTCCTCAAGAATCGCCACTTTCGCCCCGCAATTGGCAGCGACGTATTTGATCTGATTCTGCGCCAGCGTCGAGTAGATGGTCACGCCCGAGGCGCCGGCGTGAATGGCGCCAAGATCGGCGATGACGTGCTCGGGGCGGTTGCCGGCCATGATGGCGACGAAGTCATCGGGCTTGATGCCGAGGGAGAGAAGACCGGCGGCGGCCTCATGGACGACGCTGCGGTATTGCTCCCAGGTCAGGTGCCGCCAGAGGTCGCCTTCCTTCCAATGAATAGCTGCCTTGTCGCCATAGGTCTCGGCGTTGCGCTCGAAAAGGGTGATCAGAGTTTTGCCTTCGACCGCGGAGTCGATGGCGGCTGCTTCGGCGGCGGTATTTCTCGGACCCATCAATCCTCCGTGGCGGCTCGGTGCGAAAGGAGCATAACGATGGAGTCCTCGTCGTAGCCAAGTTCGGCCAGGATGGCGGGGCCTTCGGACCCGGGCCTGGTGGGTGAACGGGGTTGGTCGAGAGGCGTGCGGGAGAACCGGGGAGCCGGGGCAGCCTGGGCGATTCCTGCAACCTCGATCATGACCTCGCGACTCTTGAGATGGGGATCACTGGCCGCCTCCGACCACGTCAGTACGGGGGTCACGCAAGAATCGGCGGAGGCAAATACCTGTTCCCAGTGGTCGCGGCTCTCTCTCGCCAGCGCGGTGCCGATGGCCTGGGCGAGGACCGGCCAGCCGTTGCGGTCGTACTGGGCGGGCAAGGCGGCCTCGTCGAGGTCGAGTCCCTTGAGCAGCTCGCTGAAAAACTGAGGCTCGAGGGCGCCGACAGCGATCTCTTTGCCATCGGCGGTGGGGTAGGTGCGGTAGAAGGGAGCGCCCCCGTCGAGCAGGTTCGCTTCTCGTTGCTCCGTCCAGGTACCGCTGGCGATGGCGCCGTGAACCAATGAGGCCAGGAGGGCCACCCCGTCGACCATGGCCGCATCGACGACCTGGCCTGGCGAGCCGCGGTTGACGGCGGCCAGCGCGCTCAGCACTCCCACGAGCAGCAGCATCGCCCCCCCGCCATAGTCGCCGATCAAGTTGAGAGGTGGCACGGAGCGCTCTGCCGGACCAATGGCGGCGAGGACGCCAGTGAGCGACAGGTAGTTGAGGTCGTGACCGGCGGACGAAGCCCGGAGCCCAACCTGGCCCCATCCGGTCATTCGCCCGTAGACCAGTCCGGGGTTTCTATGCAGGCAGACGTCCGGTCCGAGTCCCAACCTCTCCATCACCCCGGGGCGAAAGCCCTCGATCAGGACCTGGGCGCTGGCGATCGCTCGCAACGCCACTTCGACCCCCTCCGGCTGCTTGAGATCGAGGGCGATGCTGCGCCGGCTCCTTTTGGTGGGATCCTTCGGGAAGAACAGGTCGAGCGGCGAGGGAAGGCTCCGATCGATCCGGATGACATCGGCACCAAGGTCGGCCAGCATCATCCCCGCCCACGGCACCGGCCCGATCCCGGCCATCTCGATAACACGTACTCCCGCCAACGGACCCACCTTCCCATTCTTGCGTAACTCTCGTCACGTCTACGTGACGAGGGTTACGCAAGAATGAAGAAATGAAAAAAGGCATCACTGTCAGCGCAACCGGGGAGGTGCTAGTCAAGCCCGACCAAGCGATCATCAGTCTGGCTGCCAGCGCCGTCCGGGCCGAAGCCGCTTCGGCGATGACGGAGGTCTCCCGCCGGGTCGAAGCGCTGCTGGCGGCGATGAGCGGGGCCGGAATCGACCAACGCGACGTGCAGACCACCGACCTCAGCCTTTGGCCGCAAACCGATCGCAGCGGCACCCCGATTGGATATCGGGCCCACAACGGGGTGCGGATCTTTCTATCCGATGTTTCTCGAACCGGCGAGGTCGTCGCGTCCGGTCTGGCAGCTTTAGGCGAGGGGGCGGAAATCGGTGGGGTGAGCTTTGGACGTCGGGACGTCGACGACGCCGAAACGGAGGCTCGGGCAGTCGCCTGGCAGAAAGCAACAACCAAGGCCCGGCAACTCGGCAATCAGGCCGGCCTCACGCTTGGGCGCCCGCTCTCGATCGAAGAATCCACTGTGTCCGGGATGCTGCGGCCGATGGCCCGCCTGATGGCCGAAGCCGTTCCGGTGGAAGCCGGCAGCACCACGGTGACCGTCACTCTCGTCGTTCGCTTCGCCCTTGTCGGGTGATTACCCGTCACAGCGGAGTCCTGGCTCATGTCAGCTCGCTCCCCTCGTCCCAGGGGATCGGGACCACCGGTGAGCCCGCTCGACAGTTTGGGAAGGCACTCGCCGATGCCGGCCAACGGTATTGGCAAATGCTCCCGGTAGGACCGACTGGATATCAAGATTCGCCCTACCAGTCTCCATCCACCAACGCCGGTAATCCTCTCCTTATCGACCTCGAGGACCTCGTCGCCGAAAACTGGCTGCGACCAGGCGAAATCCGACCACTAGGAGGCCTGTACCGAGGCCGGGTCGACTTTGGAGCCCTGATTCCTCGCAAGCGACAGCTACTGATCAAGGCTGCCAAGCGTTTCCTCCGCTCCGATCCCGGTCCCGAGTACGAGAACTTTTGCCGAACCCCGTGGCTCGACGAATTCGCCACGTTCTCAGCCCTAAAGCAGTCCTTCGATGATCGGCCGTGGGTCGAGTGGCCCCGTGGTCTCGCCCTCCGCCAACCGGCGGCCTTGCAAAAGGCGAAGCAACGATTGGCAGGGCCGATCGAAGTGGAGCGAGCGATCCAGTTTTTCTTCCAGCGACAGTGGGATGCTTTGCACGACTTCACCTCGCGGCTCGGCATCGAGCTGATCGGCGATCTCCCGATCTTCGTTGCGCACGACTCAGTGGATGTTTGGTCACGCCCCGACCTCTTTCACCTCGGCGCCGACGGACGCCCGACCCTGGTCGCCGGAGTTCCACCCGATTACTTCTCGAGCACCGGCCAGAGGTGGGGGAACCCGCTTTACCGGTGGGATCGGCATCGGGATGAGGACTACCGGTGGTGGGCGGATCGCCTGGGGGCGGCTTTCGCTCGTTTCGGCTTGCTTCGCATCGATCATTTCCGAGGCTTCTCGGCTTACTGGGAGATTCCGGCGTCGGAGCCCACCGCCGTCAACGGCCGTTGGGTGGAGGGCCCGGGAGCCGACATCTTCAGCGAGCTTGCCTCCGACCCTCTACCGATCATCGCCGAGGACCTGGGGATCATCACTCCCGAGGTCACCGCCCTTCGTCAGCATTTCGGGTTCCCCGGAATGAGGGTCGCACAATTCGGCTTCGACGCCGAAGCCGATGCCTCGCTTCACCATCCGCACAACTATCCCCTCGACGTCGTCGCCTATACCGGCACCCACGACAACGACACTGCCATCGGTTGGTTCTGGGGCGACAACGAACGCCACGACCGTCGGCGCCTCAACCTCAATCGCCGCCGTCTGCTGCAGACCACGAAGACGAGAGGCGATGAGATCAACTGGGAGATGATCGATCTGGTCTTCGAATCGAAGGCCTCGACGGCAATCGTCCCCGTTCAGGATTTGTTTGGACTTGGTTCGGAAGCTCGGATGAACACTCCTGGCAAAGAGGAGGGCAACTGGACGTGGAGAATGTCGGCAGCCCTTCCCGGCGGTTTGGTCGATCGATTGGCTCGTGCCACCGAGGGCAGCGATCGCACGTGACCTGGGATCCATCCTGTTACGGCGCCCATGCCGATCACAGGCTCCGTCCTGGACTCGAGCTGTTGGCCCGGATTCCGATCGAGCCGACAATGATCTACGACCTCGGCTGTGGCACCGGTGAGTTGACCAACTACCTCGGTAGTCGTTGGCCGGAGGCGACCGTAGTCGGCATCGACAACTCCCAGGAGATGCTCGATCGCGCCCGACCACAAAACAACGTGACCTTCGTCCGCCAGAGCATCGAGGATTGGAAGCCGCCCGCGGCCCCCGACCTCATCTTCTCCAACGCCGCCCTCCACTGGGTCGAGGACCACGACTCCCTGTTCCCTCGTTTGTTCGGCGAACTAAAGACCGGCGGCGCTCTCGCCGTGCAGATGCCCGACAACTGGGACGCACCGACCCACCTTTTGACCGACCAGGAAATCGATCGGCGAGGTTGGACCAAACGATTGGACGGTCATCTGCCACGACGCCCGGTGGCGGCTATCGACCAATACATCGCCTGGTTGGCAGGGGCGAAGGACGTCGACGCCTGGCGCACGACCTATTTCCAGCCAATGTCGGGCACCGACCCGGTTCTTTCCTGGGTTCGGGGAACCGTGCTCGTCCCGATCCGGACCGCATTAGCCGAGGCCGAATTCCAAAGCCTGGAGACATCGCTCGCCGAGCAGTATCGGCTCGCCTATCCCCCTCTCCCCAATGGCATCACCATCATGCCGATGAGCCGAATCTTTCTCTTGGCGACCAAATAGTTCATGGACGAAACGATTAGCCGGCGATTAGTTCGACCTGAACCGAAAGAGCGGCGTACGTCGAGGCCGCTCGCAGGTCCCGTGTAGCGAGCGCCAGTCCACCGTGTCGAGCCGAAAGAGCGACTACGGCGTCATAAGTCGCCCCGCCTCCGATGCCCTGCTCTGACAGCATGAAGTGCAATCGGCGCGCCCACCTGGCCGGCACTGGGACCACGATCGGGAAGTTCATCTCGATGAGACGGCGTGCATCGTCCGGTGTGACTCGGGCATCGCCTGGGAGCCTGGTGAGGACGGAGTACGTCTCGGCCAACGAGTGTCCGGTGAGACAGACCTCATGGTCGGAGAGATGGCCGCGCACGAGCTGATGGTGGGTGTGAGAGCGGAGCAGGTAGGCGACGGCCACACTGGTGTCGACCGCGATTCTGGTCACCGCTCGTCAGCGCCGTCCGGCCTCAATCAGGTCGAAAACCATCTCGTCGGTAACGACGGTCTTGGACTCGGCCACCACGATGCCGTCTTCAGTTTCCACCAGACGAGCTGTTCGTCCGCCGGGCACAATGTGGAGGCCGTCTCCATACCGACTGACATCCACGACCGAGCCGGCCGTCAGACCGAGGGCATCGCGCAGCGGCTTAGGAACCACGATTCGGCCGAGAGCATCCACCCGCGCTTTCATGGCAACAGCCTACCACTCAGTTCCCAGTTCCCCGAGAAGGTACCTCCCGGGGCGAAGCCGTCCGGTGCCCCTAGGGGCGTTCGATCGGGACCCGGACTGCATTTCCGTATTCGGTCCAGGAACCGTCGTAGTTGCGAACGGTGTCGAAGCCGAGCAGGTGAGTGAGGACGAACCAGGTGTGGGAGGAGCGCTCCCCGATCCGGCAGTAGGCGATGACGTCGTCGTGGTGATCGAGGCCAACGTCGTTGACATAAAGCTCTTGCAGATCTTCGAACGACTTGAAGGTGGCATCGTCGTTGGCTGCCTTCTTCCAGGGAACGTTGCGTGCTCCGGGGATGTGGCCCCCTCGCAGGGCGCCCTCGTTGGGATAATCGGGCATGTGGAGCCGCTCGCCGCGGAACTCCTCGGGCGAGCGAACATCGATCAACGGCCTGCCTTCCTTCGAGTGAGGAAGAACGTCACCAAGGAAAGCGCGTATCCGGCGGTCATTCCGTTTCGGAACCGGATAGGAAAATTCGGGTCGCTGAGTCTCGTCCTCGGTTAGAGGTCGGCCTTCTTCGACCCATTTCGCCCGGCCACCATCGAGAAGCCTCGTGTCGGCGTGTCCGAAGAGCTCGAAGACCCAGAGGGCGTACGCCGCCCACCAGTTGAAGTTATCGCCGTAGAAAACCACCGTGGTCTCAGGCGAGATGCCGTGGTTCGACATGAGGGTCGCGAAGTGCTCGTCGTCGAGGTAGTCCCTGACCAGAGGATCGTTGAGATCGGCGACCCAGTCGATCTTGATCGCCCCCGGAATGTGGCCGGTGTGATAGAGCAGGACATCCTCATCGGACTCGACCACGACCAGATTGGAATCGTCGAGGTGCTCTGCGAGCCATTCGGTCGAAACCAAACGCTCGGGGTGAGCATAGGACTGGAACTTGGCGGCGGGATCGGCCGCAACCGGCATTTCGTCTCCTCGGTCCGTGGGGGCTTTAACACTATCACCGTAGTGCAAATCAAACTGGGCCGTTTCTAGAATCACACGTATGCCGCTTCCGTCCCGCCTCCGGCAGATCGTCGACGTGTTCGCGGCCTCGCCCAAACAGTTTCGCCTCGAGGCTTTGCTCGACTACTCCAAACGGCTTCCCGACCTCCCCCCCGAAATTGCCGCCGATCGCGACCTGATGGAACAGGTGCACGAATGTCAGACTCCTTTCTTTTTCGCAGCCCGTCTCGAGGACGGAAAGGTGCAGCTCTTTTTCGATGCCCCGCCCGAGTCACCGACCGTGCGCGGCTATGCCGGAATCCTTGCCGCCGGGCTCGACGGCGAAAGTCCCGAGGCGATTCTCGAGGTAGAAAACGACTTCTATCTGGGGATGGGACTCGAAGAAGTGATCACCCCTCAGCGGCTCCGAGGAATGGGGGCGATCGTTGCCCACCTCAAGCGACAGGTCAGCGCCCTCGCGGCGGCCTGACTACTTCGGCGCCATCCTGATCCCGCCGTCCATGCGGATCGTCTCGGCGTTCATGTAGTCATGAGTGAGAAGCATCAACGCCAACTCGGCGTATTCCTCGGGTTGACCGAGGCGCTTGGGGAAGAGCACCTGTTCTCCCAGTGACATCCGGGCGGGCTCGGGAAGACCGGCCAGCAAAGGGGTGTCGATAATGCCGGGGGCAATGGTGTTGACTCTGATGCCGACCGAGGAGAGATCGCGGGCGATTGGCAAGGTCATGCCGACGATGCCGCCCTTCGAGGCCGAATAGGCGGCCTGGCCGATCTGGCCGTCATAAGCGGCCACCGATGAAGTATTGACGATCGCACCTCGTAGGCCATCGTCGAGCGCCTCGGTGGTGGCCATCGCCGCCGACGCCAGACGAATGGTGTTGAAAGTGCCAACAAGGTTGATCTCGATCACCGTCCGAAAGTGACCCATGTCATGCGGTGAGCCGTCGCGATTGAGAGTCCGCGCCGGGGGCCCGATGCCAGCACAGTTGACAACCGCCCGGAGAGGTGCTGCCGCCATCGCCACGGTGACCGCCTCCTGCACCGTTTCGTCCTTGGTCACATCGGTATGCACAAAACTACCTTTGATCTCACCGGCAAGAGCTTCGCCCTTCTCGTCCTGAAGGTCGGCAATGATCACGACCGCCCCGGCCGCGGCGAGTTGGCGTGACGTTGCGGCTCCGAGCCCGGAAGCGCCTCCGGTGACGATGGCCGAGATGCCGTTGAGATCCATGCTGGGGAAGACTCCTTGGGGGAAAGCGACGATACTCCCGCCTCTTGATCGGAATGCTTGATTCCGGAGTGGGGGGTTTGTCGGTGCTGATGGCTCTGAGACGCCTACGGCCCGATCTCGATGTTCTTTACCTGGCCGACAACGCTCATGCTCCGTATGGGAATCGCTCTTTGACCCAGGTGGCCGAGATCATTCATCGCAACGTTGGGTACCTACTGGCCGAAGGGGCAACCGTCATCGCCCTGGCCTGCAACACCGCCTCGGCTGCTGCCCTCCACGACCTCCGTCGGACCCATCCCGCGGTTCCGTTCGTTGGCATGGAACCGGCGGTCAAGCCTGCCCGGAACCTGACCCGGAGCGGAGTCATCGGTGTGTTGGCGACCGAGGCCACCTTCCAAGGAGAGCTCTTCGCCTCGGTAGTAGGGCGTTTCGGCGAAGGCGTCGAGATTGTCACTCGCGTATGTTCGGGTTGGTCGGATCTGGTGGAGTCCGGCTTGATCCAGGGACCTAAGGCCGAGAGACTGGTCTCGCGTCACCTTGATCCCGTTCTTCGGAAGGGAGCAGACACATTGGTCCTGGGCTGCACCCACTATCCGTTTCTCGCTCCGCTGATAGCGAGGCGATCTGGAGCGCAAACGGTGATCGTGGATCCCGCCCCTGCCGTGGCTCGCCAGATTGCGCGCACGGCTCGTCAGCGGGGCACAGGAGTGGTCCGCTTTCGCGCCACCGGCGACCCCGGACCGATTGGGGAAGTCGCACAGCGACTGACCTCGTGGCCGATTTCGATAGCCTCGGCGTGATCTCATGACCCTTGATCCCTGGGATAAGGCCCTGGCGGAGGCGCTGGCACCGAAGGCCCCACTGCTGACCTTCGAAGAGATAGCGCGCCAAACTGAAATGCCGCCAACTCTCATGGAAGTGGTGGTTCGAGAAGGATTTCTCAAGCCCGTCAGCTCAGATCCTGAGCCTCTGTTTGATCCCCGTGACGTCGCGCCGATCCGCGCCGGACTCTCTTTGGTCGACGCCGGTCTCCCTTTGGGGGAACTGCTCGACCTGGCTCGAAAGATGGACGCCGCCATGCAACCCGTGGTCGACCAAGCCATCGAACTCTTCGTGCGCTTTGTACGGGATTCGGTGGAAGCCAACGCCGGAAGCGACGACGAGGCGGCCAAACGACTAGTCGAGGCCTTCAAAGTCATGCTCCCCGCCACTGGCCGGATCGTCGATCATCATTTCCGGTCTCTTTTGCTCGAGGGCGCCCGTCAACGCCTGGGGCAATGACTCCGGAGGAACTACTCGCCCACCGTCCCCACACCTGGTGGTCGTCACCGCTGATCACGCTGGCCGGGTTCGGGGGAAAAACGGTCGCCGACCCCGGAGTCGGTCCCCAACGATTCGGGCGGGCCGAAGCGATCGCAGCTGACTATCCAGTGGTCTTTGCCAGCTTCTCCTTTGACGAGAGGTCGGCTCAATCCGTTCTGGTCATCGCCGAGACATTGGTCGAAGTTGTCTCCGGCGTCACGAAAACGATCGGACCAGGCAAAGAGCTCTCTCGTCCGCCGCCAACTCCCGACCGGCACGACCGCCCACGGTTCGCCGGCTCATCGCTGCCCGATCATCTCTGGTTGGAAGCCGTCGGCGCCGTGATCGGACTGATCGAGACGCAGGCGGTAAAAAAGGTGGTGCTCGCTCGTGATCATGCCCTTTGGTCGAAAGAACCTTTCGACCCCTACCGCGTTTTGCGAAGGCTCGGAGACCGCTTCCCGGAATGTTTCCTCTTCCTCATCGAAGGTCTCGTGGGCGCTTCCCCCGAGCTCTTGATGAGAAAGCAAGGAAATGCGATCTCAGCCGTCACTCTCGCCGGCACCGCCGCTCGCGGGGACAGCCCGGAGGCGGATCAGCTCCTGGCCAAGCAACTCGCTACTTCGGACAAGACCAGAGTCGAACACCGGCTCGCGGCCGACTCGGTTCACGATGTCCTCTCAGGGTTCAGCTCCGACTTGTCAGCTCCCATAGAGCCCGAGCTAATGCGCCTTGTCAACGTCCAGCATCTGGCGACACCTTTTGTCGGCCACCTCGACTACGACACTCATGTCCTTGACCTGGTCCAGGCCCTCCATCCCACGCCGGCCGTGGGAGGGGTACCGACCGCGGCTGCGCTCGAGGTCATCGCCTCTCTGGAGAGCATGGATCGCAATCGATATTCCGGACCGGTTGGCTATTTCCGATCAAACGGTGACGGCGAGTTCGCGATCGCCTTGCGCTGCGCTGAGCTAAGCGGCGCTCGGGCGCGGCTGTTCGCGGGCAACGGGATCGTTACCGGCTCGGTGCCAGAAGACGAGCTGGAAGAGACCCGTCTCAAATTGGCAGCGATGCTCTCAGCGCTCGAATAGAGCGTCGCCGCCGTCACCGCCTCGGTCTTTCTGTGGGCTGCAACCGTCGCTGAACGACGGCAAAAACCCAGGGTTTCAGAAAGTGCTCTCAGCCCTCGAATAGAGACTCGACTGCCGCCGTCACCGCCTCGGTCACTTCTCGGTGCACAGCGACGTTGCGGACCCGATCGGTGCGCACCTCGATTACTCCGATGCCTCCAGCGGAAAGGGCCTCTCCAATCGATTTCGTCAGCTCCTCCGGATGCTCGATCAACCAGTGCGAGCCTCCCAGGGCTCTGGTGAGGCCGGCGAAGTCGACTCCGCTGGGAGTGCCGAAGATGCGCTCGAAATGCTCGGGATAGTCGGCTTGCGGCAGGAAGGAGAAGATGCCGCCGCCACGGTTGTTGACCAGGACCAGAACCAGATCAGGGGTGGGTTTGGTTAGCAGGCCATTGGTATCGTGAACAAAGGAGAGGTCACCCACCAACCCCACCATCGGTCGGTCGCCGTGCTCCTCGTTGGCCGCGGCTGCGCCCGCGGCGAGCGAGATGAAACCGTCGATGCCCGATGCCCCTCGATTGCTGACGAAGGCCAGACCGGATCGTGGAGCGGAAAACCAATCGACGTCCCGAACCGGCATCGATGAAGCCACCGCCAGCACGCCCCCATCGGGAACCGCCGCCACCACGTCGCGGGCCGTGCGCGGCTCGGTGGTCTCCTCGAAGCTGTCTAAAACCCCGTCGATCGCTTGGCGAGCGGTGGCCTCCGCCCGATGCCACGAGGCCACCCAGGGCTCGTCGGCTGCGGCCAGTTCCCATCCATCGATCTCAGCCACCTCCACCGCCCGGCGGCCAGGATCAAACCAACTTTTTCCAACCATCGTGGTCTCGACTCCCGCCAGCAGGTTGAGTAAAGGACGGGAAAGCCCGGCCGCTCCCAGGACCACCGTCCGGTCCGGAGTGAGGGCCTTGGCGACCGTTGTCGATCCGAGCAGATGATGGGCAGTGCTGATGGTTCCGGGCACCCTCGCACTGCTGTGTCCCTCGGCCACCACGACCAGCCCGGCGCCAATGGCCTCGTAGACCAGCTTGAGATCGGCACCGGGACCGGCCACGACCAAGGTGCGGCCGCTGACTCGAAGCGCAGAGCGACTATTCGGCTGGGGAGACGTTCGAGTCCACGCCACTCCTCCGGGTCGGCCGGAAAGGTCGCCTCGATAGGGATCGGCGACAGCGCGGCCGTCGTCGGACGCCGGGACGAGGGGTTCGCGGAATGCAAGGTTGAGATGAACCGGACCGGATCGCGCCGCCGCCAGAGCCTGACACACGAGTGAACGCCACGCCCCCGGCTCGCCTCGGAAGTCGGAAGCCGCTGGGACATCAGCAAAGAATCGGACCCGCTCACCGAAGATCTTCGTCTGATCGATCGTCTGGTTGGCGCCGCTCTGGCGAAACTCAGAAGGCCGATCGGCGGTCAAGATGACCAGCGGCGTGTCGGACCGATCGGCTTCGATGACCGCCGGAAACAGGTTGGCCACGGCTGTTCCAGAAGTTGTCAGCACAACTGCCGGCGACATTTTGAGCTTGGCATAGCCAACGGCCCAGAAGCCCGCCGACCTCTCATCAAGGGCTACGTGTAGTCGAATCCGACCTTGCTCGGCCGCAGCCATGGCTAGCGCCCCCGAGCGCGATCCGGGGGCCAGAACCACGGCATCGATGTCGTTGCGCATGAACTCGTCGAGGAACACCCTGGCCATGGCCACCGACGGATTGGGGGCCGTCGAGCTCATGCCAGCACCTCGGCTGCCCAGCGCAGCCTTCGCAGCATCAGGGCGGCGACATCGCCAGTGGCGGCATGCTTTTCCAGGAGCTCGGGCTCAGGCTCAGGTCGCCGGGTGGTCAAAAAGCCGTCGACAGGAAGAAGGGGATCGGCCACCACATCGTCGTAGAAGAGAGAGACTGTGCCCAGACCGCATGCGTAATCGAGGGTCGGTAGCGCGGCGGCCGCAGCAACCCCAGCGGCGATGCCGACCGAAGTTTCGAGAGCTGAGGAGACGACCGTGGGCAGGCCAGCCCTGGCCGCCAGGTCAAGTGCCCTTGCCACTCCCCCGAGGGGCTGAACCTTCAGCACGATGACGTCCGCCGCTCCCCGCTCGGCCACCTCGAGGGGATCGGCGGCCATCCGCACAGCTTCATCGGCCGCGATCCGCACAGGAACACGGCGGCGAAGCTCGACCATCTCCTCGATCGTTCGCACCGGCTGTTCGGCGTATTCGAGATCAAAGGCCGCCAGTTCATGCAAGCGATCCGTGGCCTCGTCGAGTGTCCAGGCGGCATTGACGTCGATCCGCACTTTTCCCTCAGGGCCTATCGCCTCTCGAACGGCCTCGACCCGGGCCAAGTCGTCTTCGGGACGCTGACCGGGCTCGGCCACTTTTACCTTGGCGGTTCGACATCCTGAGGTAAGGACGATGTGGCGGGCGACCTCGGGATCGACTGCGGGAACTGTGACGTTCACAGGGACTTCGCTTCTTCTCGGAGTCGGCCAAACGGTGCAGGCGCCCTCGAGAGCCGACGCCAGCCATCTGGTGGTGACTTCGGGCGGATAGTCAGGAAAGGGAGAAAACTCACCCCATCCTGCCGGACCTCTGATCAAGATCGCTTCTCGGCTCACGACCCGCCGAAAGCGATGACGCAACGGCAACGACACCGGAAAGAGCTCGAGCGATTCGAGCACGGATGTCATCCTTGCTGGTCCCGGATGAAGGCGATGACTCTCTCGATTTGCTCCTCACTCAATGTGCTCGAGAACGATGGCATCCGGCCCCGCCCGCGGGTAATGGTGAGCTCAAGGAAAGCATCATCCTGGGTAGAGGCGTTCGAAGCGGCGTCGAGGGCAGGCCCGATGCCGCCGCTCAGATCGGCTGCGTGGCAATTCGAGCAAACCTGCTCGTAAATCTCTGCTCCAGGGGCATCGGCTGACGGACGACCGACACAGCTCATCACCAACAGGACGGCCGGCGAAAGAAGGAGAAGATTTCTCACCGTCCGTGGGGGATCAGAGGTAGTCCTCGCCCAGCCGCTCGACCAACTTTTTGACATCCTGCGCGGCCCGGCGGCGCGTCACCAGGACCGCATCCGGGGTTGCAACCACCACCAGGTCGTCGACGCCGGCTACTGCGACCAGCGGCCCGTCGGAGCGGATGTAGCTTCGCCGCGAGTCGACAGCGACAGCAGAACCGATGATTACGTTCTCGTCCCCATCTTTGTCGCCCAGCTCCCAAAGGGTTTCCCACGAACCGATGTCATTCCACTCGGCTGCCAGAGGCACCACTACCGCCCGCGCTGTGTGCTCCATCACCGCCTTGTCGATCGAGATGGCCGGAGCCGCGGCAAACTCGGGACCGAGCTGGGATCCGAAGTCGCGCTCCTCCGCCGAATCCACCGCCGCTCGCACGGCCGCCAGAACATCGGGTACGAGGCGATCGATTTCTTCGAGCAGGATCCCAACTGGGAATACGAACATGCCGCTGTTCCATAACGCCCCCGCCTCGATCAGAGCGGCGGCTTCCTCATGGGCAGGCTTTTCGACAAAGCGATCGATGAAAAGTGCCGAACCCGGGCCTTCGGATTGAGGAACGATATAGCCATAGCCGGTTTCGGGCTTGGTCGGGACCACGCCGAAGGTGGCGAGATGACCTGTCGTAGCGGCGGAGATGGCGCGTTCCAGGGATTCCACAAAGGCCGCCGGTCGATTGATGTGGTGGTCGGCCGGCATCACGACCAGGAGGTCCTCTGGTTCCGCCAAGAGGGCCGCGGCGGCGATCGCAGGGGCCGTGTTGCGCGCCACCGGCTCGGCGACGATCTTTACAGATGGCTTGGCGCCCAACTCCTCTTGGAGATAGGGAACCTGGGCAATGTTCGCCAGGATCAAAGTGTTGGCCTCGAGGTGGGATAGGCGATCGAGGGTCTGGGCGAGCATGGTGCTTCGGCCAATCACCTTCTGAAACTGCTTAGGCCGCTGCCGGCGGGAGAGGGGCCAGAGGCGAGTCCCCGATCCGCCCGAGAGGACGACCGGGATGAGCGACGACATCGAAGTTAGGGTATCGCAGCGTGTCTTCGGCTTCGGCTCAGTCGCTCGTAGCCGTTCCGTTCCTGTCGGAGCCACCAGACCTCGTCGCACGAACCTTGACGGAGGCGCTCTCGCATCCGGCTGTCGGGCGCGTGCTGGGGATTCACGGCGACGATCAAAGCGTCAACGCCGCCGTGTCCGACCGGGTCGGAAGCTCGCCCCGCATCAGCCTGATAGGTCAGCGACGGATTGGGGTCCTGCGACCGGGCAAGGGCGACGCCATCAATACCGGCCTTCGCTTCTTCCTCGAAGAAACCGACTACCGGCGCCTGCACTTCTTCGACGCCGACATAAAAACCTTCGACGGCGGTTGGGTCGAGCGGGCCGAGCTGGCCCTGGATGGCGGCTACGACGCCGTTCGGCATTTCTATCCCCGCTCCCCCACCGACGGAATGATCACCGCGATGATCACCAGGCCCGGTTTTGGCCTCCTTTGGCCGGACTCGGTCCTGCCGTGGATCCAACAGCCGATGTCTGGTGAGGTCGCCTTCGCGAGAGAGGCGGCGGCGATGCTTGGCGCCGATCCTGTCATTGTTTCCCAAAGTGACTGGGGAATCGACACTGCTCTCACCCACCGCTCGGTGGCCCATGGCCTCTCGATCTTCGAAAGCTTCGCGGCCGAGGGAAAGGATCATGGGCTCTACGGCAGCCTCGCGGACCTGCGGACCATGCTCCTCGAATGTCTCTATACCTTGCAGCGGCTCCGCGCAGCGAGCCCTCCGGTCGCTATTCGACATGCCACAGATGGAACCTTCGATGCTGCACCCGCGGTGACAAAGAAGATCGCCTACGACATCGACGCCACTCGCGAGCTCTTGCTCCGATCTTGGTCTACAGAACAGTCGGAGCTTCTGCGTCGACACTTCGGCACTCCGGCTGCCGATCTCGACACCACCGGATGGTTGACAGTATTACGGGTTCTGCTGGACGGCTTTGACCCTGGCTCTCCCGATTGGCAAGAGATTGCGTTCCGACTCTGGACGCAACGAGTGTTGACGTATTCCGAGGCGATCGACGGCGTCACATACAAGGAAGCGATGAACTATCTGCAGGCGATGGTGGAGCAGGCTGCTGCCTCAAGTTGATTAACATCCTTAACTAAATATCGACAGGGTTGCATCGATTTGTATTGAATTCATTCGTAACGCGTACGCGCACGCACTGGTGCGCTCGAAGGAGGACAGATGGCAACCAAGAAAGCCCCGGCTCGCAAGAAGGCTGCGGCCAAGAGGGCACCTGCCAAGAAGTCGGCAGCAAAGAAGACCACGAAGAAGGCAACCGCCAAGAAGGCTCCAGCCCGCAAGGCTGCGGCGAAGAGGGCACCTGCCAAGAAGACCGCACGCAAGAGCACAGCTCGGAAGACCGCCAAGAAGCGATAGCCGACAAGTACGAAAACCCCGGATCCCTCCAAGGCGATCCGGGGTTTTCGTTGTTTTAGGAACCCTCAGTCGTCAGAGGTGATGGAGACGTGGTTGCACTCGAGGCAAACCCGCCGCGTGAGACCACCGGACGATCGTGACTCTTGATAGGTGTGAACGTGCTCCTGATCGGCCTTGGGCGGACGTCGGAGTTTGGCGAGGAGACCCACGTTGGTCTCGGCGGGGTGATGGCCCGATCCTTTTGCTTCTTTGAGCTTTCCCCGGGCTGCATCGATATCGGTGACCTGGGGAGCGGCTTGCTCGTCACCTGGCTGATCCCCCGTTTCGGTCGTTTCGCCTGAGTCGCGACGGCTCTTGCGCCGCTGGCGGCGTTTGGTGAGCTCGTCGCCGGAATCCTCGTCGAGGCGACCTTCTGGTGGTGGGGGCTCGGAGGACGCAACCGCCGGAGGCTCTTCGACTCTGATTGGAGTCTCGGTCACTACTGGCTCCTCGACGGAAAGGTCAACCGTCACCCGCCGAGCCGGTGGAGGAGCGATCCAAGATGGCTCCGGCCAAGATGACTCTGGAGAGTCTGGCTCCGACAATTCGTCGATCGCCGAACTTTCGATAGCCAGTTCCTCGACGGCGGGCTTCGCAGGACGCTTGCGTTTGGGAGGTTCTTTGACGGCCGCCTCTGGCGGCACGGCCTCGATCACGGGAATCTCATAGGTTGGCGCCGCGGCGGCGGGGGCTTTGGTGGTTGGCGATTGCAACGCCGGCGGCTCGACAACTGGCGGCTGGAACACTGGTGCCTCTATCACGGGGGGCTCGGTGACGAGAGGCTCGACGGGCGGCGGTTTTGGCTGTGTTGGCCGTTTGCGCGCCTTCTTGACTGGTGCCGGTGGCTCCTCGACCTTGGCGGGCTGTCCGGCCGCGGGCACAAGTTCCAACGCCTCTGCCTCCGCCCAGGTAAAGCGACGCTTCTCTTCCCCACTGGCCGCGGCCTCGGCCAAGGCGATGGCGGCGAGCTTTTTGGCGAGGTCGGACGTGGGAACCTTCTTCTGCTTCTCCGGTTGGAGGCGGGTCGGTTCGTGGGCGCGACCCGGAACGGGCTCGGGTTCGAGCGGAGCCTCATCCTTCCGCCGGGCAGCATCGGCGGCGGCGCGACGATGCCGTCGCTTCCGTTTCTTGGCGTCCACCCACCCCTGCTGCATGCGGGTGACGCCCTCATAGGCGAACACGAGCGCATCATCGGCCAGGAACTCCATCTCGTCGTCGCCCAGGAACAGTGTGAATCGCTCGGCGATCTCGCGCTTTACCTCCACGTCGGCCAGGTACCAGCGTCCCATCATGTCGGTGCCGCGCAGAATCTCAAGGTGGTAGTCGTCTACCACCAGCGAGACTCTTATACCCGGACCGCGATCACCGGGGGAACGCAGGGATCCTTTGAATTGCAAATGAACCTCTAACTCGGCCCGCGAAATCGATTCTTGAGCCGAAACACGATCTCACCCTCGACTAAAGCCGTCAAGGGCAGATTGTCCCCGCCTACGGGGCGTAATCCTCAAGCGGAGGACAGGCGCAGATCAGGTTACGGTCACCGCCAGCCCCGTCAATCCGCGAAACCGGCGGCCAATACTTATTGAGGCGCAATCTCTCGGTCGGAAATGCCGCCAGATCCCGCGAGTAAGCCCGGTCCCAACTGTCGGTAGCGACGTCAGCAGCAGGGTGGGGTGCCCACCGCAGGGGGCTCTCCTCCTCGCACCATTCACCGCCTTCCACCCGGGAGATCTCCTCCCGAATGCCAATCATGGCGTCGCAGAAACGGTCGAGTTCCTCGAGCGATTCGCTCTCCGTCGGTTCCACCATGAGAGTGCCCGGCACCGGGAAGCTGAGGGTGGGGGCATGAAACCCGTAATCGGCCAGGCGCTTGGCAACGTCCTCGGCGGTGATCCCCGTCGTCCGGGTCAGCGGGCGTAGGTCGAGGATGCATTCATGCGCTACTCGCCCCAACGCACCTCGATAGAGGATTGGGAAATGGCTTTGGAGGCGCGTGGCCAGGTAATTGGCGGCGACGATTGCCACCTCTGAGGCTCGCCGCAGCCCGGCCGCGCCCATCATGCGGATGTAGGCGTAGGGAATAGGAAGGATCCCGGCCGACCCCCAAGGAGCCGAGGAGATGGCGCCGATCCCTGACTCAGGACCGGCCCCGGGGGTCAGGGGATGATTGGGGAGGAAAGGCGCGAGATGAGACCGAACCCCGATCGGGCCCACTCCTGGTCCGCCGCCTCCGTGGGGAATCGTGAAGGTCTTGTGCAGATTGAGATGCGAAACGTCGGCACCAAACCGTGCGGGCTGAGCGAGTCCGACCATGGCATTGAGATTGGCGCCGTCGACGTACACCTGGCCACCATGGCGATGCACTGTTTCGCATAGACCCCGGATACCTTCTTCGAAAACTCCGTGCGTCGAGGGATAGGTCACCATCACCGCCGACAACCGATCCGCGTGCGCAGCGCACTTGGCTTCCAGGTCGGCAAGGTCGACGTTGCCGTCGTCGTCGCAGGCAACAACTATCACGTCCATCCCCGCCATAACCGCCGAGGCGGCGTTGGTGCCGTGGGCCGACGAGGGAATCAGACATAGGTTGCGGTCCGTTTCACCGCGGGAATGGTGATAGGCCCGGATCGCCAGTAGCCCAGCCAACTCGCCCTGCGAACCGGCGTTCGGCTGTAGCGAAACGCGGTCGTACCCGGTGATCGCTTCGAGATAGCCGGCCAGGGCGTCTATCAGTTCGCGGTATCCCGAAGTCTGCTCTGGAGGCGCAAACGGATGCATGCGAGCAAAGCCCTCGAAGCTGAGTGGGGTCATCTCCGTCGCGGCGTTCAACTTCATCGTGCACGACCCCAGGGGAATCATCGTTCGATCCAGAGCCAGGTCTTTGTCGGCCAGCCGTCGGAGGTAACGCAACATCTCATGCTCGGAGCGGTAGCGCGAAAAAACCTCGTGGGTGAGGAACTCACCTTGACGGGCCAACGTAGGTGAAACGCCCTCTAGCGTCTCTTCCGTAAGAGCGATCCCCCAGGCATCGGCCAGAAGCTGCAGGTGCTCCTCCGTCGTGGTCTCATCGAAGGAAATGCCAAAGCGGTCTTCGTCGAGGGGCCGAATATTGATCTGGCGTGAGCGCGCAGCCTCGAGCATTTGCTGCGCCCTACCAGGAGCCGAAACAGTCAGCGTGTCGAACCAGGTTTCGTTCTCGATTGCGATCTTGGCCCTCGCAAGAGAGGCTGCCATGCGGCCAGCCAATTGGTTGACCCGGCGAGCGATCGCCACCAACCCCTCTGGTCCGTGCCAGCAGGCATATAGCGCAGCCATGACCGCCAACAGCACCTGGGCGGTGCAAACGTTGGAAGTTGCCTTCTCGCGACGAATGTGTTGCTCGCGGGTTTGCAACGCCAGGCGAAACGCGGTGCGGCCGGCACGGTCTTTGGATACCCCCACCAGCCGTCCGGGGAGAGCGCGGACCATCGACTGACGAGTGGCGATGAAGGCCGCGTGGGGCCCGCCAAAGCCCAGGGGAACCCCGAACCGCTGCGACGACCCAACGGCGATGTCGGCTCCGAACTCCCCGGGAGGAGTGAGGATCGTGAGAGCGAGAAGGTCGGTCACAACCGCTACCAGGGAATCGGCTGCGTGAGCCGCCTCGATGACTGACCGATGTTCTCTGAGCGCCCCCGACGATCCCGGATAGGCGATCAAGGCCCCGAAGGCATCCTCGAACTCGAACTCGGCGGGGTCGGCTATTTGCAGCTCGATTCCGATCGGCTCGGCCCTCGTCGCCACAACTGCGATTGTCTGCGGATGACAGTCGCGATCGATCCAGAACACGTTGCGATCTCCCTTGGCCAGCCGCCGGCACATCGTCATCGCTTCCGCGGCAGCTGTGCCCTCATCGAGCAAGGAGGAGTTGGCGACTTCGAGACCCGTGAGGTCGCTGACCATCGTCTGGAATGTGAGCAGCACCTCGAGTCGCCCCTGGGAGATCTCGGGTTGGTAAGGGGTGTAGGCGGTGTACCAAGCCGGGTTTTCCAAGACGTTGCGAAGGATCACCGAGGGGGTGTAGGTGTCGTAGTAACCGAGGCCGATCATCGGTGTGAAGGTCTGATTCGATTCGGCCAGTCTCCGCATCTCCGCCAGTGCCTCGGGCTCCGTCAGAGACGAGGGAAGATGGAGTTCTTCTGCAATCCGAATAGGCCCGGGAACGGTCTGGGCGATGAGCTCGTCTATCGACCCAGCACCGATCTCGGCCAGCATCTTGGCTAAGTCAGCGGGTCGCGGTCCCAGATGACGGCGGGAGAATTCGGTCAGAACTTCCATCAGGTCGTCCCTTCGCTCCCCGACTGTCAGCCTTTTGCCTTCAGCCTCGCCTCGCCGAACGGTCCTTAGGCCTGAGAGATTGCGGGGATGCAGTTGCCCCTTCGGCGACCCCCAAATCACTTGATCAGGAAGTCTCTCCCGTTCGGTTTTGACAGCAAGCAGATAGTACCAGCGAACGCTTGAGCCCTTCGGAGGTTTCTGACCGAAAGCGGTGGGGAATGGGCGAACCTCAGGGCAGAAACAGAGCGGGGCTCCGGTAAGGGGGAAACCGGAGCCCCGCCTGCTCTTCTTTCGAAGAGCCGACAGGGAATCCATCGGCGCGGGCGCCAGGGGTGTCCCGCCCGACCCTGTCGTGGGGTTGGGGAACCGCAGGTGTGGGGCCACCTGACGGTCCCGGTCGATGATATCTAGACACCCCCTCCAGAAGCAATCGTCCCCCGGATTTCTTATCCACAGGTAAAAGTCCAAAAAGCGCGAATGACGCGCGCAACCCAATCATTTCGGGCTAGATCGAGAAACGGACCACGAGAACATCCCCGGGAGCGACCTGGTAGTCCTTTCCCTCGGTGCGCACCTTCCCCGAAGCTTTGGCCCTGTCCCAGCCCCCGGCGGCGATGACCTCATCAATCCCGGCCACCTCGGCTCTGATGAACCCGCGCTCCAGATCGGAATGGATTTTCCCAGCCACCTCCGATGCCGGAGCGTTCAGCCGCACTGTCCACGCCCGAGCCTCCTTGGGGGCCAAGGTATAGAACGAGACCAGACCCAGGCTTTGAAAGGCAGCCCGCACCATCTTGGCCAGCGCACCCTCCCCCAGTCCCAAGCCCTCGAAGAGCTCGGCCCGCTCAACGGCGCTGAGCCTCGAACCCTCTTCTTCGATCCGTGCACTCAGAGCGAGCACCACATCGTCCTCCGGGACAACGGCCTGCACCTTGTCGACCAAACCTTCGGCATCAGGCTCGGACTCATCGACATTGACGACCCAGATCGCGGGCTTTGCGGTGAGCGGCGCCAGGTCGCGGAAGGACTCACGCGCTGTGTCCGACCATGATCCTGCTCGGAGTTGCTCTCCCCGTCCGAGGTGGATCGCGGCCTCGCCAATTACTGTCGCCAGCGCCTGAAGGCGCGCATCGGCTGTCGCTTGGTTCGCCGCCCTTTGGGCCTTCTTGGCAAAGACCTCATGATCTGCGACCGCTAGCTCCAAGAGAAGTTCTTCGGCTTGGCCGACCGGGTTGTTACCGAATCCCTCGTCGGACACGACTGGGTCTCCGAAAGCGCGCAGAACGACGATCAGTGCCTCCATCTCCCGGAGCTGTCCCAGAAACAGGCCCCCCGCCGAGCCCGGCATCACCGGGGGCAGGTCGAGCAACTCCAAGGTGGCGTGGGTCAGCTTGGCCGAGCCCTCCAAAATCGCTGCTCGCTCCAATCGCTCGTCGGGGACTCTGGCCACCCCCAGCTTGGGCTCCAAGGTGCTGTAGGGATGGGCACCGGTGGGCGCCGAGAAGCCGGTGACTGCATTGAAGAGGGTTGTCTTTCCGACATTTGGAAAGCCGACGATTCCAAGCCTTGGCATGAGGTCCATTGTTACCTTGCCCTCGATGGATCGAATTGCAGTCATCGGCGCTGGATCCTGGGGCACTGCAGTCGCCGCCCTCGCCGCCCGCCAACATCCGACAAGAATCTGGGCGCGGCGGCCCGAGCTTGCAGCCCTGATCAACTCGCTATCGGAGAACCCCGACTATCTACCCGGCCACCGTCTTCCCTACGGGATATCGGCCACGTCGGACTTGGAGGAAGCTGCGGCGGGAGCCGACGTCGTCATGATCGGTGTGCCCTCGCATGGGTTTGGTGAGGTGCTTCGCAACCTCTCGCTTCCCAACGACGTTCCGCTCGTTTCGTTAACCAAAGGGATCGAGGTCGACACCCTCCGGCGTATGACCGAGGTGATCACTGCGGTTCGACCCGATCACCGAAACGAGGTGATTGGAGTCTTGACCGGCCCCAACCTGGCCTCCGAAGTGATGGCCGGGAATCCGACCGCCTCGGTTATAGCCATGACAGAGATCGAGACCGCCGCCAGGGTCCAATCGGTTTTCATGGGTCCCACGTTCCGGGTCTACACCAATGACGACGTGGTGGGATGCGAGCTGGCCGGAAGCCTGAAGAACGTGATGGCCATCGCAGCCGGGATGTCGAATGGGCTCGGCTTCGGCGACAACACCCGGGCGGCGTTGATTACGCGGGCTCTCGCCGAACTGACCCGTCTCGGCGTCGCTCTCGGCGGGGCTCCGGCCACGTTCGCTGGGTTGGCCGGGATGGGTGATCTCATCGCCACTTGCACTTCCTCGAAGAGCCGGAACTACCAGGTCGGGTATGGCCTCGCTCAGGGACGAACGATCTCCGAGATCATCGGGGAGATGAACATGGTGGCCGAGGGAGTGAAGACCACCCGGGCGGTCTTGCAGTTGGCCGAAAAGGCGGGTGTGGAGATGCCCATCGCTGATCAGGTGGGGCGGGTGCTGTATGAGGGCCACCACCCCCGCGAGGCGGTCCTCACCTTGATGTCGCGGGGAGCGCGCTCGGAGCGCTAACCGCAGCTCAAGCCAGCCCGGGGCCGCACCAATGTGGAACGGTTCGCAATCAGCCGTAGAAGCGGTAGACCACCTGGGCAACACAGGCGGGTTTTTCGGTGTCTTCGATCTCGAAGGTGAGATCGAGTGTCACCTGCCGGCCGCCACCAAAATCTTCGACCTCGGCCAGGACCGCTCCCGCCCGCAGCCTGCAACCGACTGGCACCGGCGTGATGAAACGAACCTTGTTGGCGCCGTAGTTGATCCCCATCAACGATCCCTCCACCTTGAGGATCTGTTCAACGAATGGCACTGCCAAGGCAAGCGTCAGATACCCATGAGCGACCGTGGTGCCGAAAGGACCAGTCTTGGCCCTCTCGGGATCGACGTGGATCCACTGGTGATCGCTCGTGGCATCGGCGAAGAGATTGATTCGCTCCTGGGTGATCTCAAGCCAATCGGAATAGCCGAGATGACTTCCGACTGCCGTATCCATTTCGGTGGGAGTAGCAAAGGTGGTCATCAGGGAACGGTAACCATCGCCGCGGCTTGTCGCAGCGAACGATAAAGCAGTTCGGGATCCCCCAGCAACCTGCGCAAGCGCCTTTCCAACCCTCCCACTGGATAAAGGTTTTGTGGCGCCCGCGGATCCTTGTGGCCCTCGCTGGCATAACGGCAGACTGTGGCGGCCATGAGATCAGCCTGCCGTCGAGCCGTCGCCACATCTCGGTCGGCGCTCACTTCCGCACGAACGATCCCGTCCATCGGGCCCGCTCCGGTCATCGGTAGGCGCAAGTACCACGAGAACCGATGCCACTGCCGAGAACCGGAGGCGACGAGGAAGAGCGGCGTCCGGTCACCGGGTCGAAGCTGTGTAAGCACCGATCGCAAATTGGGCGGCAAATAGTGGACGTGTTGGGTCTTGATGTATCCCACCGCCTCTGAAAGCGTGCGGTGGTGCGAAAGAGGTCCGTCGACGACGAGGAGCGGGACGTCGGCGAACTGGACCGCCATCTGCCCCTCGAGCACCGCCATCTGGTTTTGCGGGCCGAGCCAGAGTTCCTCCGACGTCACGCCCGAGGTGAGATGAACCTCGTACGTGGCATGGCGCGTGCTGATCGACTCGGCATTGGTTGCCGATGAGAAGATTCCTCGTCGCACCTCTTCTGCGACGACCGTGGCCCGGTGATTGGTCAAAACTGCTCCCGCCGCGTAGCTCGCAGCCAGAGCCAGGGTGGGTACGGCGTCGGGGTCCTCTACCCAGAGGTTGGCGTCGATTCGCCTCACTCCGTCCACGAATAGAACCTCTGGTGCCGGTTCCGCGTTCACGAGCAGGGGCTTCCATTCGGCAGCCTTGACCTCTACATCCACTTCGACTTTGAGTTGTTCATCGAGCTCGGCGCTGGAGCTCGATCCATATTCGGGAGCCCACGGCTGAACTGAGAATCTCATCCCGTAGCGACCCCGACCGAGGCGCCTTGGGCGCCCTTTCGGATCTCGTAGCGAACCGGCATTTGCTCGGCTAGCTCGGCGACATGGGTGACGATTCCAACCAGCTTGCCTTGCGCGCCCAGGTCGGCGATCACCCCCGCCACGACTTCCAACGATTCGGCGTCGAGGGTGCCAAAGCCCTCGTCGAGAAAGAAAGAATCGAGACCAATTGCCCCGGCCGACGTCGCCACCTCCTCGGCCAGCGCTATCGCCAGAGCCAACGAAACGAGGAAGGTCTCCCCACCGGAAAGCGTCTTGACCGATCGGCGGTTGCCGGCCGAGAGGTGATCGATCACCTCGAAATCTCGACCAGCCATCGCTAGCTGGTACTGACCCCGGGTCAGGTCTGCCAGCAATTTGTTCGCTCCAGACACGAGGGCGGCGAAGACCTCATCGAAAAGCCACTTGCGAAACTTGTCCGCCCGCAAGACCAGCGTGAGCTGCCGCGCGAGTTCCTTGTCGGCGGCAGCTTCCTCCCGTTCCTGAGTGCAGCGAGCTGCATCTTCGAGGGCAGCCGCCACCTGCTCTCGCTTGGTCCGAGCGCCAACGTGTGACTCGACGACGACATCACGGATGGGGCGGGCGCCGACCTCGACCCCGAGCCCTCTCACCATTTCGACCAGGTCGCGTTGTGCCGAGTCTCGCTGCGCCTTGGCGTTGGACAGGGTGGCCTCAAGTTCGGTGAGCTGTAGCTGCAGATCGACTCGCAGCTTGTCTCGCCATGCGAGAAGTTCGGGCCATCCCCCGTCGGGAAACGGCGGCTGGAGAGGAGCGGCCCGCGACCACGCTGCCTGAAATGCCTCGGCAACCCGTTCGCGGCGTTCGGCGAGCTTCACCAGTCTTTTCTCGTGCTGAGCAAGCTGCTCGACCGCGGTGCCGACTCTGGTGCGAACGGCGGCCAGGGCGGCGTCGTGCTGTGCGAGAGATTCCCAAACGTGATCCAGGTCGGGCGCCACTCCTTCTAATTTCTTGTTGAGTTCGCCCGCCCGCAGCTCGAGTCCTTGCAAGCGGTGACGTTGCTCGTCATAGGTTGCTTGCGCCTTGCTCGCGGCCGCATCGAGCTTTTCGAGGTAGCCGGCCGCTCGGGCGCGGGGAAGGCGGGTGATGGTTTCTCCACACACCGGGCAGGGATCACCCGGTTTGAGCCCCCGGCGAAGGTGCGCCGCTCGATCAGTTTCGACTGCGACTTCGAAGAGCCGCCTGGCTTCAACCGCCTGAGCGGAGAGCGAAGCGATCGCGGCGGCGGCGGTGTCGCGTTCCTGCTCAACCAGAACCAGCTCACTTCGAGCCCGGATCCAGGCCTGCACGTCGGCACGGGCCGGAAACGCCGCCCCGGCCGCGACCACTTCGTCGAGCTCGGCCCTCCCAGCTTCGAACTCGAGGCGAGCGGCCGCCTCTGCTTCGGCGAGGTCGGCCACCTCCGATCCGACCTCGCGCCAACCGGCTGGCGGCTCCAGAGCCGCCAGCAGCACCGCATGCTCGCTTGCCAGTTGCAAACTTGCTTCCGCTTTCCCAACCGCGGCGGTGAGTGTTTCAATCGCTGGGAGCCGCTCATCGACATCGAGAAGAAGATCCCCCAGTTCTTTTTCCCGTGCTTGAGCGGTTTCCAGATCAAGAGTGGTGACTTCACCCAGCCTTCTCAGCTCTGCCTCGATCTGGTCCAGACGACCCTCGGCCAGCCTCTGGCGTCCGGTGGCGAGATTCGACACCCGTTCGTAGATGCCGAGATCCAACAAAGCAGTGAGAAGGTCCTGGCGTTGAGATGGCTTGTCGTGCAGGAAGCGGGCGAACTCCCCTTGTGGCAATAGCACGCACGTGGTGAACTGATCGAAGTCGAGGCCGAGGAGAGTCGTAACCGCCTGAGTGACGGGGTCCGCCCTGATCGCAATGGTGTGTCCCTCTGATTCGAGACTCGCCTCGTCGGTGTTGGCATTCTGACTGCGAGCGCTCTTTCGTACTCTGCGGGCGACGCGATAGGTGGTATCACCCACTGCGAAGTCGAGCCCCACCGTCGCCTCCATCTGACCCTGGGTGATCACCGGGGCCACCTTTCCCTTCCCGTGCCGGGGAACCGATCCGTAGAGGGCAAAACAGATCCCGTCGAGCACGGTGGTCTTGCCCGATCCGGTGGGGCCGGTGAGTGCGAAGAGCTCGACGTCGGTGAAGTCGAGCTCGGTGGGTTGGGAGAAGGCGCCAAAACCGGCCAGGTGGAGCCGCAGAGGTCTCACGAGCCCACCTCATGGGCCTCGGCCAGCAGCTCGCTGAAAAGCGCTTCGAGGCGGGGGTCCTCAATCCCGACCGAGGTGAGGTACTCGCGAAAAAGCTCGGTCGGCTCCCGCCCCACCCGCACCGGCCGGTTGGGATCAGAGCCCTGGGTAAGCAGTCGGATCGCGACCGCGTTGGGGAATAGCTCGCGCACCTCGTCGGCCAGCCCCACCCGCCCCGCCTCCTCCAGCTCGACGCAGAGAAAGTCCTCTCCCACCTCGTCTCTCAACTCCCGGAGTTGTTCCAGGCTGCCGCGGATGGTTCGCAGACGGCGACCGCTTTCGAGACGGTGTTCGGCTACCTCGGCCGGAAGGCCCGGTTCGACAGTCACCAGCAACACCGACTTCTGCTGATCCTGTTCGCCGAAGTCGAGCTGCAAGGGTGAGCCCGGGTACCAAACCGGAGCGGCGTACGGCATCCGCTGGCTGCGATGGAGGTGGCCCAGCGCCACGTAGCTGAGATGGCTGGGAAAGGCCGCGGCCGGGATGGCGTAGTCGAAGAGGTGGGCGGACCGCTCGCCACCACCTACAGCGCCGCCCGCGACCATGAGGTGACCGACGAGAAGGTTGACTGTGTCGGTGCTGATGCCTTCGCAGAGCGCTCCGATGATCGTTCGAACTCGGTCGGCATATGTGGATTGAAGTTCGGCCGAAGGCAATCCCAGCAGTTGTTCGACCCCGATGATTCCCCGCTTACTTATGAAGGGAACCAAGGCGATTTTGACGCCGAGATCGTCAAGCCGGAGAACACCTCCGTCATCGGGGGACCGAATGCTCGTGCCGACGGTGATCCGACCCAGGCGGAGCAGGGGGGCCACCGCTTTTAGTCGCTGGGGATGATCGTGGTTGCCCGCCACCATCACGACCGGTGCCGCCAGGGCGAGATCGAGGAGGGCTTGATAGACGATCTCTTCGCTCGCCGGGCCCGGCGAGGCGGCGTCGAAGATGTCGCCAGCCACAACCACCAGGTCGACGCCTTCTGCTCCGGCCAAGGAGGCAATTTCGGAAAGGACTTGGCGATGCTCCTCCTCGCGGGAGCGACCGCGGATGCTGCGGCCGACGTGCCAGTCGCCGGTATGGAGGATCTTCACCCGTTAATCCAGACCCGCGAACGGATCCTCGGGTCCACGCCCGTTCGATGTCGGGACGGCCTCGGAGGCACGGGTGGCCCAGGCGGGGAAGGGGAACTCAAGCACTAGCGGCACCGGCAGCTCGGGCTGGGACAGGACCATCGTCCCCGGCTTGATGATCGTGGCTCGCTGGCGATGAACAGCCGGCAGAAAACCGTACTCCTCGCGGGCAGCTTCCGCCGGGTCGAGGCGACCGACCACTCGCACCGCGCAGTTAGCGATGATGCGTCGTTCCACCTCGCTGGCAGTCTGCTGGGCGCCGATCAAGATGACCCCCAGGCTGCGACCACGCTCGGCGACATCGAGCAGGATTTCCTTGATGGGGCTTTGACCCTCCCGCGGGGCGTACTTGTTGAGCTCATCGAGTACGAGGAAGAGCATCTCGGCGGTCTGACCGGAACGCTCTTTGTCGTCGAAGGCCCTCTTCACTGTTACTCCAACGACAAAGCGCTTGGCGCGGTCGTGAAGGTTGTGGAGATCGACCACCGTCACTTGCTTCTCCAACTGGATCCGGTTTCGAGCCGGATTGGGCTGATCGGCGCGGATGAGGTGTTCGACGTGGCGAATCGATCCTTGCAGACGGCGAACGAAGGCATTGACGGTTCCCTTGCCGATGGCCGGCCCCGCCCACTCGTGAGCATCGTCATCGCTTTGCACCTTGGCGCAGATGAGGTCGACCAGTTGGCGGAAGGTTCGAACCTCGGTTCCCTCGATCCTCACGCCCCCGTCGCCGATGGCGGTCGCCCTCCGCAGCTGAGCCATGACGTTGTAAACCACGATCGTGTATTGAGCCCGATCGTCCTCGGCCTCTGCGAAGAGGAAGGGCAGAAGATCGTCGGCGCAGAATTCGTCCAGCGTCCAAAAACAGGCGGTGACACCGGTCGTGCGAGAGGCGACATCGGGGGTGGCGACGTTGGCGTTGCGACGCGGGGGCGCATAAACCTGTAACGAGCGGAACGCCTCCGGCGGGAGGTCGAGAGCCTTGTATCGCTGGCGTTGCTCGTCGTCGAGGGCGATGTTGGGATGGTCGAGGAAGATCAGATCCTCCCCTTTGACGTTGAATATCAAGGCCTTGGTGTTGACCGCCCGATTTCCCAGCACCCCGGAGTTGAAGAGGGAGTGGAGAAGGAAAGTGGCGTAGGTGGTCTTGGTAGCAACGCCACTGATTCCGGAGATATTGACGTGAGCGCCCCGCCTTCCGTCGATGAACTCGAGGTTCACGAAGAGGGGGTCGCCCGAACGCGCCAAGCCCACCGGGAGTCGCTCCTTCATCCGGTCGAAGAAGAGGGCGCGATCGCGCTCTTCTCCGACCGCGATGTGCACCTCTTGGCCGGGCCGGGGCGGTACAAAGATCTCCGGTTCAAAACGGGTGGCGGTGACCTGAGCCGCCTCGAACACCTCGGCCGGCAACAATCCCTCCTCGATCAAGAAGACATCGGAGTCGAAACGAGCCCCCTCGTAGCGGGCCCGGACCTGGGCCACCATGCCGTAGATGCTGACGATCTCGCCGTTGGGGAGCGGCCTTTGCAGAGCGACGACGTCGTCCAACTGAAGGAAACGCTGCGGATCCACGCCCACCCAAAACTCGAGCGGCGTGGCATCTTCAGTGCCGATCACCCGCCCTACCGGGGCGGTCGCAGTCCCATCTCCATCCACCCGACCGAGGCTATCAAAGCCCTCCGACAGAAACGCGGACCATTCTCGCCATCACGGCATGCACGAAGTCGGATCCCTCGGTTTGGCCTAATCAAATGGTGGTTTCGGCGGCACCTCGAGCGGGCGAAATTGAAGGCCCGGCTGGGGACGATTCTCGCCGAATCCCTCCTTGTCCCAGTGCCCGTGCCTGTCTCGCCGAGCTAGAAACCGCGCTAGGACGATCATCCCGGCGATAAAGGCTCCGACGACCAGCCAGCCTTCCATGCGGACTCTCTTCCGTAGCCTTGCCTTAGATGGTAATTCGTTGCCCAGCGACCGTTCGAAACCAAATCTGGCGGCTCAGCATCACTTCTGAGCAAATCTGGCGCGCTGGTATCACCGTCTGATACTGCTGCGCCAGATTTCGTCTGGAGTGATACGTGTGCGCCAAATTTGGGGGCGCCATCGGCCACTGCCTGGTTCCACCCGTTGTGGCACACTTTTGCCGCCATGGCATCCGACGCTGATCTGCTGTCTTTGCTGACGATCGCCAAGGTGCCGGTTTCGATAAACACGGCAGCCCTTGCCTTAGACATTTCCCCGTCCGAGGTCAGAACCATCAGCGGCCGCCTCGAGGATGGTGGCGACATCGTCGAAACAGGCGGCGGTTACACCCTGGCTCCAGGAAAGGGCGTCGAGGTAAAACCGGCCCTGGCTGCTTTTCTCGCCGAGAAACTAGCACACAACCTGGAAGCGGGCCCGACCGTAAAGGGGCGGCTCCTCTTGGAAGCAGGGAAGGCCGAGGAGGCGTGGTCGTTCCTCAGCGAAGAAGCCCTCGATCGTGGGCATCGGCGAGGAGACTCCGACCGGGCCGCGATCATCCAACTTGCTCTCCAGGCTCGAGAGGCCTCCGAAATTGAAGGTGGGGAGGCCGAAGGTCGGTTGCGTCTGCAGCTGGCCATGCTCCACCGGTGGGCGGGCCGATCTGAGGAGTCGGAGCGCGAAATCGAAAGCGCAGTTCGCCTGCTCTCAGGCGAGGAATTGGTAAACGCTCTTGGGTTTGCAGCCGCGGTAGCCGACGACCGCCAGCACCCGCAGGCAGCCGAGCGGTGGGTGGCGATGGCTGAGTCCGCGGCTGCTGCTCTGGGAATGCCGGCCAAACTCGGCTCCCTCCTGACCTTTCACGGTCGGGAACTGTCACGGCTCGGCTTTGCCACTGAGGCGAATGCGGCGCTCGAGCGCGGTGAGGCGCTGCTCGATCTGTATGGGTCGACTGTTCAGCGCTATTACGGCCGGCTCAATCGCGGCTGGCTCGAATTCGATCAGGGCAACGTCGGCAAGGCCGAAATGGACTTCGCGTTCCTCGTCGAAGAGGCCGGCTCTCTGGAGGGGGAAGCATCGCTGGCCACCAACCTGGCTTGTTGGGCACGAACGCTCTTTGCCAGCGGACGGCCCGATCGCGCCAAGGAGGTAGTCGCGCAAGCTCTAGAGCTCGCCGACCGCGCCGAGTCAAAAGCAGCCTCGATGATTGCGCGGATGGGTGAAACCGAAGGGGCGCTACTTTTCGACATGGCGGAAGATGCGCTGGCCAGCGCGGACGGTGCTCTAGAGATTGCCCTCGCCCACCTACCCGCTTGGGAGAACGCCAATCGATACCTTAAGGCTCGAGCGCTCGCGCTGGCCGACCGCTCCGACGAAGCCCGCGTTGAACTCGATTCCGCCCTGGCGGCTACACCTTTGGGAGGAGACGGTCTTCGCTGGCGAAGCCGTATCGAAGCCTTCCAACTCCAACTCGCCGAAGTCTGGAACCGCGACCGGGCGGCTGACCTCACCGATCAACTTCTCCAAAGCGGCTGGTTGGGAGCAGCGACGGATTTGATGATCGCCCGCGCAACGCGAGATCGCGACACAGATCTCGCCGGCGACGCGGTCGCACTGGCCATGCAGCTCGGGAATTTCGTTCAGGCCGCAAAAGCCATCGAAGCCGGCAGGTTGTGGAGTGATCCAATCGCCAGATCGGTGGCGGCCCGGCTGCGCAGCCTTCCAGCCGGCTGGGCGCCCGCAGTGATGTCCAATCCTGCCGTCGCTTCCGCCATTGCTCTCTCAACGACCGAGGACCAAGACGACGATTTGCTGCTTTCCAGGATCGACCAGGCGATGGAGGCTGCGGGTCTTTCAGGCGACCTGGTACTGAGCCCGGCGCAAAGGCGGGCGGCCGGCCTCCATCATCGACGCCGCCAACGACGACGTCCCGCTTGGCAATTGGCGGCGGGAGCCCTGGCCGTCGCTGTCCTCGCAGTGGGTTCGGCCGCGGTCACGATCAACCTCCTGGCGCCGCCCAGCACTCCGACGATCACCACGGCAACTTCCCAGGCGCCAACCACGTTCGTTGCGGCGATCGAGGACACCGTCGTTCCGCCCCCCGACACCAGACTCAACGGCATCTACCCAGTCCGGGGGGGGACAAGCCGCTCCGGAGTTTCAACCGGAGGCTTCCGGGAGGTCTCGGGCTTCTACTGGCGTCAAGCCCCTGGTGGGAGCATCGTCACCTCGGCTATTTCCTATGGCGCGTACGTTTACTTCGGCACCGACGAAGACATCGTGTATGGCCTGGAGATGCAGACAGGTCTGCTGAACATGAGGGTTCTCTCCGATGCCCCAATCACCTCTGACCTAGCGGTCGGGCAACCGAGCGGAGGCGCGGGCGAACAGTCGGCTTTGATTCTCACCTTCTCTACAGCCGATGGTGTTGCGTTTGGGTACGACGGCCTGAGAAGTGGCCCGGCGATCTGGCAAAGTCCGATTGGTCGCGCTCCAGGGGCTCCCTTGATCACAGAAGACAAGGTTGTATTTGCCACCACCGAAGGGCTTCTGCATGCATTGGAACTGACGAGCGGGCGGGAGATCTGGAGGTTCGATACTGGTGGCGAGAGCTTCACCTCCGGACCGGCTGAGTCCGGCGGTGTGATCTATGCGGTTGCTCGCAACGGATATCTCTATTTGATCGATGCGGCGACTGGGACCCCTTTGTGCGAGAACCCCGTAACTTTGACCGGTAGCACCGTCGCCAGTCCGGTCGTGACAGGCGACGCCGTCTTCGTCGGTCTCGAGTCGCCGCCGGGCATTCACGTATACGGTGAAAGCTCCTGCGGGGTGCCGAGCGACGGCTACTCCGCCTTCTATCCGAGTTCGACCTCAGTGCGACTTGGTCCCGCCATGACCGCCGAAACGATGTACATGATCGAGGAGCGCAACTTGATCGCTCTCGCTCTCGATCCGTCACTCTGGACCGATCCCACTGAGCTTCCCTCACCCTGGAAGAGCGTCTTCTCGACCGACAACCTCATCACCACGGCCCCGGTCTTGGCCGATGGTTTGATATACATCGGCACCCAGGACGGACTGGTGCTGGCGGCGGACGCCGCCACCGGCCGGGAAGCTTGGCGATTCTCGACCGGGGCCGCGATCAGAGGCGAGATCGTCGTCGTGCCTGGAGCCGTTTTCGCCACCACTGCCCAAGGCGAGCTAGTCGTCATCGCCGGTGAATGAATCGGAACTCCGGCCAGGTTCTGAGCAAATTTGTTGCACTACGACCATTTCCAGGCAAATTCGGTGCACGACGACCAACGGTCGGTCGCCCTGCAACAGGTTTCGCTAGAAGTGGTCGTAGTGCGCCAAATTTGTGCTCGGTCGGTCACTCGACCTCGAGTGGGGCGGCGTCACAAATCTTCGTCAACTCGTCGTAGGTGGTACGGAAGATCGCATCGGGATGACCGGCCGCTGCCCAAATGGTCTCATGCCGTTTCAGCCAAGGATCGATGTACGTCGGGATCGGCCGCGGATGACCGACCGGAGCGACTCCCCCGATCGCCTGACCGGTATGTGCTCGGACGAACTCCGGTGATGCCCGGCCCAAACTCAGGACCGATAAGAGGGCTGCGACCTTGTCCGTGTCGACCCGATGGGCGCCCGACGTCAGGATTAGCACCGGTGCATCATCGGCGTCGAAGATCAAACTGTTGACGATGGCGCCGATCTCACAGCCGACGGCCGCCGCCGCAGCCGCGGCTGTGCGTACCGGTTCTGCGAACACCCGGATCTCGCCCACAGCACCCCGGCTCTCCAGCTGGCGACGAACGTGAGCGATCGACGGATGCTCGGCCATATGACGAATGTACCGACCCCGCGACTATCCGAGTGAGACCCAGACATGGGAGGCCATGAATTGGGCGACTTCAATCGAGCCGCAGGTAACCGCGGTCCAGTCGGAGGTGCGGTCCGAGTCGTCGACCAGCGCCAAGTTGGCGGCGGGGTTGATCCCGACCGCCATCTCGGTGCCATCCCAGGACCGGACCAGTCGCACCATCCCGGCAACCGAAGGAGACTCCGATCCATGAGCTGAATCGAGGCGGCAAGAGTGTCCGTCGATCGACTCGAGCTCGTAGGCGTGGCGCTCACCCGAGCCGCCGGGAGCCAAACCCGCCGTCCAACCTGGGGGGATGTCGAAGAGCATGGTTTGGAGCGGGATCACGTCCTCGGTCAAGATGCCTCCGCCGAGCACCAAAGGGACTGGTCGGCGCAGCACGAAGTTGCCGACCTGGTACAGCCAGCCGTCGGCTATCACCATCGACCCGTAGGGATATCGGTAGTCCCACACCATCACCGGACCGGGCGCGGTCACCCAGGTTTCGCCGTCTAGCACGGCCATGGCCGATCCCATGCGGACGGCAGTGAGACCGGAGGAGGTAAGAGTCTGGGGGAAGGTCTCCCGGAAGCGCATCGGCATCGACTCGATCCGGGCCCATTCCTCGGTGGCATGGTCGAAGAGCGCGGCTTCCATCAGGTAGTTGACTGCCAGCAGGTGTTGACCCGTCCACGCCGACGCTTGGGCGATGACCCCGATCGGAGGCGACGGCAGCCGGTCCCAAATGTCGGTGGTGGGCTGGTAACGATGAAGCTGGGCGGCTCCCATGACGAGTAGTTCGTCGCCGGTCCAGTCGGCGTGGAGCCGAGAGGACCCGCATTCGTTGATCTCCAACGGCTCGATCTGGCGAACCGAGGCCGTGGATGGGTCGAGAGCCAAGCCTCGACGCCAGGCGAGGACCTCTTGTCCTGTCCAGACTGCTGATGTTCCGGCCTCGATGAAGGCCGGGGCACCTATCTCGCGCCAGTTGTCGGTGGCCGGGTCGTAGGCGGCGATCCCACCACTTCCGCAACCAGGATCGGCATAGGTTCGGAACCAAACCACCAGCTCGACCCCGGTCCACGCGGCACCTTTGGTTCCTCGACAATCGGCAAACGGCGCCGGTGGGAGGGGCCGGGATCTGAGAGATTCGTGATCCCAGGCCACACCACTAAGTAAATATGGCCCATCACCGTTGCTGGAGGGTTCGCGCCCACCCCAGACGATCAACTCCTGCCCGCTTCCGAATGCAAGACCACCGACCCGATCTCCTTCCCCGACGTATTCCCAACCGGGAGCGAGAAGTCTGCGTCCGGGAGCCACCGAGGTCGTGGACGGTGATGACCGCATTGTCGTGGTGGCGGTGGCGGTCGTCGTCAAAGAGAGCGGAGGATCTAGAAGCACGTCGGTGGTGGTCGAAGCAACTTCCGAAGAAGGTTGAAAGGCAACGGCGACGACGACGGCAAGGGCCAACAGAACGGCCGCAAACCTCAGCACCAACGCTCATTTCCTTGCAACGCTTTCGACAATTGACGTATCGCGAACGGGCATCGTTCACCAGAGTTTCGCGGTCCTAAACGCCGCGCCTCATGCGGTCACGCACCTTCTTTGGCATCGCCTCGATGTTCGACGCGGCCGGATTCCGCCGGGTCCCCGTCACGAAGGCCCAGAGCGGCCATCTGCCGCGACACCTGGTCCAACTGACCCTTGGAAACTTGGCCTGACTACCGGACCGGGTCGATGCGGAGGATTGCTTCCGTCGTCAGGACATAGACCTCGCCGGCGGCATCGCGGCCGAACGAGACCACCTGTCCGGGAACGCCCACCTGCTCGGTCCAATCCTGTTGCTCGCTGGCGCCGCTGCCGTCGAAGTGGAAGCTCCGGAGCCACCCACCGCAGTAGTCGGAATAGAAGTAGTGACCGGTCAGCTCGGGTATCGCCGACCCGCGGTATACCACTCCCCCGGTGATCGAACAGGTGCCTGAGTCCGAATGGGCGACCTCGACTATGGGCAGGGTCTGACCATCGAAGTCGCACGCCTGCGGTGGCTCGAAGCAGTGCAGACCCTCGGTCACCGGCCAGCCGTAATTGAGGGCGGGGGCATCCACCCGAGCCACGTTGATTTCCTCGTAGGCGTTTTGGCCGACATCGGCGATGTAGATCAAGTCGCCGTCGAACGCGGCGCGCCAGGGATTGCGCAAGCCAATCGCCCAGACCTCCGGCGCCCCGCCGCCGTCGATGAAGGGATTGTCGGGAGGAATCTCGTAAGGCTCGGTACCGTCGACATCAAGACGGAGCAGGCCGCCGAGGAGATCGTCTGTGGTCTGACCCGTCCCGAAAGTGTCGCCACCGCCACCGCCGTCCCCGAGGGCGATCCAGAGGTGACCATCGGGGCCAAACGCAATCGTCCCCCCGTTGTGGTTGGCCGCTGGTTGGGCGACCTGGAGGAAGATGCGCTCCTGCGAAGGGTCGAAGCCGCCGTCATCGACGAACTCGGAGACGGTGGTATTTCCCCCGTTCCGATCGGAGTAGTGGAGGAATAGCCGGCTCGGGTCGTCGGGATGAAAGGTCATGCCGAGCAAGCCGCGTTCGCCCGCGTCGGTGACACGATCGCTGATGTCGAGGATCACTCCCTCCCCCAGCCGCCAAACCTGGCCGTTCTTCGTGGCGAAGTAGGTCGCCTCTTCGCTTGGTCGCGTCGTGAGCATGATCGGAAAGGGGAGATCGCTCGCCACCTCGGTGTAGGTGATGCCCTGAAGTGCGGCGATCGTTGTGGTTGAAGTAGCAGCCGTGGAGGAAGGGACAGAAGTCCTCACCGGAGCGGTCGTCATCGAAGTCGATATCGGACCGTCGGAGCTTGTTGTCGAAATCTGATCTTGCGAAGGGCCACATGCCAAGACCAAGAGCAAGGCGCCGAAGGAGAGCCGTCTTGACATCGCTTGGGCAAGCTAGCCCGGACCGAATCTATAGAGTCGCCGCCGAATGCGAAACGACCGGCGACAGATATTCGGTTGGGCGATGTACGACTGGGCCAACTCGGCCTACACCACCACCACCCTGGCGGTCCTGCTGCCCGCCATCTTCACGGGTGAGATAATGCCGGAGGGAGGCGTCACCGTCTGGGGGCAAACTGTCGATGGTGAGTCGCTCTTCAGCTATATGGTCAGTGCCGCCGCCCTGATCGCTTTCGTCCTCTCCCCGGTGATGGGGGCGGTTGGCGACTTCGCCGCCCGCAAGCTCCGCTTCCTGCGGACATTTGCCTACACGGGAGCGGGGCTGTCGCTCCTCTTCGCGTTGATGGGGCCGGGCGACGTCTGGTTGACCGTGGGCCTGTTCATGGTCGTCGAGACCTGTTGGGCCATCGCCGCAGTCTTTTATGACAGCTTCCTTCCCCACCTCAGCACCAACGAGACCATCGACAAAGTGTCCTCGCGGGGATATGCCTTCGGCTACCTCGGTGGGGGCATCCAGTTTCTGATCTCGCTGCTGCTGATCCAGTTCAGCCCCGACAGCTTCGCCGCCACCGCCGCCCGCCTCGCCATCGTGATGGCCGGGTTGTGGTGGCTCGGGTTCGCCATCTTTGCTTTTCGCCGCCTGCGCGAGCCGGGAGTGGCCGAGCCGCTGCCGGCTGGTGTAAGTCCGGGATTCTTCACCTATGCCCGGATCGGCTTCGCCCGCACGGCCAGCACCATCGCCCGCCTGCGAAAGTTCCCCCAACTTCTGCTGTTCCTCGTCGCGTTCCTGCTCTACAACGACGGGGTCCAAACGGTGATATCGATTTCAGCGGCGTTTGCCACCGAGACGCTGCGACTGGATACCGCCGACGTGGCCCTGGCGTTTCTGGTCGTACAAATTGTTGCGTTCGGCGGAGCACTTCTCTTCGGCTGGATAGCGGGAAAGGTCGGACCCAAACGGGCCATCATGGTTTCCCTCATTCTGTGGACCGGTGTCTCCATACTCGGTTACAGCCTTCCGGAGGAAAGCTTCATGCCCTTCCTCGGACTTGCCGCCTCGGTGGGTCTGGTCCTCGGTGGAACCCAAGCACTTTCTCGCAGCCTTTACGGATCGATGATCCCCGAGCAGGCCTCGGCCGAGTTCTACGGCTTCTACTCGGTTTTCTCCAAGTTCGCCGCCATCTGGGGACCGCTGCTTTTTGGCATTGTCAATCAGGTCACTGGATCGAGCCGGCAGGCGATCCTGTCGTTGATCGCCTTCTTCGCCTTGGGCTTCATCCTGCTCGCTTTTGTCAACATCGATCGAGCCCGGGAAGCCAAAGAGCTCTGGCACTTCGCAGGCGCCGCCGCCAGCGTCGAGTAGAAACCACTTGTGACTGAGCGGCTGGTGGTGGTTGGTGGCGACGCAGCGGGGATGTCGGCCGCCTCGCAAGCCAAACGATTGGCGCCCGACCTCGAGATCATCGCCTTCGAGCGAGGCGACTACGTCAGCTACTCAGCTTGCGGTGAACCGTACGTGGTGGGTGGCGAGGTTTCCGAGATTGACAACCTGGTGGCTCGGACTCCGGCCGAGTTTGCCGAGCGCGGGATCGTCGTTCACCTGCGGAGTGAAGTGCTCGAGATCGACCTCGATCGGCGCACGATCCTGGTCGATTCAGGCGAGCACAGATCCCGGATCGGCTTCGACCATTTGATGTACTCGACTGGAGCTCACCCGTTGCGTCCGCCGAGCGTCTCGGGAGCGCACAAAGCTTGGGGACTGAGAACCCTCAATGACGCCGCGGGTCTTCGCCAGCTAGTAGACGGCGGGGTCAAGAAAGCAGTCGTGGTCGGTGGTGGCTACATCGGGCTGGAGGCCGCCGAAGCCTTCGCCCACCGCGGTCGCAATGTCACTCTTGTCACTTCCGGCGATCACGTCCTCACCCGCACTCTCGACGACGACATGGGTGCTCTGGCCGACGACGCCCTTCGCCGTCTCGGGATCGAGCTCGTAACTGGCGTATATATCGACGCGGTCGAGGAGCGGGCGGCGTCTGGTGGAGGTTACGTTTTTCCCGCCGATGTGATCGTCATCGGACTGGGCACTTCGCCCGAATCAGAGCTAGCCAGGGAGGCTGGTATCCGGATCGGAGTCACTGGTGCGATAGCAGTCAACTCTCGCCAGGAGACGGATCAGCCCGGCGTCTGGTCGGGAGGGGACTGCGCGGAGGCAACCCACCGGGTGTCGGGGCGTCAAGTCAATATCGCCCTGGGGACAGTTGCCAACAAGGCGGGACGTATAGCGGGCACCAATATCGGTCACGCCGTTCGCGGGGCTGGCGAGCGAGCGACTTTCCCCGGAGTCCTGGGGACCGCCATCACCAAGGTGGGGGAGATCGAAATCGCTCGCACCGGGCTGCTGACCTCCGAGTGCGTGATGTATGGGTTCGAGCCAGCTGTCGGTTCGGTAACCGGCACCAACACCGCCGGGTACTGGCCGACGGCAACGCGGGTCGACGTGAAGGTGATCGCCGACCACGTCACCCGACGGGTGCTCGGCGGTCAGATCGTGGGCGGTCCGGGCTCGGGGAAGAAGATCGATGTGATCGCCACCGCTATCTGGGCGGGGATGCCGATCGACGAATTGGCCTGGGTCGACCTGGCCTATGCCCCGCCGTTCTCGGCGGTCTGGGACCTAATCCACATCGCCGCCCGCCGGGCTGCCGGCTAACCCCCCGTTTCTCCCCCCGCAACCCCCCTCGGCCCTTCGGGCCACTCCCCCAACGCTCGCTCCGCTCCCTGAGGAGAGAAACGGGGAGTACCGGCGAAGCCGGGGAGGGGGAAGGCTCGCTGGGGAGGAAACACTTTCAGGGAGCAACGCTCCAGTCGAAGTCCTCTTCCCAGAACTCGCGCTCGCCTCGTGTGCGCTCGGCGTCGTGCTCGGCCGATCGCAGCTCGACCCGCCTGATCTTTCCGGAGATAGTCTTCGGCAGGTCGACGAATTCGATGCGCCTCACTCTTTTGAACGGTGCCAGATGAGCGCGACCATACGCCAGGATCGAATAGGCGGTGTCGTGATTCGGCTCGTGACCGGCTGCAAGGGCAACATATGCCTTGGGAACAGCGAGGCGAATCGGATCGAGGGCTGGTACCACTGCTGCCTCGGCCACCGCCGGATGTTCCAAGAGCACACTTTCCAACTCGAACGGTGAAATCCGATAGTCCGATGCCTTGAAGACATCGTCGGTCCTTCCGACGTAGGTGATGTAGCCGTCGGCGTCGCGGGAGGCAACGTCACCGGTGTGATAAAAGCCGTCGCGCATGACCTCGTCGGTCCGGGCCTGGTCGTCGCGATATCCCACCATCAAGCCCAGCGGGCGTTCGCCAAGAGCGAGACAGATCTCGCCCTCCTCCCCCGGCTCGCCGCTGACCGGGTCGATCAGTGCAACCTGGTACCCGGGCAACGGCCGACCCATCGAACCCGGCTTGAGGAGCTGACCGGGAGGGTTGCCGATCGAGGCTGTCGTTTCGGTTTGCCCGAATCCATCGCGAATGGTTATTCCCCACGCATTCTCCACCTGCTCGATCACCTCGGGATTGAGCGGCTCTCCCGCTCCCACCAGCTCCCGTACCTTCACCGGCCAGCGACCGAGATCGCCCTGAATGAGCATCCTCCATACAGTCGGGGGGGCGCAGAAAGCGTCGACCCGACAACGCACCAGGCTCTCGAGGATGTTCTCCGGGGAAAAACGGCCCGAGTTGAAGACAAGGGCAGTGGCCTCGGCGATCCAGGGAGCGAAGACGTTGCTCCACGCATGCTTGGCCCACCCCGGCGACGAGATGTTGAGATGAATGTCACCGGGCTGGAGGCCGATCCAGTACATCGTCGATAGGTGGCCGACGGGATACGACACATGGGTGTGCTCGACGAGCTTGGGCGACGCCGTCGTCCCCGACGTGAAATACAGCAGTAGCGGATCGCTGCCTTTCGTCGTTCCGGGTGGAGAAAAGTCAGTGGGTGCTTCCGTCGATTCGGCGAATGCCTTCCAATCCGAACGCGATTCTCCAACTCCAATTTTTCCTATCTCGATCCCGTCGAGCTTGTCCGCCAAAGCCGTGTCGGCGATCACCCACGAGGCGTTGCCGCGGTGGCACCGGTCGACAATGTCCGAACGAGGCAGCAGCGTCGTTGTCGGGATGAGAACGACACCCAACTTGATCGCCCCCAGGATCGTCTCCCAAAGTTCGACCTGGTTTCCGAGCATCAGGACCAGGCTGTCTCCTCTTTTCATGCCCAGCTCGGAAAACCAACCCGCCACCTGGTTCGAGCGCTCCGCCAACTCCCGATATGACCATTTCGCTTCGCGGCCGTCGTCTTCAACAATCCACAAAGCCCCCCGCTCGCTATCGATCTGGTCGAACCAGTCGAGAGCGAAGTTGAATTCCTCGAAAACGGGCCAGCGGAAGTCGCGATAGGCGGTGTCGTAGTCGAGCCGATGCTCGATCAGGAAGTCACGGGCCCGGCGGAAAACTTCTGTAGCCACCACTTTCCTCATTCTTGCCAGCACACAGCACGGTGGGCCCGCTGCTCTAGCAAGAATGGACGATTGTGCTTCTCGAACGGGAAACCCAGATCGACACCCTGGTCCATCTGCTGGATGAGGCGGGCCAGGGACGAGGATCCTTGGCGCTGGTGGCTGGCGAAGCCGGGGTGGGGAAGACGTCGTTGGTCAAGGCTTTGGCCGACATGGTTCGCAACCGGTCTCTGGTCCTGGTCGGCGCCTGTGATCCCCTATCCACCCCGAGACCCCTCAGCCCCTTGCTCGACTTCGCAGCCGATCCTGATTCGGGCCTCGGCGACATCGTCCGGCTCTCTGAACAACACGAGATCTTCGGTGCGTTTCTGGCCCGTCTTCGCAAATCCGTCCGGCCGGTCCTGACCATCATTGAGGACATCCATTGGGCTGACGACGCCACTGTCGATCTGGTCCGATTCGTCGGGAGGCGGATAGCTAATTCCAAGGCCCTGGTCGTCGTCACATATCGCGAGGACGAGGTCGGCCGCAATCACCCCCTCCAAGTCCTCCTCGGGGACCTGGCGGCGGCGGGATCGGCCACCAAATTGGCGGTCCCCTCGCTCTCGACTGACGCAGTGCGGACCCTGGCCGCCGGCAGAGGTTTCGACGCGGACCACCTCCACCGGATAACGGGTGGGAACGCATTCTTTGTTACCGAGGTGATCGCGGCCGGTCAGTTTGTCCCCTCTTCGGTGCGGGACGCGGTCTTGGCCAGAGTCCTACGATTGGGAGAGAAGGCGCAGCAGGTCGTCGAATCGGTCTCAATTGCCCCTCGAGCGCTCGAGGTGGATAAGAGCCTCCGGCTTGCCGATGCCAGCCCTAACGACGTCGATGAGGCGGTTGCGCGTGGGGTGCTCGTCGGCGAGGGTGGCAAGGTCCGATTTCGACATGAACTGGCCCGCACGGCCGTCGAGGACGCGATTCCCCCCGCTCGGCGCGAGTCCCTCCATCAAAAGATGATCGACCTCCTCGTCGAAGCCGGCATCGATGACCCAGCCCGCCTTGCTCATCACGCCACGCGGGCGGCGGATCGCGAGCTCATTGCTCGGTACGCTCCGGCCGCCGCCACGGACGCAATGATGCGAGGCGCCAACCGGGAGGCAGCGCAGTTTCTCGAGGCAGCACTCGAATGCGAGGATCTGCTGGATGACGCCGCCGACCTCCGTCTCCGCCTGGCGAGCCTGCTTAATCTCCTCGACCAGCAGGGGGATGCGTTGCGCCAGGCCGAGCTCGCCGCCGCTGCATATCGCCTGACTGCAAACGTGGCTGGTGTTGGTCGGGCGCTCACCACCGTCGCCTATAGCCAGTGGGCGAGTGGGAACACGGCTTCCGCGCGCCCAATCATTGACGAGGCGGTGACGACTCTCGAGTCCATTGGGCCGAGCGAGGACCTGGCATCGGCGCTCTACATATCGTCCCTCCTGCACATGCTGGCCCGCCATCACCAACCTGCTATGAAGGACGGCGAAAGCGCCCTACGCATGGCCGAACGAGTCGGGTCGCCCTTCGCGCTGGCTCGCGCCACTCTCAACTTGGGCACTACCGAGTTGGTCACTGGAGTCCCGGAGCGTGGGTTGTCGTTACTCGGGCGCTCCCGGCAACTGCTCGACGAGATGGGTAGATCAGCCACCACCGCCCTGTTGCAGACGGGCTCAGGGGGCGGCGAGGTAAGGCGGTATCGGGAGGCGGTAGCCGCACTCGAGGAAGCGATCCCACTCAGTCGCCAGAGGGATGAAGACTATTCGCTCGCTTACAACACTGCCTGGCTGGCGAGGATCCGCTTCGAACAAGGACGCTGGCATGAAGCCATCGAATTGGCCAACGAGGTCGATTTCGGGCGCCAGGGGACCAATCCGATTTCGCGCATAACTGCCCACAGTGCCCGCGGACGGGTGGGTGTCCGTCGGGGTGGCCCTCGGGGCATCGCTCTGCTCGAGGAGGTGAGCCAGTTGGCGGTCCGCCTCGAACTCCAGCATCGTTGGCCATCGATCGCCGGGATCGCCGAGTACCGCTGGCTGATCGGTGCCCATGACCGCATTACCGAGGTTTTGACCGGACCCTTCGCCGAGGCGTTGGGCACCGACAGCCAATGGGCGCGGGGCGAACTGGGGTTCTGGATGTGGCGGGCAGGTTTGATCGAGACTGCTCCACCAGGAGCCGCCTATCCGTTTGCGCTGCAAATGGATGGTGACTGGAGGAAAGCCGCCTCTGCCTGGCGGGAGATTGGCTGTCCCTACGAGGAGGCGATGGCGCTCGCCGACGGAGATGAAGCGGCGCTCCTCGAAAGCCTCGAGATCCTGGACGGGCTCGGAGCCCGACCTCTCGCTTCCCTCGTCCGCAAACAGCTAAGGGAACAAGGCGCCAACCACATCCCACGCGGTCCCCGGCCGGCCACTAAGGCCGATAAGGCGGGGCTCACTCCCAGACAGCGGGAGGTGCTCGAACTGATGGCGGACGGTCTCACGAACGCCGAGATCGCCGATCGTCTCTATCTCACGAAGAAAACGGTCGAGCACCATGTCGCGGCGATCCTGCAAAAGACAGGGGTCGACTCGCGCGCCAAAGCCATCGCCTCGGCGAAAGATGGGGGTAGCCCCATGGCAATCTAGGGGCACGCCCCGATGTGCTTCGGAGGGCGGCATCGTACGTTCCCCTGGAGGCCGGAAGTCCCGGCTAAGAAAGGAGCGAAACATGCCGCGCTACATGGTGGAACGCACGTTTCCCGGAGGTCTCGAAATTCCGACTAATGCCGAGGGCGCAAAGGCCATGGCCGGAGTCGTTTCCAACAACGCCACCGATGGCGTCACCTGGATCACGACCTACGTGACCACCGACAAACTACGGACCGTCTGCATCTACGACGGCCCCACCCCGGAGGCAATCCGCAAGGTCGCCGGGATCAACGGGCTTCCCGTGGACTCGGTTACGCCCGTGCGAGTCCTTGACCCCTACTTCTATTACGGGGGCGGCGACTGAACCAGCAATAGCCTGGACCGGTGAAGCTCCCGAAGCTCTTCGGGCTCCTGCTGGTTGTCGGCTGCAACATTGGCGGCGGCGCTGAAAACTTAGCGCCGCCGAACTCTGTTTCATCCGAAGTCGTCCAGGTCGAGGAAGTGGTCGATGGTGACAGCTTCCGAACTATCAACTCTGAGGTCAGGCTGATCGGAGTCAACGCTCCTGAGCGAGACGAGTGCTACGGAACTGAGAGCCGGGAGTGGCTCGCCGAACTGGTCGAGGACAAGGACGTCGAGATCGTGCCAGACTCGATCGACCAGTTCGGCCGAATCCTGGCCGATGTGAAAGTAGACGACATCTCGCTCAACCGTGAGGCGGTGGCAACGGGACACGCGCTAGCGGTGACCGCGAGCGATCACCTCGACGATGAGGACGTGGCGAGGCAGGCTGGGCTCGGACTATGGGGAGCCGACATCTGTGGTGCAAGCGGTGCGCCACCCAATCTCGTCATCGACGACATATTGTTCGACCCTCCTGGCGACGACCGCGAGGAGTTGATTGTCATCGGGAATCGCTCGGAAGCAGCCATAGACCTCGCCGGATTCCAACTTCGGGATGAATCGTCGGTCAACAGGTATGCGTTTCCCTCTTACCGGCTAGCTCCCGGGGGCATCGTCACGGTGTCGACTGGGTGTGATGCGGCAGCAAACGTGCTCAATTGGTGCACGCTGGGACCGGTATGGAACAACGGCGGCGATGCCGTCATCCTCCTCGATAGCTTCGGCCGCGTGGTTGCCTTTCGCCGTTACTAACGGCCCACCGAGTGGCTAACTTTCGTACAACGTCTAAACGAGGAGGTTGCGATGTCGCTCAAGGACACACTGAAGGGAGTCCTTTCGAAGACCAAAGACCTGGCCGAAGACGCCGCCGAAAAGGCCGGGCCTCTGATGGAGAAGGCCAAGGACATGGCCGGCGAGGCTATGGAGAAGGCCGGACCGATGATGGAGAAGGCCAAAGAGAAAGCGGCGCCGGTCGTAGAAAAGGCGAAGGACAAGGCCGGTGAGGTCTGGGACAAGGGCAAGGACAAGGTGGCCGAGGTTCGTTCGGGTTCGACCTCGACGGATGAGGCCGTCGCGGACGTGGTCGATGCCGCCAAGGACAAGGCGGCAGAACTGGTAGAAGAGACCAAGGACGCGGCCGCCGACGCGGTGGATGAGGCCAAGTCCTAGTTTCTCCCCCCGCAGGGGAGAGTACCGCCGCAGGCGGGGAGGGGTGATCGGGCTGTGAAGCGCGTTTCCTCCCGGGTGGGAGGAATCACAGAATCCGCCACGATGGCGATCACCGAGCGTGCCCGTCAGCTGCGTGCGGCCGGAGAGCCCGTCATCAGCTTGGGAGCGGGCGAACCCGACTTCCCGACCCCGACCCACATCGTCGATGCGGCCCGCCGCGCCGCGTCCGACCCCGCCAATCACCACTACACACCTAACGCCGGTCTTCCCGCTCTGCGCGAGGCAGTGGCGGAGTACACAGCTGAGTTCTCCGGTGCCCGAGTTGTCTCCCAACAGACGCTGGTCACGAATGGAGCGAAGCAGGCCGTCTATCTCGCTCTGGCGGCGTTGCTCGATCCTGGAGACGAGGTCCTGGTTACAGCTCCTTACTGGGTGACATATCCGGAGGCAACCAAGCTCGCCGGCGGAGTGCCGGTAGCGGTGGTCACCGACGATTCCACAGGCTTCAAAGCCTCGGTGGAGCAGCTCGAAGCGGCAACTACGCTTCGCACCAAGGGTCTCATCTTTGTCTCACCCTCCAATCCGACCGGGGCCGTCTACACGCGGGAGGAAGTCGACACCATCGGACGGTGGGCCGGCGAGCGCGGCATCTGGGTCGTGACCGATGAGATCTATCAACGATTGATCTACACGGGCGAGACGTCGGCCGCTTCGATCATCACCGCTCCCGAGCTCGGAGATCGCTGGTTGGCGATCAACGGCGTCGCCAAGACCTTCGCCATGACCGGATGGAGGGTCGGATGGCTCGTCGGACCGAGCGATGTGATCAAGGCGGCATCCAGTCACCAGTCCCATCTCACCTCCAACGTCAACAACGTGGCCCAACACGCTGCCCTGGCAGGACTCACCGGTCCGAGGCAACCGATCGAGGATATGCGCCAGGCATTCGATCGCAGGCGCCTCCAGATGCATCGCTGGCTTTCAAAGATGAATGGCGTTTCTTGCGTCGAACCGGAGGGCGCCTTTTACGCTTTCCCCTCGCTGCAACCGCATGTCGAACGGCTGGGATCGTCGATGGCGGTGGCCTCCTTCCTGCTCGACGAGGCGAAAGTCGCGGTCGTTCCCGGCGAAGCGTTTGGACTGGACAGCTACGCCCGCTTGTCCTACGCCCTTTCGGACGAGGACCTCGTAACGGCGATGGAGCGCATGGAAGCGGCCCTCGCCCGCGTGTAGTTCGCGATTTCTGTGGGCCGCAACCGTCGTCCAACGACGGATTAAACCCAGGGTTTTGCTAGATACACTCGCCGGGAGTGGAGACCCCGTCCCAAGCCAAGGCCATGCTGCTGGTCGAACCCAAGCGGCTGCGCTGTCACCAGATACCCATTCGTCCCCCGGACAAAGGCGGCTGGTTGGCAATCGAGGCCAATGGCATCTCCGGTGCCGACGTCCAAATTTGGAAGGGCGATCGCGCCGATGTCCTCTATCCGCTCGTGCTCGGCCATCAAGTCGTCGGCCGTATAGCTAGCACCGATGGGTCGCTTCCCCACGAGATCGGCACTCGCGTCGTAGTTGAGCCGGAGCTCCATTGCGGGGTGTGTAGCCGTTGCCGTCTCGGGGTCAGTGGTTGTCGCCAGCGCCGTCCGATCAATAGCTATGGCCGCCTGCCGTCGACGGAACCGCCCGGTCTCTGGGGCGGACTCGCCGAATACCTCTATCTCGATCCGAGTTCGCGGACTCATGTTGTTTCAGACGACATCACCGCCGAGCTGGCGACCTTCGTTCACCCACTAGCCGCCGGGTACACCTGGGCGGTAGAGCTGCCTTTGCTCGAGTCCGGACAGACGGTGATGGTGCTTGGCCCGGGTCCCCGCGGCTTGGGCTGTGTCATCGCCGCTATGGGAGCTGGCGCCTCCTGGGTTGGCGTCAGCGGGCTCGACGTCGACAGCGATCGGTTAGAGGTGGCAGGACGGCTGGGCGCGAAGCTCACGATCAACGCCACCACCGAGGATGTTCCGGCGGCAGTGGCCGATCATCTCGGCACCCGTCCCGACGTCGTGGTCGACGTCACTTCCGACGATCCCGAAGCCATGTTCACAGCTCTCGACCTGGTTCGTTCCGGGGGAACGGTGATCCTGGCCTCGACCAAGGGGAACCGTCCGGTCCATTTCTTCTCAGATTTGATCGTTCAGAAACAGCTCACCGTCAAAGGGGCCCTCGGCGCCAGCAGCGCCGCCTACACCTGGGCCGCGTCGCAAATCGCCACCGATCCCCGACTCGACGATCTCGTCTCTCACCAGTTTCCGCTGGAAGAGTCATCGCGCGCACTCCAAGCAGCCGCGGGCATGCTCGGCCATGACGAGCTCATGTCCGTCGCAGTCACTTTCTGACCGGATTCGAATTGCCTTCCGCGGCGATCACCGCGAACAAGAAAGCGGTGCGAGGTTGGCTGCTGTACGACCTCGCCAACACGATCTTCGCTCTGGGGGTCATCGGTCTCTATTTTCCCGCCTGGCTGCGCGAGGAAGGGGGACGCGACAGCGCCCTGGCGGTAACTGAAGCCGCGGCTGGAGTGGCGGTGATCGTCTTGGCCGCCTGGCTCGGCGCCCAAACCGATCGCAGTGGCCGCCGGCTCCCCTTGCTCGCGGTGACCACGGCCTCGGCCATCGTCGCCACCTCCCTTCTCGGCAGCTTCGGATTGGGCCCGTCTCTCGTCATTCTCGGGTTCGGGCTGGTCGGCTTCAACCTCGGCTCGGCGCTCTACGACGCTCTGCTCTCCCAAGTCAGTGACCACCAGAATCGCGGGCGCATCTCTGGCCTCGGCGTCGCCATCGGCTACATGGGCTCTTTCGTCGGACTGGGGATCGGACGGCTCACTCTCGAGCGAGGTGGTTATGCGCTCACCTTTCGTTCGCTTGCCCTGGCTTTCTTGGTTTTCGCTGTGCCTCTCTTTGTCTGGTTGCGAGAGGTCCCTGCATCGGCGCCGGCCCGCAGAGCAGGAATGATCCAGTCGTGGCGGGCGGCTGCCCGCGAACCGGGGATGGCTCGATTTCTCGTCGGTCGCTTCCTTTACACCGACGCCATCAACACACTGATCGGCGGCTTCCTCGCCCTTTTCGTGATCTCCGAGCTTGGCCTCAGCACCGACGAGGTCAACACGCTCCTCGCCATCGCCATCATCGCTGCCATGGGAGGAGGACTGCTCGGGGGACGAGCGGCAACTCGCATCGGAGCGCGGAAAAGTCTCCGGATGACTCTGCTCGTGTGGGCAGCGGCGATTCTGCTCGGTGCTTTCGCCGCGGTCTTCGATCTTTCTTCCCTGGTCTGGATCGTGGGGGTGATGGGTGGCCTCGCCCTGGGAGCCACCTGGGCCAGCGACCGTGTGCTGATGTATGACCTGAGCCCACCCGAAAGGCTGGGCGAGTTCTACGGCCTCTACGCCACCGTCGGCCGTTTCGCCACAATCGTCGGTCCTTTGGTTTGGGCGCTGATTGTCGACGTTCTCCGATGGGGTCGACCGGCCGCGATGGTGGGACTTTCTGTCTTTGTGCTAGCCGGGTGGCAGGTGATTGGCCGCAAGTAACAGCGTCGGTCAGGCCCGCGGAAACGGCCGGTGATCGTCGCGATCGATGCCGTGGGTCAAACTTTCTTCGACGAAGTAGGGGACGGGGAGATCACGGGTTTCTCGGTGCCCGGCGACTAGGCGGCGGCCGATCTCGGCGAACCAGGTCGAGTTCGGCACCTCCCACGGCCAGGGACGGATGCCTTCCCGCGCCCCCACCAGAGCTCCCACCATCGTTGCCAGCTGGCTCCCACCCGCCTCCGCTGCCGCTCGCAACACACCGTCTGGACCTTGATTCGAACCGCAAGCCAGGGCGACGGCTGTCAAAACCCCTTCGGGAGCCTCGGTCCAACCGAACTCCTCGAGCACCCTCCGTGGACCCTCGCTGACCAACGAGCGCGCCTCGAGAAAACGGTGGGGAAAACGCCGCGCCTCATCGACATTGGTGAAGGTCGCTTCCTCCTCGATCCGAGAGAGAGCCCGGCTGGCAATCTCGGCCGCGGCGGACAAAAGGTCGCGGCCGGTTTGGCCGAAGCAGCTAGCCGCGGTCGCACCGGCCAGCGCCGCCGTCGCCACTGCTGTGGTGGCGTCGAGGTGCGTCAACCTCGAAACTTCGAGAGCTCCGACCGTCAGCTCTTCGGGCCGGCGCCGAAACCACACCCCAACCGGGGCTACCCGGGCGGCGGGCTCGGCGCTCGGAACGGAAGAGCGTCGGGACTGGTCGGATTCGACCGCCGTAACCCATTCCTCGAAGTCGGGGCTGACCGCTCGATACACCGACGGGTTGGACGAATCGGCCGCCAGCTCCGACCACTCTCTAGCGAGCGATGACCCTTGCACCCCGTCGTTGGCCATCAGGTGATAGGCCACGACGGTGGCTTGCTGGGTCAGCGCCGAATAGGCGATCTCACTCGCAGCACCCGCCACGTCTCCGGCCGCGGCGGCCAACAAGGCCCCTGCCCCTTCACCGTTGACGAGCGAAAATAGAGGGCCTTTCGCGTCTGACAACGGCTCCGAGACTAACCAGTTACGCTTTCCCGCCTAGACCCCATCTCGCTCTTTTCGCTGTGCAACGACTTCTCCTTATCGCCAACCCCGCCTCTTCTCAATTCACCGGTGGCGTCCATCGCAAGGTCTCTCGGATCCTCAGCAAGCGATTTGCGGTCGATCCGGCGTGGCCACAGTCGGCTGATCATGCCCGCCAGCTCACCGCCCAAGCTGTCGCCGACTCGTATGACGTCGTCGCGGCCATGGGAGGTGACGGGGTTGTTCATCACATCGGTCAGGCCCTGGCCGGAACCGAGACCGCTTTGGCGGTGATTCCGACCGGGACCACCAACGTCTACTCGCGGCTCTATGGGATTCCGGCCAAGCCAACGGCGGCAGCCAAACTCGTGGTGGGCGCTCACGACCGCCGCTGGGAGCCGCTGCTCGAGATCGAAGGAGTAAACGAAGTGGGGCCGGTAAGCCAGTACGCCCTGTTTGCCGCCGGCTTCGGCTTCGACGCCGAGGTCGTCAAGGCCGCTGAGGGCGAGCCCTATCGCAAGTACTGGTTCGGGGGCCTCCATTACGGGCGCAAGGCTGTCGCCACAGTCCTCAGCAAGTACCGCACCCGCAAGCCGAACTTACTCGTCACCGCCGGAGACCGCCGGGCCGAGGCCGTGGCAGTACTCGCCCAGTTCCATCCGATCTACACCTACTTCGGCAAACTCGCTCTCACTCTTTCGAAGGTGCCACCGGAGCCTCTCACCCTGCTGGTAGTGGAAGCCATTCCGGCCCGGCGACTGTTTCGGATTGCCGCCAACGTTCTCCTGCGTCGGAACCTGGCCTCGGTCCCGGGCTTGCGGGTCTGGGAAGGCGTCCAGTCTTTCACCATCACGGCCGATCCTCCCACTGAAGGCCAGGCAGACGGCGAGCTGAGCGGCGCCTGGAAAGAGGTGGGGGCAACCTGCCGCAGCGGTGCCATGCGGGTAATCGTCCCCCCGTCGACTTAGCTCCCCTCCCGGAGGCTCACCTCGAGTTCAGTAGCCAGGGCTCGTGACAATGCCCGCGGTCGGAGACCATCTCGCAAGGCTCGACCCAGAGTCGCGTCGAGGTGCCGGTCGATTTCCTCGCTCGGTTCCGAGATGACGTCGAGGGAAACTCGCAGCTCAGGTGCTTCGGCCGTCAGGGCGTCGACGAAATCGCCCAGCTCGCGGCGGGCAGCATCCGGTGACCGCTGCCAGTCGATAGCGGCCCGGGCGCGAGCTGACTCCCATCTTTCGGTGAAACCCACCGGAGCGAGACAGGGAGCGATGAGGTCCAGCACTCGCTTGAGCTCTATTCGCATCCGCTGTTCGCCGGTGCCGATGCCCTCCGCCTTCCTCGTGATCGTTTCCACCAACTCTTCGATCCCAAACGGAGGACCGGCCGGCGGATCGGCCGCAGTGGCAAGCACCGCCGGCTCGGCAAAGCCATCGCTTCTGAGGGCCCACTCGAGATCCTCGGTGACCGCTGCGACCTCGCCGTCAACGAGTCGATCGATCTGGTTGAGAACAAAGACGTAGGAGCCCTCATGGGCTACGAGGGGGCGGAAGAACTGATCGTGGATCACACGGTCGCGATACTTTTCAGGGTCGGTCACCCAAACGACGATATCAAGGATCGCCAGCATGTCTTCGACCTGATGGCGGTGATCAACTGCCACCGAGTCGACATCGGGGAGGTCGATCAGAGTTAGCGACTCTGGTGTTTCCAGCTCGACGATGTCTTCGAGTCCCAACTCTTGCCACAGCCCTTCGAGGCGATTGGCGATCGACGGCGGCACGACCACTAGTGGGCGCGAGGTAGTTGGCCGCATTGCTCCTGGATCCGAGACCGGCTGGCCCATGATTGCATTGAGAAGACTGGACTTGCCGGAGCCGGTGCTACCGGCCAGCCCCACCACGATTCCGGAGTAGGCCCGCCGATGGCGCAACTTCTTCGCAGTCACGGCCAGGAGAGTGAACTCATCGGGTGGGAGGTGGTCAGCGGCGCTCGATACCAAACGATCGAGCAAGTCAAGAAGCTCGATCACGACTCTTCGAAACTGGCGTCCAATATCGCTTGCCACCCGGTCTCCAACGAATCGATTAAGGCGGCATCCGGAAGAGGGCGCAAGGCGAGCTCGGTGGCGATGACCTGCTCGGCAACGATCGAATAGGGAGGCAGCGACTCCCGGAGAATCTCGGTCGACCGCGGCGATAGGGCGGCGTTTCCCAGTGCCTCGCGCACCCGTTCCTCGATTCGGTCTCGAAGATCGGTCTGGACTCCCGCCTTCCGAAACCGCCACCGAGGAACCTTGTGGTTGGAAGTGATGTCGGCCAGCTCGGCGGCCGCTTTCTCCAACGCCCTTCTCTCGTCCAGGCTCTGTTGTTGGGAGGCACCCAAGCCAGCCCGCAAGGGGGCCACTAGCGCCGCCACCCTGTCCGAGGCCTGGTCCATGGCCTCCTCCCGGACCACTTCGCTCAGGTCGCGGAGAAACCCGGCCAACCGTTGCACAGATTGCCGACTGAGACGCTTGCGAAGTGGATCGATCCGTTGCTCGGAGATGGTGAAGACTCTCAGGTGCTCGAGGCCAGCTTTCCGGAGGCGGGCGAGGAGGTCGTTGCGAGCCCCAGCGGAGCGGGGGGGCACCCTGTTAAGCACGATCGCCACTGGCCGGCTGCGAACGAGCATCTCGAGTGTCGTCCAGACGAGTTGGTCTCCATACCGGGCTGCAGTCGTGACGAACAAGATGAAGTCGGCCGCCTGTGAAACCGCCAATGCTTCCGCACGATGCTCGATGAGATCGGAGTCGAGATCGGGGGTATCCACCAGGGCGAGACGGTCGAGCAGAGGATGATCCCCCACCAAGACCGGCCCCAGATGAGCCAGGTTCTCGGCGGCAGCTTCTTCTGCCCAAACCCGCGCCCGCTTGGTGGTTGGCCTGAGCACTCCCGGCATCGAGACGACTTCGCCAGCGAGTGAGTTCAATAGGGTCGACTTCCCGGCGCCCGTCGAACCCACCAGGGCGACTATCAGTGGTGGCGAGTCCTTGATACGAGGTAGGAGATAATTGTCGAGGATCGATACGGCTTCGTCCCGGGCCGGACGCATAATCTCATCGAGGGCAATCGAGGAGAGGGTGGAGGACAGAAGCGATAGATCGCCGTACAAACGGGTCTGCCTCCGAGTCACGATGGAGACGCTAACGGCGGGTCAGTTGTTTATCGCCAGGGCCGCTTGCCCCTCCGGACACTCCTCCCACAGAGGGCAGTACCGACACCAGGGACCGGCCCGTCGCTCAGCTTCGATGGATCTGCGGACGAAGTTCACGAGATCGGCCACTCTCGTGGCGACAGCCGCTAGCGTCGAGACCGTGGGCCTGTCTGTGAGGCTTTCGCCGGTTTGCAGCGAGATCGCTTCGACCCGAGGAAGCGTTCCTTCCTCCAGACACCAAACCAGCGCGTAGAAGAGAAGCTGTTCGAGCGGATCGCCCAACGGCCCGGTCTTCCAATCGCGCAAGAGCGGTCCCGCAAACACGGCGTCGATCTGTCCCACCAGGGTGACGTCGTCAGTGACTTCATGCTGGAGACTGACTTCGGCTCTTTCAAACCCGTCGACCGGCAACTTGACAAAGCGTCGGTAGAGATCACTCGCCTCCGAAATGACCGGCGAAAGGAGCGACGGCCGGTTAAGCCCAGCGGCCGCGATCTTGTTGTTGAGAGTGGTGCTGCCTATTACCTCGCGAGCAGTTTGCTCGGGGTCGTCAATCGGTCCGTTCTGGAGGTGACGTGCGATCAATCCATGAGTGAGGCCACCGCGGAAGGACGCCTTCGATTCCTTCGGATAACGACCACGAAAACGCCCGAGCCCTTGTGCTGGGCAGCGCCGATAGGCGATGTAAGTAGTGGCCGAAACCGAGATCGGGTCGCCCGGTTGCATCGGTGGAAACTCAATCACCTGCGCATCGTACGAGGCGAGGCTGTCAGAAGACCAGAACCCTCTAGACTCCCGAGACGTCTCAGGGGGAAACCCAATACATGCCTTCCAACGCGCCCGCGCCAGCCGTCACTGCCCCCTCCTCGGTTGGCACCCTCCCAAATCGTCCCCGCCTTCTCTGGGTTCTCGGCGGCCTTTTCTTGGCCGTGCTCATTGCCTATGGCGGGACTCGGCTGCTATCGACGGGCGAGGTAATGGGCTCGGTCACGGCCGATCAAATCGAACTCGGCGGGCTGTCGCCGGGGGCAGCGGCAGACACCCTGGTGGGCCTCGAGGACAGCCTGGGCAATACACCGGCGGAGTTCACGATCCTCGATCGCTCCCTGCTCCTGGCCCCAGAGTCGGTGGGATTCGACCTCAACGAAGAGGCGATGGTGCAAAGCGCGATGAAGGTCGGACGAAGTGGCAATCCCTTCGGCGAATTCGCGTGGTGGATGACCCATCTCTTCTCCTCTACTCCAATTCCGTTGAGTGCCACCCTCGATCCGGGTGCCCTCGAGCTGGTGCTCTCCGCCTGGGATACCGAAGTCATCGGAAACCCACCGTTTCCAGGAAGCGTCGTCGTCGCAGGGACCGAGGTCGTCGGCGAGTACCCGCGGGCCGGCCAAGAGATCGATCGCAACGTCGCTCCCGACATCATCCTGGCCCAAGCTTCGACCAGTGACCGCAGGTCTACCCCCCTTCCGGTGACGGAGATGGCACCGAGCCTCACCAACAGCGACATCGACGCCGCCGTGCGCGAGGGCGAGTTGCTTTTGGCCGGACCCGTGACTCTCACCAATCGGGAGCGGGAAAAGCAGGTGAGCTTTTCGGTGCAGGAGCTGGCAGATGCTCTCGTCCCCGATCTCGGGATCGACGAGATCACATTTGGCTTTGATCCCCAAGTGGTCAGTTCGTATCTCGAGCCGCTGCGGGCTGACCTGGAACAGGCGCCGATCAACGCCGAGTTGTCGGTGGACGGGGACTATGTAACGGTGATCCCCGGAGTCCGCGGGACCGTGGTCAACCCGGAGGCGACGGCCGAGAGCCTGTTCAGGGCGGCGAGTTCGGCGTCTCGCGCCGGTCCGCTTCCGATCGACGAGTCGGTCGATCCCGAGGTAACCACCACCGAGCTCGAAGCGCTCAACATCAATCACAAGGTCAGCCAATTCACGACCTATCACGATTGCTGCCAGAACCGGGTGACCAACATCCACTCGATTGCCGACAAGGTGAACAACACGATCATCGAGGCGGGCGAGGAATTCTCACTCAACGAGGCGGTGGGTCAGCGCACGGCCGAAGACGGTTACCTCGAAGATGGGGCAATCATCGGCGGACGGCTTGAGAACGCGATCGGCGGTGGGGTCAGCCAATTCGCCACGACGTTCTACAACGCTGTCTTCTGGGGTGGGTTTGAGGACATCGCCCACAAGCCCCACAGCTTTTACTTCAGCCGTTATCCCCTCGGAATCGAAGCGACCATTTCCTGGCCGCTCCCCGACGTCCGCTTCCGCAACAACACCGACAGCGCCATCCTCATCCGCACGTTCTACAGTCGCACTTCGATCTCGGTCGCCTTCTACAGCGACAATGACGGACGGATCCTGGTTGGTGAACAGAGTGGGGGTGAGCTACGGGTGTTTGCCGCTACCGAAGGCGGTGAGAATGCCCGCCGGGTATCGGCTGACGTCACCGAACCCACCAACTACCGGGACCCGCCTCCCCCCCGCTATATCGGTGATCCAGCCATCGTCCCTCCCGAACAGAAGGAGGATCAATCTCCGGCCCGCGGCTACACCGTAGGAGTCACTCGTTTTATCACCGTCGGCGACCAAACCCGAGAAGACCACTGGACTGTGGTTTATTCGCCCCGCCAGCAGATCATCCTCGTCCATCCCTGCCAGATCGAGGGCTCAGGGGTGTCGTGCCCCTCCACGACCACCGCCCCACCGGTCACGACTGCGCCGACGGCTCCTCCAACGACTGCGGCTCCGTAAGCGGCTCGGCGTAGAAGCGAAAGAAGCCCGAGACCACTGCCGCCGCGCCGTCGATGGCTGCGGTATCCCAACCGCCGGGACGTCGCATCGAGACCGTATTCGACATCACGTAGACATGGTCGATGCCCAAATCGGCCTCGAAAAGGCGGGCAGCCAGTTGGGCCGGAAAGGTCTCGCGCTCAGCCGAAGCCTCAGAGAACGCCTCACCATCCTGGCCCGACCAAGAGCGATCGGCCGAGATGATGAGATTTTCCCCTAGCTCCGTCTTATCAAGGACCTCGATCGTCTGACCCACCAAGCGATAGTACCGGGCCCATTGCGAACCCAGGGTTGTAGACGTCGTCCAACAACGTCTACAGCCCAGAGACCGAGTCGACCGGCTAGCGGGAGCCGCCTTCGGGTGAACTGCGGCCGGTTCGCTGGGACTGCACACCCTCGGAACGCTCGCCGATCATGTGGACTTTGAGCAAGTTGGTCGACGCCTGACGGTTGGGTGGAATGCCGGCCACCATCACGACCGTGTCGCCCCGTTTGCAGAGCTTCTCCTTCTCGAGGAACTTCTCGGCGGCAGCGATCATGTGATCGGTGTAGTCGCGTCGGTCGAACGGATAGGCAACGACGCCCCGATAGAGAGCCATTCTTCGTCTGGTCGACTCGAACGGCGTGAACCCGACGATGCGAGCCGCCGGCCGATACTTGGAAAGCAGTCGGGCCGTCGAACCCGACTCGGTGAAAGCGACGATGGTGTCGATCGAAAGGTTGGCCGCGCAGTCCACCGCGGCCTGCGCCACCGCCGAGGCAACCGCCGCCTGCTGGGTCAGATACGAGTGGACGGCCGTGTTCTGGGAAGTCTCCGACTCGACCGTCGCACAAATTCGGGCCATGAACTCGACCGCCTCCCGGGGATGGATCCCGGCCGCAGTCTCTGCCGACAGCATGACCGCATCGGTACCAGCGAGAACGGCGTTGGCGACATCGGTCACCTCTGCTCGCGTCGGGCGGGTGGAGTGGGTCATCGACTCCAGCATCTCTGTAGCGGTAATTGTCACTACCCCGGCCTCGTTGGCGCGTCGAAGAATGTCGGCCTGGATCAAAGGGATTCGCTCTAAGGGGAGCTGCACCCCGAGGTCTCCCCGGGCGACCATGATTCCTGCCGCCTCCGTGAGAATCTCGTCGAGATTGGCGTAGGCCGAGGCCAGTTCGATCTTGGCGATAATGGGAACATCGCCAGCCAGATCCCGCACCCGGCGGATGTCGGCAGCACTGCGGACGAAAGAGGCGGCAACCCAATCGACCTCGAGCACCTTCCCATAGGCGAGGTCGACCTCATCCTTTTCGGTGATCGCCGGCATCCGTAGGTTGGAGGCGGGAAACGCCACCCCTTTCCCATTGCCCAGGAGTCCGCCGACCACCACCCGAGCCTCGATGTGATCGGTCGCCTTCCGCGTAGCCACCAATCGAATCAGACCATCGGCCAGCACCAACTCCTCCCCCACCTCCACGTCCTCGAGCAGGTAGGGGTAGTCGAGGTAGATGACATCGGGCTCGGTCGAGAGGCTCCTCCCTTCAAAACAGCGCACCGTCTGGCCGGTGGTCAATACCAACGAGCCCTCCGGGAAGGTCCCAACCCGTAGTTTCGGCCCCTGGATGTCCTGGAGGATGGCGACATTGCGCCCGGCTTGGTCTGCCGCCTCTCGAACCCAGTCTGCAAACTGACGGTGGAGCTCGTGATCGCCGTGAGAAAAGTTGAGGCGAGCAACATCGATGCCTGCCTCGATCAGGCTTCGCACCCCTTCGGCCGAGGCGACCGATGGACCCATGGTGGCGACGATCTTGGTGTAGCGCTCCACCAGAAGAATGTAGCGCCCGGCCGGGTCTCGCCTCGACGGGCCCCCCTTTTCGCTTCACTCGGGTACTTTCCCTCCGGGGGGAGAAACGCGTGATCTGTTTCCTCCCCCGGCGAGCGAAAAGCGTTGGGGGAGGTGTCGCCGCAGGCGACGGAGGGGGCATGGTCCTCGCAGCCGGTGCCCATACACTCCCGGCCGTGGAACCCCTCGTTTTGTTGCGTGATGTCGCGCTCTTTGCGTCGTCGGTGACGATTCTCGAGCCGATCTCGCTCAGCATCTCCTCCGGTGAAGCAATCGGAATCGTCGGGCCCAACGGCTCGGGAAAGAGCACTTTGCTGCGCATCCTCGCCACCCTCGCCTCCCCCAGCGAGGGCGCCGGCGCGGTCCTCGGGGCGACCCTGGGCAGCCGGGAGGTTCTCGGGGTCCGTCACCGGATCGGTCTGGTCGGCCACCTCCCTGCCCTAACGCCGTCGCTGACCCTGCACGAGAACCTTTCCTTCTACGCCCGCCTGGCCGGGATCGGCGCCGACCGAGTCGGGACGGCGTTGGAGGCGGTGGGGTTGGCCTCGGCCCAACATCGCCAGGCGGTCGACTGCTCGGCGGGGATGAAAAAAAGGGCCGATCTCGCCCGCCTCGTTCTCGACCCTGCCGAGCTACTCCTTCTCGACGAGCCGACGGACACCCTCGATCGAAGCGCCCGCTCCCTGGTTGATCACCTCGTCCTGACCACCATCAGGTCGGGAGGGGCCGCGATCGTCGTGTCCCACGACCGCACCAACCTCGTCGAATGGATTCATCGAATCCATTCGCTCGAGAACGGACGGTTGAGGTGACGAGGTTCTGGATGCAGGCGAGGGTCATTGCCCAGAATGATCTGCTCGTCGACCGCCGGGCAGGAGAGACGTTCGGTTTGGTCGTTCCCTTCGCGTTGGCGGCATTGATCACCATTCCGTTGGCGGTCGGCATCGACCAGCCCACGATCTCTCGATTGGGGTTGCCGGCCTTTTGGGTAGTCACGCTTCTTTTTGGAATGCAGATCGCCTGGCGACAGGTGGCCGGCTCGGAACGGGCGGTGCACGACCAGATACGTCTCTCCGGCGTCGACCCGGCCGCGGGCTTCGCCGGCCGCGCCATTGCCAACTTCGCCCTCCTCGTGGGATTCATGCTGGTGAGCCTTCTCCTCGCGATCCTCCTTTATTCGCCCGCCCCGATCGTACGCTGGTTGGCATTCGGAACTGCCCTCGTTCTCTTCGCGATCGGGTTGTCGGTGATCTCGACTTTGATAGCCGACCTCACACTTGGCCTGTCGGTGCGCTCGGGTTTGGCGCCTCTCCTCGTTGTTCCCCTCTCTCTCCCGCTGCTCCTAGCTGGTTCGCAGGTGGGCCAGTTGGCCAGTGCTGAAGCGGCGATATCACGACCCGGAGGTATCCTGGCCTGGCTCCTGGTGCTGCTTCTAGTCGACCTGATCGGAGTCATCGCCGGAGTCCTGTCAGCTCGACCGCTCGAGGAGACTCTCGGATGAGGCCTTGTCAGCAAGCGAAGACGTCTGAACCGTGAAGGGACTGAAACTGCTCTATGCAGTGACCTTCGTCGTCGCAGTGGCGGGCGCAGTTCTCGCCCTGTCGACGCCTCCGGAAGCAGTGCAACGGACGTATGCCCGCATTCTTCACATCCATGTTCCCTCGGCTTGGTTGGCCTTTCTCGCCTTCGGCGCCACCGCGTTGGGATCGGTCATGTGGCGGCTCCGGCGGCGAATCCTCTGGGACCGCCTGGCCGCCTCGTCCGCGGAGATCGGGGTTCTCTTCACCGGAGTGGCCCTTCTTACCGGGGCGATCTGGGGAAGGCCGGTATGGGGAGTCTTCTTCGACTGGGGCGACGCCCGCATGGCATCGACGGCGGTGATGTTCTTGGTCTATCTCGGCTACCTCGCCCTCCGTCGCTTCTCGCCGAACCCGGAGGCGGCCGCCGATCGTGCCTCGATTCTCGGCATCGTCGCTGTAGTCCAGGTTCCTTTGGTGTATTTCTCCGTGAATCTCTTTCGAACGCTTCACCAAACCCAGAGCATTCGCCTCGACGGCGCCACGATGGACCCATCGATGGTCGCCGCTTTGCTCGTCAATTTGGCCGCTTTCACTCTCATCTACTTCTCGTTCTTGGCCGCTCGAATGACCATTGCCCGCGAGGAGGGCGAACTCGTCGCCACCCGACAGGTGGCAGGAGCAGCGGTGATCTCACCCCCCGGCTTCAACGATGCCTGAGTCAGCGGTCGTCGGCCTGGCCTACGCCGTCACCTACGGTTTGGTCCTCTGGTATGCGGGCCGGCTCTACCGGCGGATGCGCCGGTTACGCGACCGGGGCTGACGTTGCCCTATCGAAAGTTCCTCTGGCCCGCACTGGCGGCGGTGGTGGCAGTTGTGATCGCCCTGGTGGCGACGAGCCTGGGTGACAACCTCACCTATTACCTGACGCCGAGCGAAGCCGTGGCCGAGCCCACAGGAGATCGATTTCGGCTGGGGGGTTTGGTGGTCGAGGGATCTCTGACCGAGGATGGGGGCGTCAAAAGGTTTCAAGTGACTGACGGAGCCGAAACCATCAACGTCGAACTCAATGCTCCGGCGCCGCCTCTATTCGCCGAGGGAGTGGGAGTGGTCGTCGAGGGACAGTGGGCGGGTGACTCCTTTGCGGCCGACCTTGCCCTGGTTCGACACGACGAGAATTACGTCGTTCCCACGACGGTTCCCTGATGTTCGCGCTCCTCGGTTTCCTCGGCGTGATCGTCGCGCTCTTGGGTTCAGTCAGCCTGGTCAAAGCGGGGATCGCCCAGTCGCGCACCGAGAACGCGCTCCCCACCAATGGGCTGCGACTTTCGATCGGGGCCATCGTCGGCGGGGCCGTCGTTGCCTTCGGGGCGCTCGAAGGGGCCCTTCTCGCCAACGACTTCACCCTCGAGTACGTCGCCAACCACCACGCCCGCGCCACCCCGTTCCCGTTCAATCTCGCCACCGGGTGGGCCGCCCTCGAGGGCTCGATTGTCCTCTGGGGCCTGGTGCTCTCTGTGTTCACCTATTTCGTCTGGCGACGATTCTTGGAGGCGCCCGATCGACTTGGCGCCGGGGCGCTAGCGGTCATGGGCCTCGTCGCGATCTTTTTCTTCGGTCTCCAGGTGACGGTCGCCAATCCATTCCAGGTTTGCACCGATCCGTTGTCGATCGGCTGCGCCGCCGCCAGTCCGTGGCCATGGGCCGCCGCCGCCGCTCCTGCCGATGGTCCCGGGCCCAACCCCCTGCTCCAGAACCACACTCTCATGGCCATCCACCCGCCCATGCTCTACCTCGGCTATGTGGGAATGACCGTTCCCTTTTCCTACGCCATCTCGGCTTTAGCACTCGGCCTACCAGGAGCGGAGTGGCTGCGCCAGAGCCGACGTTCGGCGTTGGTGGCGTGGACGTTTCTCACCCTCGGGATCACCCTGGGCGCATGGTGGGCATACGAGGTCCTGTCGTGGGGCGGCTATTGGGCGTGGGATCCCGTCGAAAACGCCTCCTTCATGCCGTGGTTGGTGGCCACCGCTTTCCTCCACTCATCGCTTGTGCAGGCGCGCCGTGGAGCCCTTCAGTCGTGGAACTTCGTCTTGGTGATCGGCGCTTTCGCCCTGACCATTCTCGGCACCTTCCTGACCCGCTCGGGGACCATCGCCTCGGTCCATTCCTTCACGCAGTCGGCGATCGGCCCGGTATTGCTCGGGTTCCTCTTCCTCGTGTTGGTCGGCTCGTTCTCGCTCTTCGCCGCCCGTTCGCATTTGGTGTCCGACTCACCCCGCCTTGATCGTCTTCTCAGTCGCGAGGGCGGCTTCCTCGTCAACAACCTGCTGCTCACGATCTACGCCTTCGTGGTTGTCATTGGGACGCTCTACCCGATCCTGGTCGAGGCGGTGTCGGGGGCGCGGGTGTCGGTGGGCGAGCCCTTCTTCAACCGCATGGCGGTTCCGCTGACTTTTGGCCTCCTTATCGCCATGGGAGTCGGCCCGATGCTCCCGTGGCGGCGGGCCGAACCTCTGAACGTGTCGGATCGGCTCCGAGTCCCGATTGCCGTCGCCTTGGTCGGGGGCTTTGTCACCGTCCTCACCACCAGCCGGCTCGGCTACGTAATCATCGCCGTCGTCATCGGCACCTTCGTCGTGGCGGCCAACGTCAGCCTGCTCCTCGAGCGTTCCGCTCGTAGTGCCGCCATCCGCGGCGAGCGGATTCAGCAAGCGATAGGACGCCAGCTCCGAAGCGAGCCCTCGTTCTGGGCTGGGCAACTCTCCCACTCCGGGGTGGCGCTGATCGCGATCGGCATGGCGCTGGCAGCCAACCTGGGCTTGCAGGCCGAAGCCACCATGTCGCCCGGCGACTCGGTCGACTTTGCTGGTTACCAACTCACCTATCGGTCGCCCTTCCTGTATACCGAGACCAACCGCCGCGTCCAGGGGGCGGTGATCGAGGTGAGCCGGGATGGCCAACCGGTGACGGAGCTTTCGCCCCGGGCCAATTATTTCGGTACCGACACCTCCGGCATCACGACCCCCGATGTCCACAGCACTTTCGGCGGTGACCTGTATCTGACGTTGCTCAACCTCGATCCCGCCGGCATCCTCCTTCGGCTCAATACCTCGCCGGGTATCTGGTTGCTGTGGACAGGGGGTCTGGTGACGGCGGCGGGAGGGGCGATTTCACTGGTCGCCAGGAGCCGTTCCCGGGAATCGGTCACCGTTGCCTAGGTTCTCGGCTCGATTTGCATCCTGGCTGGGACTGGTGGTGCTGGCCTCGGCCCTGATCGCCACGGTGCTGGTGGTAAAGATGCCGGCTGACGACCGTGCCCAGGCAATCGGAGCGCGGATTCGCTGTCCGGTATGCCAGGGAGACTCCATCGCCGACTCCCCCTCGGAGTCCGCCCGCAACATGATGGGGCTGGTTCGGACCCGGATCGAGGAGGGCAGGACCAATGACGAGATCATCGCCGAACTGCTGTCGTCGTATACCGGAGCGCTCCTCCTCGACCCTCCGGCCCAAGGGGCGACTCTCTGGCTGTGGTTGGCACCGGGGGCGGCACTCCTGGCCGGCTCGATCATGATCTGGAGCCGGTTCGCCGTCCAGCCAAGCGGGGCGGTTTCGGCTCCGAGCACTCGAAGTGCTTCTCGTGCGTCGGGACCTAGCCGTTGGGTCCTGGGGGCCGGGGTCCTCGTAGTGGCAGGCGCGATTGCCGTGGCGACCGTGGGCCAGTTCCGGCAAGCCCGTCCGGACGATCAGAACCTGACCGGCGTGGCCGGAGAGGGGTTCGATCCCGACTCGGTCTCCAACGAGACGATGGAGGCGGTAATCGCCGCCAACCTCGACAATCCCTCGATCAACGGCATGCGTCTCGCCCTCGCCCATCGTTATTTCGAGGAGGGCGATTATGAAAAGGCCTTCGGTCACTACCAAGCGTTGCTCGACTCCGAACCCGCCGCCGCCGAAGCCGCAGCCGCTTACACCCGTCTCGGGTGGATGGTCTACGACGGCAACGGCGAAACCGACCTGGGGTTGGAGTTGATCGACCGCGGTCTGGCGCTCGTCCCGGGCGACGCCTTCGCTCTTTATCTCAAGGGCCGGGTTACCTGGTGTGGGAAGGCCGACCCCGCCGCCGCGGTAGCGATTTTCGATCGCGTCCTCACCACCCCCGGTCTCGATCCCGACGTCCGCTCCCAAGTCACTTCCGACCTCGAAAGCGCCGAGGCCGGAGCGCCCTGCCCGTGACTTTTGCGAACCCTGGGTTATTGACCGGCGAAACCGACGTCTCCGGCCCACAGAACGACCGAAGGTCGTGAGGGCGGTCCGCTGGGCCGCGCTTGGCCTCGTGGCGGCGTCCGTGATCCTGGCCGTTATCTTCTCGACCCGCTTCGGCCGCGACCCCGGTCTGGTGCCTTCTCCCCTACTCGGCCAACCTGCTCCGACGCCAACTCTTCCGCTTCTCGACGGTACGGGAGACTTCGATCTCTCATCACTACGCGGAGAAGTGGTGGTGGTGAATTTCTTTGCCTCCTGGTGTCTTCCCTGTCGCGAAGAACAGGACGACCTCAGCGCCGCCGCCGAGGCCTTTGCAGATCGAGGCGTAACCGTGGTTGAAATCGTTTATCAAGACACGGCCGCGGCCGCCGCTGCGTTCCTCCAGGAGGCCGGCATCTCAGACGAAGCCGTGTACCTGCTCGATCCCGACGGCCGCGCCGCCATCGCCTACGGCGTCTTTGGAATCCCCGAAACCTTCTTCATCGACACCAACGGCACCGTCGTGGGGAAGGCGATCGGCGCCACCGATGCGTTGGTGCTCGGTTCGACGATCGATGCGGTACTGCGGGGCGAGCGGCCCGGCCAGCAGATTCTGGGCGAAACTTTCGACGGTCCGTAGACACCAACCTGTGATGAAATTGCCCGGGGCCCGGGGCCTGCCCCCGGCGTCGACCTCCACAACGCAGGGTCGAGCAGTTATTTGCCGACAGGAACAAGCAAACGCGCTTGCGAAGCGGACACGCGGTTCTCCTTTCGCTCATATGAGCTGATCGCCGTATCGATCGCATCCCGCGCCTCTTCCCTGTATCCCAACGCCATGAACGCCTGGCCGAGATCGAGGAACATGTCGGCGCGAAGGTTGAGCATGGTGTGGGGGACCAGCGCGGCCGCGGCCTGGGCGAGTGGAATGGCCTCCTTCGCGTGGCCGCGCGCAGCCAAGCCCAGGGCTCGGGTCGAGCGCCAAAGCGCCTGAGAAGTGACACTCTCCGACGGAGCCTGGCTCCTGCTCAGGTCGGCCATCTCTGCAGCCTCGTTGAAGGCCTCCCTCTGGGAAAGGACCCGAGACAGCAAAGCGGCAACCTCGGAGGCCTCCTCCCGGAGATCCATGCTGAGACCCAACTGCAGGGCCTGCCTCAGCTGATGCTCGGCGGCGCCGAGATCACCCGCCTGGGTCTCCACCTCAGCATGCCTCTTCCTCACGAGCACCAAGGGGCGCCGCGCCCTAGCCCGCTCCATCAATATCACTTCGGCCCGAGCGATTAAGTCACGAGCCCTGTCGAACTCACCGACCATTGCCAGGAGTCGAGCCAGGATTGGCAGGACAGCCGCATTCTCCCTCCCGCGCCAAATAGCCAGCCGGTCGCATTCGCGGATGCTCTCGGAGACAGGTCTTGGACCTACTTCCAAGGCGGTGGCCATCATCCTCCTGGCGCCAAGCTGTGCCCTGGCGTTGTCAGATCGATCAGCGTGAGTCAGGCCGCGACGGGCGGCGGCTTCCAGCTCCTCCATCCGTCCGGCACGCAGGTGAATCTCTGCCAAAACGAAGAGTGCTTGCCCTAAGCCGGCTTCCTCGCCAGCAGCCTTGTAATGCGCATGGGCGGAAACAGCTTGGTCCCTGATCTCCACCAGGGTCATAGGATCCGGCCCGGTGGCGAGGCGGACCCGTACCTGTTCTAGCTGGAGACGCTGCCTGGTATCTGCGTCATAGGGGGTTCTCTTGAGTAGGTCTGAGAGCACCTCGTCGGCGTCACCGTGCCTGCCCATGGTCTCGTGGGCCTCGGCGAGCCGATAGCCCAGCTCCCATCCCGCCTCGTGTCCGACGGGCAGAAGCCTCTTGGCTCGGGAAAGCAGGCTCTCGGCGGCCGCGGCGTCGAAACGGTCGAAAGCTCGTATCCCGGCTTCAGCCAGCTTCTCGCCGGCCCGGACCGCCAGCTCTCGGCCGCGAGCGTCGAGGTCGCCCAACTCTCGCAGGTAGTCGAAGGCATGCTCGAGGTGATAGCCGATCGTTTCATCGAACTCGTTACTGTCGCCTGCCTCAGCCTCCAACCACTCCGCGGCTCGCTCGTGCAGCTCGGATCGCGTTCGCTTTGTCATGCTGCGGTAAGCGGCTTCCTGGATGAGGACGTGTCGAAAGCCGAGCTCATTTGACGGCAGTGAATCTCCGGAACGAATCATCAAATCCTTCCCTACCAGCGTCCTGAGGTGTCTTAGGGCATGCGGGCGCGCCGGCTCGGGCAACAGCGAAATGAGGGCGGCGATGGGAAAGCGGTGCCCCAAGACCGAGGCGAACCGGATCAGGTCGCGCTCAGCAGGGCCTAGCCGGTCAATCCGGGCGGCCAGGAGCGCCTGGACCGTGGCTGGAGTCGAAAAATCACCTTCCTCCCCTATCGCTGCCAGCAGCTGCTCGACGAAAAGGGGGTTCCCCTGGGCGACATCGAGAACACGCATCACCACTTCGGTGGGAACCAGCCTGCCGGTGAGGCGGTTCGCCGCCAGCGTCCTGCTCTCTGCCGGTCCCAACGGTCCCAACATCAAGGAGCCGGCCCGAACGCCTTTGACCCAGTCCGGATGCTCTTCACAGAACTCGGGCCGGGCGAGACAGAGGATAAACAGGGGCGAGTGGGCGTTTTTGGTGATGTAGTCGACGAGATCGAGAAAGGTGGGCTGAGCCCAGTGGAGGTCCTCCAGGATCAAGACCACTGGGCGGTCGCTCGCCAGCGCTTCGAAGAAGCGCCTCGCCATAGGAAAAATGGCTCCATGAGACGGAATCGACTCGCCTGAGCCGATGGCACTGAGCACTTCCTTGGCAATGGGCAAAGCGTCCTCCACACCTCGCAAAAGAGTCTGGAGGGAGCCAGTCCCGATTCGCCCTGCGGCGGCGAGAACAATCTCCCGGAGTGGCCAGAACGTGATCCCTTCTCCATACGAGGGACAGTGTCCGGTGAGCGCCCAGGCCTCCGAACCACTAACCGCAGCCAGCTCGAGAGCGAGGCGAGACTTGCCGATGCCGGGCTCGCCCAAGGTGGTGAGTCGATAAGGCAGGCCCTCGCGTACCACTTTGCCAAAGGCTGCAACGAGCTCACCGAGTTCCCTTTCTCGACCGACCATTGGTGCCTCAATCTTCAAGGGATGTGCTGGAACACCGGGCAAGAGGTCGAGCACCCTCCAAACCGCTTGGTGCGGACCATCGTCCGTGTCGATTTCAAGGGGTTCGAAGAGAACTGCGTTTCCGATGAGCAGTCGTGTCCCCTTTCCCACCAGGATCTCCCCCTCCCCCGCCCTATGGTGGAGTTGAGTCGCTCCTCGAACCGGGCTTCCCGCCAGAACCCCGGCCGTCGCCCCCACCACCACCTCCCCGGTGTCGATACCGGCGCGAGCAATCAAGCGGAACCTCCCGGTATGCGCCTGCTCCTTGTCGAAAGCAGCCACGAGATGACGGAGGTCTATTGCCGCCCGCAACGCCCGCAACGCGTCGTCCTCCCGCCCGAGCGGTACGCCGAAAGTCCCCACCAGAGCGTCCCCAACCACCCTTTCAACGCTCCCTCCGTGACCGGTGACGACTGCGATAGCCCGAGGAAAGAATCTCTCAAGGAGCCGGCGCGAGATCTCCGAATCGGTCGGCTCATTTCCATCGGCCGAAACACTGACTTCAACGAACAACACGGTGACCGTTCTTCGCTCCTCGGTTATCCAGTGACCTCCGGCGGCCGAAGGTTCCGATGGTTGCCGCGGCCCGAGCTCCAGTGAGGGGTCTTGACGAAGGATCGATACCTCGAGCTCATGGAGAGATGGGCTCGGGTCAAGTCCGAGCTCATCAACCAAGGTACGGCGAAGGTCGGCATACACCTGCAGCGCCTCAGCCTGTCGACCGGATCGATACATCGCCAGCATGAGGAGGCCATGCGAGCTCTCTCGCAGGGGATGCTCCACTACTAGGCGCTCCAACTCTCCGATCACATCTCGGTGCCGCCCCAAAGCAAGATCCGCCTCGACCCGCTTCTCGAGGGCGGTTTGTCGCAGCTCCTCCAGTTCTGCGATCTCGGTTTGAGCGAAAGGCTCGTACCGAAAGTCGGCCAGGGCAGGGCCCCGCCACAAGGCCAGAGCGATACGAAGCAGCCTCGCCGCCTCTTCTGGAGGCGATTCTGCAGCATCGGCGACGAGGTGCCGGAATTGATCGGCGTCGATCCTGTCCGGATTTACGGCTAGGAGGTAACCAGGCGGGCGAGTGAGGAGGATGGATGGAGGCTCACCCCTGGCCCGATGCGGCTCGAGACGTCTCCGGAGCTGGGAGACGAGTCCCTGCAGCGCGGTATTGACCGTGGAGGGCGGGGTCTCGCCCCAGAGCGCGTCGATGAGCTGATCGGTGGATACAACCTCGTCCGCCTTGAGTGCCAGCAGACCAAGAAGGGATCGGGCGCGGCCCGCGGGCAGCGGCACCGGTTCACCGTGGTCGACGACCTCGGTCGGCCCGAGGATGCGGAATTCCACCTGGGCCCTCCTTCACATGAACCGTACCAGAGCTCCCGGGACGATCCTTGAAGACGGGGCACCCATCATTAGCGCTTCGTTAGCGCCGTGTCCCAGACTCCTGGAAAAGGAAGGAGAACCCGACAGAGAAAGCCGAGGACGCAGTCAAGCCATTGCTAGGCACCCCTTGCACCGAACCCCAATCGGGCGAGGCACTTCTTACTACCAAGCCATTGACAAAGGAGGATCATCATGAATCAGCCGTTCATCTGGATCGGCGTTCACAAGATAAAGGAAGGACAGACGCAGCAGCTCAAGAAACTGCTTGAGCACTTCCCCACGTTCATCGAGGAGAACGAGCCGAGGCTTCTCGGCTTCAACTTCTACCTCAACGAGGAGGGGACCAAGGTGGCGGTGGTCCAAATCCATCCGGACGCCGAATCCTTCGAGTTCCACATGAAGGTCGCCGGCGAGCACATCTCTCAGTCCTACCAGTATTTGGAGGAAACGGTGAGCACGCAGATCTACGGCGCTCCTTCAGAAAAGGTCCTCGAGATGGTGGAACAGTTCAGACAGGACGCCGGGCAGAAAGAGACGCTGAGTGTCCTATCTCAACACGTCTCGGGATTTACTCGCCTGGGCGACAGGTGAGGGTCAGCTCAAGTCCTCGACACAACGCCTCGAGCAAATCACCCGCAGCCGTCCGTTACCAACCTCGGCGTGATTGGGCTCCCCTAGGTCACTGGCCAATGGATACTGACGGCTGACGAAAGGAGCCGAGTTGACACTGGACGATTGGAGTTGAGGGGTACAGGCTGGCCTGGGAAAACGGAGACGCCGATGCCGCAGCCGCCTTGTTCACGAACGACGCCACGTACCGGTCGAACATCTGGACAACGATGAAATCGGAAGCGGTGGAGATAACCCTGCCGAGATGCCTGCTCTTGGACTCCGATGACAACCGGCTTTGCCGCGGCCTCCGAGAGTATTGGCACCTGACGCCGGGCAACCACGAGCCGCCCGCTGAGTGGGGACGCTGACGGGCGACTCTTTGGTGAACCGAGTCTCTCCAGGATTGCTACTTCGCGGGCGAGGGACGATTGCGGACGAAAAAGCCTGACCATCGTGTCCGGGTCTGGGGCCGCTCGGTGCGAGCATCCTGAGCTTCTCGGGCCCGCCGGGCCTCTTTGACAAGCATCATCTGCTTTAGCTGTCGCTCCCGCTCCCCCCTCAGCGCGGCGACGTAGTCTGGGTGGTAAAGGTTCATACTTGCTCCTTCGGTCGTGTCCTTCGATGACATGGCGAAGGTATGGCAAAAACCCTGGGCCCGAATCGGTGCCTAATGCCTAAAAAAGCGGGATCGGCCTGCCTATGTCTGGCGACCAGCTACCTATCGATCAGCCCGGCCTCACGGGCCGCGGCCACCGCCGCGGCCCGGGATCCGGCCCGCAGTTTTCCCAGAATTGCCGAGACGTGGTGGTCGACCGTGCGACTCGAGAGGAACAAGCGATCAGCGATCTCACCGTTCGTCATGTTCTCGGCTAGATGTTGCAGGACTTCCAATTGGCGCGAGGTCACGCCGAAGCGATTCGCCCGGGTAGCACGATTTGGGCGGCGGGGTACACCTGCCACCCCGGCTTTGGCCAACTCCGAACGCAACCGGGAGCTCAGTGGAGCCGCAGCGAGGTCGTCGAAGATGGAGAGGGCCTCGATCTTGGCGTCAGTCGATCCGAAGCTGAGCATCACTGCTCGGTCGTATGGAATCTCCCGTTGTTCCCAGAATGAAGCGGCCTTTTCCCATTCGCCTCCGCCAGCCAGGCGATATGGCTCAGCGACCGAGTCTGGAATTCGATCGACCTGGCCGATCAAATGAAGGTAAAAAGCCAGCTCACCTGCCAGCCACGGCGATTCCCGAGCGAGACACGCCGCCAGAACCTCGCGCAGCCGGGGGAAGATCGCTTGGTCGACGCTGCCCCCGACCCAGACATATTCAGCCAACGCCGCACTTGAGGGTCCCAACCGCTGGACCTCATCCGTCAAGACCGCTTGCTCCCAGCCTCGGAAGAGGTTGGCCTTGGCTTCTGGCTCCCCGCGGCGCGCTTGGAGCCGCCCGAGCAGTGTGCTGACCACGACATTGGCCGTACCCAATTCTGAGAGGTTGTCGAGAACGAAGCGGGCCTTCGTCTCGGCATCCGTCCAGTCCCCACGCAGTTCGTCGATCAGGGCCATCTCCGCCGTTGTATAGGCCTCGAAGGCGAGCATCTCCCGGCTACTAGCCATTTCGTGTGCTCGGGCCACCCAGAGCTCGGCCGTCGGAAGATCGCGAAAGTAGATCGCCGACCATCCGATGTTGACCCCCGCCCGGATTTGCTCATGGGAAAGACCGAGGTCGGAAGCCATGGCAAAACTCTCCTCGACCTCTTCCAGTCCATCCGGGTATCCGGCGACCATCTTGACCGTGCCGATGTTGTTGAGGGCATGGGCTCGAACCTGGCTCGGGCCGCCGCCCGCCACTTCCATGGCTTTAGCCCCGTAGGTGAGAGTCCGCTCCATGTCGGAGGCGAGCATCGCCAGTTGGGAAATGGCCGAGTAGGCGGTGGCGAGGCTTTCGCCGCCGGTCGGCTCGAGAACCTCGGCTGCCTGATTGGCGTATTCAACGGCCGTGGCTCGGCGGTTGTGGACCCAGGCGATGCGACTGCCAATGAGAAGGGTATTCCCAAGCTTCGAGGGATCGCCCAACCTCCTCCGCAACGCGATCCCCGAATCGATGATCTCGTGGGCGCGCTCGAGCTCGGTGACCAAATACTCCTCCCAAGCCCAGAGGTCGTAGTGGTCGGCTGTCCCCTCGTCATCCAGCCGATCCAGATATGGCTCAAGGGTCCGCAGGTGGGCCACGGCTTCGCTGTGGCTCTCGAGGTCGGCTGCCCGCCGAGCCGCGAGCGGCGCCAGGCGAACCAGCGCTTCGACGTCACCGCCGATGCGGGCGTGGTGGGCGGCCCTGGCCACGTCATAGCCCAATCCCTCGATGGCCCGCAAGACCTCGAGGTTGAGCTCACGCCTCCGAATGACAGGGAGTTCGGCCTCGACGGAGCGACGAGCGAGCTCGTGTCGGAAGGCGAGGGTGCCCTCTTTGACCTCGATGACGCCAGCCGCTTCGCTCTCGACCGTCGCATCCTGAGACGGCCCCAGGATTGTCTCCACCATCTCGATCTCAGCCCGGCTCGGTATCACCGCCACCAGACTGACGAGGGACCGTGCCGCCGGCGAGAGCCGGGCGACTCGGGCCATCACCGCGTCTCGGACCGAGACCGGGATTCCACTATGACCCCCGGCCAGAAGCTCGGTCAGGAAGAAAGGGTTGCCCTCCGAAATCTCCCACAACTCGTCGGACGATTCGCTGGTCATCGTCGAGACTGCCGCACGAGACAGCGGCCAGAGGGCGATTCGCTCCAACGCCGGACCGCGACGTCGGCCAGGGCCACTCGCAATGGCCGATCGCCCGGGACCTCGCGGTCGCGATAGGTGAGGACCAAGAGCGCATGTGTGCGCTCGATTCGTCTGCTGAGAAACTTGATCAGGTCGAGCGTTGCTTCGTCGGCCCAGTGAATGTCCTCGATCACCACCACGGTCGGTCGCATCGATCGCGACATCATCTCGAGCACGTGCGCGAAGACCTCGTAGCGATCAGGACCCCGTAAGACTTCGCCCAAAGCGGGCTCGCCGATCGACATGTCCCAGACCGGACCCAGAGGTCGAGGAGTCAGCAGGTCGTCGCATCCGCCCCAGAGGACGTGGGCGTCGTTCGTGTGTAAATCGGTGAAAGCGCGGACCACCGAGGTCTTGCCGATGCCCGCTTCGCCGCGGACGAGCACCGCCCGCCCCTGACCATTGCGGGCCGCGGAGACGAGCGCCTCGAGACGGTCCAGCACGTTGTCTCGTTCAAGTAGCTGCAAGGGACTCGGATGGTATCGAGGCGGCTTTCACCGACCTCTCGGTCCAGAACGAATTATGTGGGCTGGAACCGTCGTACAACGACGGATAAAACCCAGGGTTTTTCTTTAACCAATGATCTCGAGGCTGACCTCGGGGAAAGGGTTGCGTTCGATAGCTGCGGCGCCGGCGTCGAGAAGGGTGTGGTCGAAGAAACCAGCCAGAAAGCGATCGATGATGGGGACTATGCGCTCGGCGGGGATCGGGCCCTTCATGCCCAGGCGTTCCGCCACCGGGGAGAAGAGTGGAGCCATGACGAAGTCGTTGGACTCGGTCCCGGCGATTCCGATCCAGTAGGCCGTCCCTTCGCTTCGTTCCGCCAGCCCGCGCAGGCGTCCGTCATTGGCAGTTCCGACTGCTTCCTCCGAACGCATGAACATCATCGGCAACGACGTCGGCTCCGCTGCCACCCGGTCGGGAAGCGGGCCCACCCACGGGTTGAAGCCTGCCGCCCCCCGGCAGCGGGGATCGGTGACACACAGCCAGACCGCCACGCCGCCTCCGGCGCCGCGACCAAACGCTCCCACCCTCCCGACATCAGCATGAGAGGCGAGCTCGCCAAAAGGCCCCGCCGCGAGAGCGAGGGCGTCGAGAATTCCCACCAGGTCGTCTTTCATCACCTCCTCCAGGTCCCGGCCCCGCTCGAGACGGGCCACGTCGTCGAGATCGGAGGCGAGGGCGCTGGGATCGAATTCGACCACCGATCCGTCAGGAAAGCGGGAGACGAGGGCCAGGTGGGCGTGATCGGGAGCAATGACGAAATAGCCGCGGCTCGCCAGCGCCTCCAACTGGTTCAACGCCACCGTTCGAAAGTCGGCGTAATCGTGGGAGTAGAGAATCACCGGAAAGGAGCCAGGAAGCGGGTTGGCAAGCGGCCGGGCATTGCCGAGCGAGTAGACCGTGTGGGAGAGAAAAAACCCGGGAAAGCCGAGTCTCCGCGAGAGCCGCGGTCCGATCAAGTCGAGATCGGGAGTCCACGGTGCTGGCGCCCGGCCGTCCGTTAGGGCGGGGTACCACACCTGCACCGCCAGACGTCGCGGATGTGTGCCGGGCTCGGGGCCGTAGGGATCGTCCCTCTCCGGAAATGAGAGCTCGATTGTCGCCGTGCCGACTGCCAAGTCACCGGTCGGAGTCGGGAGCCGCGGCACGGGCAACGATGCCGGAAGGAGACACATCATCCCGACCCCGATCAAGCCGAGGGCTGGTCGAGAGACCCGGCGCCACCATGGCAGCCTCCGCTCCATCGACAGAAGGTCGCCCAAGCCGAGGGCGAGAGCGACGATATAAAGCGGAACGAGCTGCCAGCGGAAGCCTTCGAGAAGAAGCTGGGCGGTGACGGTGCCGAGCGAACCCACCAATACCAATCCTCGCCGGGAACGAACTCCGAAGATCGCCGGCCAAGCCACCGCTGCCGCGCAAAAGCCGGCCAGCACCAGTTCGAGAGGTCTCACCGGCCAAAGATCTTGGCAGGCGTCCTCCTAACGAAAAATCTGAGCCTTCCTAGAGCTTCTGCACGGACTGTGGATCGAAGCCAAACGGCAGCTCCAACCGATGCTCTCGAAGGAGCTTGCGATCGGAGAGAATTGCCGGTGTCGGCCCGTCGGCGACGATCCGTCCGCCGTCCATGATGACCGCCCGCGGACAAAGCTCGAGGACGAAGGGCAGGTCGTGGCTGACAACGAGCTGGGTAGTGGGGAGCGAAGACAAAAGGGCCACCAACTCTCGCCGCCCAGCCGGATCGAGATTGGAGGTTGGTTCGTCGAGGACGAGGAGTTCGGAGTCGGAGGCGAGCACCGTGGCTATTGCCACCTTCCGCCGCTCGCCTCCCGAAAGGTGATGAGGGGCGCGATCGGCGAGATGCCACTCCCCGACTGAATGGAGAGCGTTCTTCGCCCTCTCTTCGACTTCGTCGCCTGAGAACCCGAAGTTGGTCGGCCCGAACGCAACGTCATCGAAGACAGTCGGCATGAACAGTTGATCGTCGGGATCCTGAAAAACGAGACCAACCCGGCGCCTGATCTCACGGAGGGTTCCGTCCGTCAGAACCAACTCCCCCAGGCTGATGGTTCCGCTCGCTGCTCGCAGGATCCCATTGAGATGAAGCACGAAGGTGGTCTTGCCGGCGCCGTTCGGTCCCAACATCCCCACCCTCTCGCCAGCCTCGATGGCCATAGTCACCTCTCGCAGTACCTCGGTGCCGTCCGGGTAGGAGAAGGAGAGATCGGAGACGTCGAGCCGGGTCAAAGAACGCGGGCAGTCAACATGATGGCGCCGGCCACGATGCCAGGCACGAGACCGGTCAGCCATCGGGAAACGGGAATGGTCTCTCGAGCTGCCGTGCGCCAATTGCCGTCGTAACCCCTCGCCAGCATGGCCTGGTAGACGCGTTCACCGCGTTCGTAGGACCGGATGAAGAGAGCTCCGGCCGAGACGGCCACGGGCTTCCAGTCGAATACCGAACGGGGCTCATAGCCTCTGGCGGCCATGGCGGTCCGGGTACGACGGAATTCCGCAGCGACCACCTCGAGGTAGCGGATCATGAACGAGGCGATGGCCACCAGCACCGCCGGGACTCGCAACCGCGAGAGTCCCGCCAGGATGTCGGACACCTCCGTCGTGGCCGCCAGCAAAACAGAAGCGCCGGCCCCCAGCGTCGCCTTGGCGAGGAGATTCCAGGCGCCGAGCAGACCGGCCGCCGACACTGTCAGCGGGCCTAGCTCGACTCGAGGTCCTGCCCCAACGAATGGGAGTAGCAAGGCAAAGGCAACGAAGGGCAGATCGATGGCGAGGCGGGTCAGGAAGAAACGAGCCGGCACCTCGGACAGGATCAGCACCGCCATCAGGATCACTGTGAACGCGCTAAATGCCCACACCGCCTGTGGTGGAGTGGAGACAACCGCCAGTACGAATGCCAGCAGTCCGACGAGCTTTACTGCAGCTGGCAGGCGGTGGATTGAGCTGTGCCCGTGGAAATGAAGGGCGTGAGCGTGGCCGCCGCTCACGCTGATCGACGTCGACGCAAGAGCGTTGCCAGAATCAATCCCACGACAAAGGTTGCCGCAACTCCAATGGCCCCGGCGAGGATGGTGCCGGTTCGTTCGCTCTCGATCCCGCTCACGCCATAGTCAGCCAGCGGTCCGCCTACCGTGTGATCCTGGGCCGAATCGATGATCCCGGTATCGATCGCCACTCGCTCTAGCCCGTCGGGATCGCCGGACGCGATCGGGGCAACCACGAACACGAGGGCCAGAGCCACGATTAGCCCACCGACGATGAAGGTGATGATGCTGCCCCGGCTCGGAGCAGTATCGGCTCGCTGCAGATTGAGATCGGACACCCCTTTAACCAAATCCGGACGCACTGCGAGCACTGCTCCAACCGCCAATGCCGTGATGATTCCCTCACCGATGCCGATCAGGGCGTGCACTCCCACCATCGCCTGAAAGACGGTCTGCAATGGTGCGCCCCCTTCGCCACCGATCGCATACTCGAGGACGAAGCCCAGCGACGACGCCACCACCGAGATACCCGCCGCGATCATCGAGACGATCATCACCGTCGGCGCTCCCTTGGGCAGAGCCTTCATCAAGCCCCGAAAGACACCCCACCCCACGAGCGCGGTCACTAGAGCCATGTTGAGGACGTTCAGACTGAGAGCTATCACCCCTCCGTCGGCAAACATCAACGCCTGCACGACCACCACCACAGTTACGGCCAGCGCTCCCAACCAGGGGCCAAGGAGGAGCGCGGCCAGCGCCCCCCCGAGGAGGTGGCCGCTGGTGCCGGCTGCCACCGGAAAGTTGAGCATCTGCACCGCAAAGATGAAGGCGGCGGTGAGACCGGCGAACGGGATCTGGCGCTCGGCCAGGTCCTGACCGGTCCGGCGTAAAGAAGCACCCAACCCGCCCACCGCGACCACTCCAGCCCCGGTCGCCGTGGCCACATTGATAAAACCGTCCGGAATATGCATGAGTGTTTCTCCCGTCCGCCTTATTGCAAGCTGATTGCAATTATAGCCGAGACGACTAGCCGGCACAGTCGAGGCAGCGGCCGACGAGGGCGAAATGCACCGACCTCATGGCGAAATCATGTTCCTGGGCGAGTTCGGACATCGCCTCTACGACCGCCGCCATCTCCACGTCGACCGTACGACCGCAACCCTCACAGACCAGGTGATGATGAGCGAGGTGATCGCGGATCGGGTCGTCGCTGAGATGGACCACTCCGGGACCGTGGCCAAGATGAATGTGGTGGAGAAGACCCTGTTCCTCGAGGGCGTCGATGCTGCGATAGATGGTCGAGGCGACGACGTTTCCTCCGACCCGCTGATTGACCCGCTCCAGCAAGGCGGAAGCGGTGAGGTGGTCGAGGTGAGACTCGGCCAACACCTCGCAGACTGCCCGCCGGGCTTTGGTTATCCGCAAGCCCGATCGCCGCAGAGCCCCGATCAGTTCCTCGGCTTCAACGTGCACCGAGCCAGGTTAAGGGCTAACCCCTGGCAAGCTGCTGGCTGCGCTCCACCGTCCTCTCGAGCACCTCGCGGGCAGCACCGGAATCGATCGAGCGCCGGGCGAGGTCGACCGCCTCGACGAAACCGGCGGCGAGCTCACCGGCCACCAGCGCTGGGGCGGCATTCACCAAAACTGCGTCCCGGCGAGGCCCTTCCTCTCCCTCGAGCACCGTACGAAGGATCGCCACGTTCTCACCGACATCGCCCCCGGCAAGCTGGTCGATACTGACCCTCCCCACCCCGAAGTCCTCCGGAGTGAACTCGGCCTGCGTCAGCTCTCCATCCTTCCACCGATGAATCAGGGTCGGCCCGGTGGGAACGATCTCGTCGATCCCTCCCTCGCCGCAGAACACGAACGAGTAGATCGAGCCCAGCCTCGCCAGCACGCCGATCATCCTCTCGGCCATCACCGGATCCGACACACCCACCGCCTGACGGCGAGCACCGGCGGGGTTGGCCAACGGTCCCAGGAAGTTGAAGACGGTGCGGATGCCGAGCTCGCGTCGGACCGGCCCCGCGTGTCGAAACGATGGGTGGTAGAGCGGGGCGTAGAAGAACGCAAAACCGATCTCGTGGAGAAGAGCCAGATTGGCTTCCACCGGGAGATCGACAATGACTCCCAAACCCTCGAGAACATCAGCCGATCCACAGCGAGAGGACACCGAACGATTGCCGTGCTTGGCAACTCGAGCGCCGGCTCCAGCGGCGACAAAAGCGGCGGTGGTGGAGATGTTGAAAGTCCCCGCACGGTCGCCCCCGGTCCCGACCAAGTCGACCAAACGATCTCGTTCGAAGTTGCCTTCGACCGGTACCGCCGCCGCCCGAATGGCCTCGGTCATGCCGGTCATCTCGTCTGTTGTCTCCCCCTTCATCCGCCAGGCGACGATCAGCGCGGCAATCTGGGCAGGCGTCGCCTCGCCGTTCATCACCGCCTCCATGGCCCGGCGAGCCTCCTCACGAGTGAGGTCAACGCGAGAGCTGAGGCGAGCGAGTGTGACGGGCCAGTCCAACGGGCGGCGAGTGTATCCGCGAACCAGCCTTGCTCCCCCGGTAGAATTTCAGTCATCGCGATGCTGTTTTTCACCTACGGCGGAATGATGAACCCCGAACAACTGACCAAGTTCGCACCCAAGGCGAGCTTCCAATTCATCGCCCATCTCCCCGAGACCCGGCTGACATTTCCCAACCCTGACGGCCGCCCTTCTATCGAGCCGGCCCCTGGCAACACGGTCTGGGGAGCGGTGTTCAAGGTTTCCTCATCCGAGCTGAAGGCGATCAGCGCTCACGAGGAATCCCGCGGGCGCCGGCTCCAAAAGGACATCAGGGCCGTCGACCGATCCGGCAACAAATACCCAGTGGCCGTGTTCGCCGCCCCGGACAACACCGAGCGCCACCCTCCCTCGAAGGAGTACATGGAGAAGGTGGTCTCCGGGGCCCGCCACTGGCAGCTCCCGACGGGCTGGGTGGCGGGCCTGGAGGACCTAGCCGAAGACGACCTTTAAGCCGGCGCCTCGTCGCCGCCAAACATCCGCCAGAAAACCCAGGCGATGGCTCCACCGGCGAGCGGTGCCAATAGGTAGATCCAGACATTGGCCAGGTCTCCCGCGATCAATGCGGGCCCAAATGAGCGAGCAGGATTGACCGACGCTCCCGAGAAGGGGATGCCGGCGAGGTGGACCGCCACCAGCGTAAGGGGAATTACGAACCCGGCTGCGGACAGCGCCATACGAGTCGAGGCAAGGATCACCAGCACAAAAATCAGAGTGAGGACGAACTCCATCAAGAGCCCGACCCCAGTCCCGACCGGATTGGTGACGGTGGCTGCCACCCCCGCGCGGTCTGTCACGGCCAGCACCACGGCTGAGGCCACGATAGCTCCGACTATCTGGCCGATCCAGTAGCCGATCAGGTCGGAAGTGCCGGTCCTCTTGTCGAGCCACATCGCCAGGGTCACCGCCGGGTTGAAGTGGCCGCCAGAGACGTGGCCCACGGCGTAGACGGCGGCCATCAGTCCCAAGCCGAATCCGAACGGAACGGCCACCATCACCGGACTGCCTGTGGCGGCGGCAGCCAGTACCGACATCGAGCCGACAAACACCAGAATGAAGGTGCCCAAGAGTTCGGCCAGGTACTTGTTGATCGTCAAGGAAAGCTCCTTTCTCGCCCCAAAGCCTACGGCTCCATTGGTTCGCGGCCCGGCATCACCACATTGTTAGGTGTCCTGCGCCCGAAGGCGATCCTGATTGGAATCGGCGGAGGGGTCCTCGGCTCGGGTCTGACCTTCGCTCTGGCTGCCCTGGTGGCGCGGCTGGCGAGATCTGAGACCATGGCCGGTGTCGCTCTCATGCTCTCGGTGTTGGTCGGGTTCGGTCTTGCCGGCTTCGTGGCGGGACGCATGGCGCCAGTCAACGGTCGCTTTCATGGTTCGGTCACAGCCCTCATCGTGGCCGGGATGGTCGTCGCCACGGCCACCATCGGAGGTAGTCCAGCGCCGCTGGGATCGGTTCTGTTGCTGGCCTTGATTGCCATCGTGATCGGCGGGATCGGCGGCAGCCTGGGAGCTCGGCGATCTCGCGTGTAAAATAGGCAGCGAGTCCGCCGGACGGCCGCGGGTGCAAGCCTGAGGAAAGTCCGGACTCCACAGGGCACGGTGCTGGGTAACGCCCAGGCGGGGTAACCCGACGGAAAGTGCCACAGAGAACAAACCGCCGATGGTCGGCCACCAAGCCAACACAGGCAAGGGTGAAACGGTGGGGTAAGAGCCCACCAGCGAGCCGGGTGACCGGCCGGCTAGGCAAACCCCACTCGGAGCAAGGCCAAACAGGGACGACGGCTGCCCGTCGATCAAGTCCCGGGTAGGCCGCACGAGGCGACGAGCGATCGTTCGCCCCAGATGGATGGCCGTCCCCGGCAACGGGACAGAATCCGGCTTACAGGCGGGCTCGCAGCCTCAAACCCCCTCTGAGCAGGGGGTTTGGGCTTTTCTTGGGCCTTCAAAAGGACCTCGTGACACAGATGTGACACACGAGCGCGGGTCCACGATCGGCTTGACGCGCCTGTGGCAGAGGAGGACGAGGCGGTCAACGTCGTCGTTAGGCTGGCGTCCGTGTCGCTGCTGACTCCGCTGCTGGAAGGGGCCTGGCTCACCTGAGCCGTGCCGATGCTCGAGCCGATCGAGAACCACCTCCGTCCCAACGAGGTCTTGGACCCGGCTGCGGATCTGGTCGTTCGGGGGTGGCCTCTCACCATCGACGGGATCCTGCGAAACGCAGACGCTACGCGGAACCGCTTCTCGCGCAGTGGTGCTCCGTTCATCGCTGTATCGGCCGAGGTGACTATCGCAGGATGGGACCTCGACGCCATCCTGTCCGGCCCGAGGCTGCGCACCAGGAGCCGGTATGCCTCTGCGCCGGTTGGGGCTGTGCAGGCTGCGGGATTCGAGCTGTTGGCGACGTTCGTCGCCCCTCACTACAGCATCGTTCTGCCGACCTACACTGAGAATGTGGTCCAGCGGCTCCTCGACGTACTCGGCGAGCCGATGCCCAACCTGCACTTCATAGGAAGAAAGTCATGACGAAGCCTGACCGCGTGCTAGTCACGCTGCCTGCCGATGTCCAGCAGATCGATGACACCGGGTTCGTATGGTCCTTCCTCGACGAGGCCTCAGAGCCGGAAAGAGTACGGCCCGGCGCCCTGATCGTGGCCGGCGACCCGGTGGAGCCCTTCTTGGCCCGGGTGGTCGATATCGTCGACGGTCCCGACGGACGAGCGATCGTCCACCTCGACGTGCTCGGCATTCCCGACCAAACCATCGACGAGCTGCGCCACGCCCGTCTCCTTCCCAGATAGGAGCAAGCTCCCGCCTGCGTCAGGCCTCCACTGTGACGTCTCTCGTAGGAAGGTGGGAAGAAAGCGCCGCACCGAGCGCCTGATCGACCGCGTCGATAGTTCGCTTGTCGTCGTCGGGCCACAGGTGCGAGTACGTGTTGAGGGTCTCCTGAGCGATGGCATGGCCGAGCCGCTTCTGGACCACCACCACCGAGCAGCCTGATGCGATCAGCATGTTGGTGTAGTGGTGGCGCAGCTCATGGAAGCCTCCTCGCTCGGGAAGGGGAACTCCGGCCTGGGCAGCTGCCTGACGGAACGTGCCCGCGAAGCTGTTTCGACGAACCGGCAGTCCGCGAGCCGTTGTGAAGATTAGGCCCTCGGGCCCCCGACCGAATCGGCCAAGATGAGCGGCGAGCTCGTCGGCAACAACCGAGGGAAGCGGCACCACTCGGTTCGATGCTGGCCTCTTCGGTGGGCCGAGGCGCGGCTCTCCACGCGTCGGGGTGATGAACTGGCGGTCCACCGTAACCATGCGCCGGGTGTCGGGAATAAGGCTCCAAATCCCTCGCTCGGCAACACGACCTCTAGAACTGACAGTCGATGTCGAAACGTCCGCTCGTTCAACTGCGGCGCACGCGGCAGGATTGGCTAAAGCCAGCAGCAAGACGATGATCGGCCAGACGCCCACCCCTCTGGCTTCGATAAGGGAAACCCTCGCCAACGAGGGGTCCAACCCCGACCCGCCGCGGCCCGAGATTTCTGTTAATCGAGCGCGTGTCGGCGGAGATCATCGAGACCGGCAAATTCGAGCGTGGCCGCGTGCGTGGCTTCGAGCCGCACCCGGGGAGCCGACCCAGCCTGCAGAGCCTGCACCCAACGGGAGGCGCACAAACACCAGAAATCTCCTGCCTTGAGCCCCGGGAATCCCGGCAGGGGAGTGGAGAGGTCGTTGCCGACACTTCTCGAAAAGGTAAGGAAGTCGTCGGTCATTTGGGCGCAGACGGTATGGACTCCGATGTCGTCTGAGCCGGTGTCGCAACAACCGTTGCGATGGAAGCCGGTTACCGGATCCCGGGAACAATCGACCAGGTCGGTGCCAAGCACGTTCTTCACCATTTCCAAATCCTACGGACCTGCGAGCAGAATCAGCCGATGTGCGGTCGGTTCTCCCTGTCGGGCGATATCGACTTCTACGCCGATTACTTCGGGGCATCGGCGATTGTCGATGGTCTCCCGCCCTCGTGGAACGTTGCCCCCACTGATCATGTGTATGTCGTCGTCGAACGCGAGAGGAAAAGAGTCCTCCAGACGATGAAGTGGGGCTTGGTCCCGCACTGGGCGAAGGACGCCAGATCGATCCAGATCAATGCCCGGTCGGAGACGGCTGCTACCGCCCCTGCGTTTCGCGACTCGTTCGCCCGCAAGCGATGTCTGATTCCCGCTGACGGCTTCTACGAATGGGAGCCGCCCGGGCGCATCCCCCATTGGATCCATCGCGCCGATGGCTTTCCGGTCGGGTTTGCCGGAATTTGGTCAACGCGCCAGAACGAAGATGGGGAATGGATCAGGACTTGCGCCATCCTCACCACGAAAGGGCAAGGAGTGATTGCGCCGTTGCACGATCGGATGCCTATTGCGCTACAACCCGATAGCTGGGAAGCGTGGCTTGACCGCGATCTCACCGGTGTCGAGGAGGCTCGACAGTTTCTACGGCCCATCGACAACGACCTCTGGATGGAGCGAGAGGTGTCCTCGCGGGTGAACAGCGTCCGCAACAACGACGCCCGGCTCCAGGATCCACCCGAACAGGGCCGCTTAATCTGATCGCAACTCCATGGCCCGGTTGTTGCTGATTCGTCATGCCCCCACTGCTGAAACGGGTCGAGTTCTCAGTGGCCGTCTGCCCGAGAAGTCACTCACCTCTGCGGGCCGGGAGATGGCCGAGTCGCTGGCTGCGGCGTTGCGATCGGTTCGACTTGCGGCGATCTACTCGTCGCCGCTGGAGCGGGCGATGGAGACCGCCGCTCCAATTGCCGCGGCCCAGAAGAAAGAAGTCAAGGTCCATGAGGGCTTGCTCGAGGTCGATTACGGGTCGTGGTCGGGCCGGGGTCTCAAATCTCTCTACCGGTTACGGTTGTGGCGCGTGGTGATCAAAACCCCTTCTCGGGCCCGCTTCCCAGGAGGGGAGTCGTTAGCCGAGGCTCAGCATCGAATGGTTTCGACCTGTGAAGAATTGGCGGCCCGTCATAAGGAGAGAACAATCGCCCTGGTTACCCACGGCGACCCCATCAAGGCGGTGGTGTCGCACTTTCTCGGTCAGCCTCTCGATTTGTTCAACCGCATCTCGATAGCTCCGGCTTCGGTTACGGTGCTCGACCTGCCCGCCGGGGGTTGGCCCCGCCTCGTCAGCCTCAATACCAGCGGCTACCCCAGCACATGGCACTAGACGACCTCGGCCCGGCGGAGCGGTTCGCAGCGGGGGCACTCGGTCCTCCGGGATCGCGACGTTTCTTTGTCGAGGTGACCGCGAATGGGGTCGTGCGTTCGTTCCCGTGCGAGAAGACGCAAGTTGCAGAGTTGGCCGAGCAGGGATTGCGGATGCTGGCCACGGCAGGTATCGAGATTGACGAGGAGGCGGTCGCGAACCTCGTCGCCTCCGGACTCGAGATTGGCGAACCAGAGACCCCATCTTTTTCCGTCGGCTCGATCGGGGTGGCGATCGAGCGAAGCGAGTTCATCACCATCGTCCTTGGGTCTCCGGAGGGAGAGGATGAAGTGCGATTTGTGATCACAGCCGAGCAGTTTCGGGCCATGGCGTTGGTCGCCGCCCGTGTAGTCGCGTCCGGCCGACCTCTCTGCCCGCGCTGTCAGCTGCCGATGGATCCCGAGGGCCATCGCTGCCCGTCGAGCAACGGTCACCACGTCTGAAGTCGAAGCTGCGGCTCGAGGAGGTCCTGGGCGAGTTTGTATCCGCCTCCAATCTGACGCTGTTGGCAACCGACGGGGCGGGGAAGCGCTGGGTATACAAGGCGTCGGAGGCGATGTCGCCGCTTTGGGACTTCGACGCCAAGACGCTTCCGGCCCGCGAGCTCGCCACCTATCTCGTGTCCGAGGCCCTCGGCTTCGACCTGGTGCCGGAGACGGTCTGGAGCGAGGGACCGCTTGGCGTCGGCTCTGCCCAGAGATTCATCGAGGTCGACCCGCGCTTCGATCCCCGTCTTCTGGTTGTGCCCGAGGTTGCTGAGACTTTGTGGCCGGTGGCGGTGCTCGACATCGTGTGCAACAACGCCGACCGCAAGCTCGGTCATTTGTTGGCCGAGAAAGGAAGCGGCCGCCTCTTCGCCATCGACAACGGACTGACATTTCATTCCGAGCCCAAACTACGCACGGTCCTCTGGGGCCTGGCGGGAAAGCCCCTGCCGACAGCAATGTTCGCCGCCCTCGAGCCGCTGCAGACGGCGCTCGGCAAGAAGCTCGGCGACGACCTCGGGTCTCTCTTGACATCACGAGAGGTTGAGGCACTGTCCGCTCGGATCGACGAACTCGCCACCTCCGGAGTCCATCCCTTACCCCCCGATGATCGCCCGCCGGTCCCCTGGCCCGTCTGGTAATTCATTCTGGCGTAAATCCTGTAGCAAATACGTATCCAGATTTACGCAGGATTGATTCAGTCGAAGTCTGTCGGGAGATCTGGTTGATGATGGTGTTGGAAGGCTCGCCTAATTTGGCCTTCGGTGGCGCGAGCGATCGAAAGTGGCGGCAAACACTCAAGAGGAAACCATCCCACCTCGGTGGTTTCGATGCTGGTTTGCAGACTCCCTCCTTCGAGCCGCGCATTCACGAACACGAGGTATGAGTGATGAAGAGCGGGGGGATGGGGATGGGCAAGCTTGTCAAAAACGGCGGCAAGCTTCGTCGCCCTCACCCGATAACCCGTCTCCTCGAGCACCTCCCGCTCGGCGGCCAAAGAAAGCGACTCCCCTATGTCAACCCATCCTCCCGGCAAGGTCCACAGTCCGTCCTCGGCTTCCTTCACCATCAGTAATCGATCCTCCCGATCGACCACCACCACCCGCACTATCAGCTTGGGAGTTGCGTAACCACCCTCGAAAACAAAGCCAGGAGTGCCGACCATCTCCTCGGGGAATCCGGCGAGTTCAGCGGTGATGTCGGCAACCTCCTGAAAGCGAAGCCGGTCATACATGCCCACGGAGAACGAAAGGCCGGTTTCGGCAGTCGCGGCTAGACGCCGCAAGAGGTAACGAATCCGGGGCTCGGGCTCCACTCAGTCTTCGATCGAATCGATCGCGGCGAGCACCTCTTCGACGGCCGCTCGCGCCGACGTAGTGATCGACGGATCGGCGATGGCAACGGCTACCGCGTCCCGCTCGTCCTGGAGCATCTCCTGAAGCACATCTGCCTCCGGGCTGCGATTGGCGACGACGACCTCCACTGCGCTGAGAAGGCGCTCAGCGAGAGGCGCGCCGAAGGAGGCGATGACATCGATACGCCAGGCGTCTCGTTGGTTGAGGACGATCGACCCGGAGGGGAGGTCAAGGCGAGCGAAATCGGTCGCCCCCTCGGTAAATGCCTCGATGTTGGCGACCTCGTTTCCTGCCAAACCAGCCGTTTCGAGAAAACCGGTCCAGAAGTTTCTGGCAACGGCAATTGCGCGGTCTCCCTCTTCGATTCCGGCCGCTTCTTCGACAGTCGCCCCCTCTGCCATCGCCACCCAGGCCATCGGCCGGAGATCGGTGAGACCGGCCACGACCACCGGGTCCCCTCCATCCAACGCCGCCGCCACGTCCTCGGCCACCTCCTCAGGAGGAAGATCCGAGCCGGTCACCGAAGAAGCACTGGTGGCTGTAGTCCCACCACTGCACGCGACCACGAGCAGCCACACCAGTTTTTTCATTTGGCCAGGGCCCGAAGCGTTTCCTCGACGGCGAAACGCCCGGGCGCGACCACCGAAATGGCCGCCACTGTCACCCCTGCCGCCCCGTACTCGTCGAGGCGCGAACGCACATGAGACGCCGAACCAATGAGTGTCAGCTCGTCGAAAAGGGAATCTCCTATCGCCTCCTGCACCGCCGTCCGGTCTTTCGACTTCCAGGCCGATGCGATCGCCCGGGCCTCATTCTCGAAGCCCATCCAATGCAGGAAGTTGTTGTAGACCGGTTGTGCCAGATAGGGACCGAGGAAGGCGGAACGCAGCCATTCCCGAGCAGAGGCCGGGTCGTCGGTGACTAGCACCGGCAGCCGGGCCATGACTCCGAACCCCTCCGGCAACAAGCGCCCAAGCTGTCGGGCGCCGGCTTCCACGGCGGCGAGTTGTTGCGGCACCACCCGAGCCGGCATCATGTTGAGGCAGACGCCGTCGCCCACAGCTCCTGCCACCCCGAGCATCTTGGGCCGCAGGCCCGCCACCCAGATCTCGATCGGTCCACCCCTTGTCACGGCCGGTCGGAAACGATGGGTTGCCACCAGAGCTCCGTCATAATCGTTAAGACCGTTAAGTATCACCCTGGTCGCCTCCACCGTTTCTCGTACTCGCCGCACTGGCTTCACTAGCGGGGTTCCGTGCCACTGGGTCACGATTACTTCGGATGAACTTCCGATGCCAAGCCGAAACCCGCGCCCGCCGAGGAGGTTGCTAACCGAAAGCGCTGCCGTGGCCAGCACCGTCGGGGTTCGGGTGTAGGCGGGTACGACGGCCACGCCAAGCTCCATTGCCTTGGTGCGCCCGGCAATGGCTGAAGCCAGCACAAAGGCATCGGGCCCGGCGACCTCCGCCAGCCAAGCATGCCGGTATCCGAGATCCTCGGCATAGGAGCAGAGGTCGGCGAGATCGGAGATCCCGAGACCTGGGGTGGTCGGGCTCAGCGCCAGATCCATTCCCGCGACCGTAGTCACGGCCGCCCTCGTTCTGATACGTGAATGGTCACCCCATTCTCATCCTCGGTGGTGGCGCCAGCCCATGAGAAGCTGTGGGCTGGCAAGGCGGTACAGCGTCCCTACCAACCCAGGGTTCGCGTTCAGGCGACGGAGACGCGAGAGAGGATCTCGTCGACCGAAAGCGCATGACCCTCGGCCAACAGTTTTTCGGCGCGTTCGGGACCGACCCGTTCAGTGGCCTCGTCGATACCTTCGACTTCGTTACGGACCCAATCGACGAGACGTGTCTCGCTGACCGATTGGAGATTCGCCACCGCCCCTGTCAAGACAATTGCCTCCTCGTCCTTGCCCCGGATCAGGGCCAAGCGGGCAAAGTCGGAGATGTGGAGCGGGAGGGCGGAGAGATCCCCGGCCGCCACGAACTGGCTCAAACCCGCCCGCAAATGTGACTCGGCCTCGTCGTGGCGTCCCAGGCCGAGGAACACGATTCCCAGCATCCGGTCGGTCCAGCCGATGTCGAAGGCGGAGTCCGTCCCTTCCAGGTACTTGGCGGCCTCGGTGTACTCGATCAGGGCCAGATCGGGCCGTTCTGTTTCCGTGTCCTCTCGCAAGAAGTAGTTCGTACCTTTCCCGAAGTGGAGCCGGCCCAGCAATACGGGATCCCCCAATGGCGCCGCCAGTTGCAAGCCCTCGTTTAACAATTCCAATCCGGCCCCGGGACTTTCGACCAGGGCTTTCATCGAGGAGAGATTGAAGAGGGCGTTGGCGATCTGATAAGGATCCCCGCTCTCGCGCGCCAGCTCCAATGCAATTTCGTAGTGACGAAAGGCCTCTTCGGAATCCGCTTGCCAATAGGCGAGACCACCGGCCGCCTCCTCCGCCTTCATCGTGCTGAAGGGAGTCCCCCCGACCATGGCCAGGGCTGCTTCGGCTCGCTCCCGCCCCTCGCGGAGATAGCCCCGCATCTGCCAGAACCTCCAAAGAGCACCGGTGAGAAGCTGAGCGATCTCACCTTCGTCGTTTTCCGCCGCCCAGCGAAGGGCGGCGCGCAGGTTGTCCTGATCCGCTTCGACGCGGTCGAGCCAGAACCGGGTACGCCGGCCGGTGTATTCCGGCGCGGCCCGTTCAGCCAGTTCCAGAAAAGCCCGCGCATGGTGTCTCTCGATCTGATCTCTCTCACTGCTGGCAGACAGCTCGTCCAGCGCGAACTCCCGAATCGTCGCCAGCATCGAGAACCTCGTCGGCCCCGAAGCAACCCCTGTCCGCAGAAGACTCTGGTCTGCCAGGTTGGAGAGGCCGTCGAGAACATCGACTCTCAGGTCGGGAGCACAGACCATCTCCACCTGCTCAAGAGCGCATCCTCCGACGAAGATGCCCAGGCGCCGAAAAAACTGGCGGTGATCGTCATCGAGGAGGTCATAACTCCACGCAATCGTGCTCCGCAGGGTGCGATGCCGCTCGTCCAGATCGCGCGCTCCCCCGGTGAGCAGCCCCAGGCGCGAGCTCAGGCGCTCGGCGAGAACATCGACGGACAACAGGCGAACCCGTGAGGCGGCAAGCTCGATCGCCAGAGGCAGGCCGTCGACGCTGGCGACGATGTCGGCCACCTTCTCGGCGTTCTCGCTCGTCAATTGAAAGTCAGGGCGCCCGGCCTTGGCCCGTTGCTCGAAGAGCTCGATCGACGGGAATTGGCGAAGGCTCTCTGGATGCCTGAGGTCGCTGTCGGTCGGAAGACTCAGCGGCGGGATGGCGAACTCAGTTTCACCAGATATGTGCAGCGGGCCCCGAGATGTGACGAGCAGGTGCAATCCGGGTGCTCCCTGTAACCAGGTCGAAACCCGCCGTCCAGCTTCGAGAATTTGTTCGAAATTGTCGAGTATCAATAGAAGTGTCCGCGGCCGGAGGTACTCGACGAGCCTGGCGTCGGGATCGTCTGAGGATGGCTGGATGCCCAGTGCCGTCGCCACGGTCGAGGTGAGCAACTCGGGGTCGCTGATCGGCGCCAGCCGGACGAACCAGACGCCGTCATCGAAGCGACCCAGAACTTGCGCCGCCGCCTCCAGAGCAAGCCGCGTTTTGCCGGTCCCGCCCGCACCAGTCAGAGTCAAAAGCCGCGAGCCCGAGATGGACGACACGACAGCGGCCACCTCCGGTCGGGCGACAAAACTGGTGAGCTGAACCGGGAGATTGGTCAGCCGATTGTCGGCCGATCGCAGCGGTGGAAACTCGGCGGCGAGTCCTTCGGCCACGAGCTGAAAGATCGACTCGGGAACAGCAAGATCCTTCAGGCGATGAGAGCCCAGGGGCCGGAGGCTCGTGCCGGAGGGAAGCTCGCGCCCCACCAGAGCCGCAGTCGCCTCGGATACGAGAACCTGTCCACCATGCCCAGCATCGCAAATGCGGGCCGCTCGATTGACGTCGAGGCCAAGATAGTTCTGGCCGCCGAGGACCCCTTCTCCGGTGTGAATCCCGGTACGCACCAAAAGAGATCGGCCGTGCGGAAAGGCGTGATCGCGAAAACCATGCTGAAACTCGATCGCCGCCAGGAGGGCCTGCTTCGGCGATCGAAACACGAGGAAGAATGAGTCCCCCTCCGTCGACACCACTTCGCCCCCAAACTGAGCGGCGGCCGCCCTGATCAGCGTCGCATGCTGTTCGACAATCTCGCGGTAAAGAACGGCCGTTTCCTGGGCGAGGTTGGTCGATCCTTCGATATCGGTAAAGACAAAGGTCACCGTACCGGTGGGAAGGGCGGTCATGGAACAGCCTGCACAAGAGCCGCCCGGGTCACAGGTCCTCCAGGTGCTTGTGAATGAGAGAGACCGCCATCGCTCCTTCACCGGCTGCCGAGGCGATTCGTTTGATCGAACCCGAGCGGACGGCTCCGGCGGCAAAGACCCCGGGAACACTGGTCTCGAGGGGAAGTCGGGCCCGATCAATGGTCCACCCGGTGGTCGAGGTGCAATCGAAACCGGTGCGGATGAATCCCATCTCATCGGTCTCGAGCTGACCGGTGAGCCAGCCCACCCGGGGCTTTTGACCGATGAACACGAAGGCTGATTTGTCCGCGATCTGGAAAGGATCAGCATCGCCCTGACGCAACGTCAACAACTCGAGGTCGGGATCGCCCTCTGCGGCCAAGACCTCACAGGTGGTTAGGACCTTGATGTTCTCCGTTGCCACTATGCGTTCGGTGAGGTAAGCGGACATAAATTCGCCGAGCGATGCGCCTCGCGCGATCAGGGTGACCTTGCTAGCGAGGGCGGAGAGATAGAGCGCAGCTTGGCCAGCCGAATTTCCTCCGCCAATGACTGCTACTTCCTCGCCTTTCGCCTCCGCTGCCTCTACCGGCGAGGACCCGTAGAAGATACCCCGGCCGGTTAGCTCGGTCCCTCCCGGCACGTCCAACTTGCGATAGCTCACACGGGTGGCGATCAACACGGCTCGGCTATTGACGACGCGACCCTCGCCGAAACCGACGAGGCGATACGGATCGTCGCGCTGGAGAGAGGTCGCTTCCACAGGGACCCCGGTCTCGGCATGGAATCGAGCAGCCTGGGCCACGGCTCGACGAGTCAGCTCGGCCCCGGAGAGCCCAGCCGGGAAGCCCAGGTAATTTTCGATCCGGGAGCTCTGTCCTGCCTGGCCGCCGGGTGCTTCGGCTTCAACCGCCAACACTTCGAGCCCCTCCGAGGCGGCATAGACGGAAGCAGCCAGTCCCGCCGGACCGGCGCCGACGATGATGAGGTCGTAAGTGTCGAGTTGAGATCGGGTGCGGAGATGGACTGCCTCAGCCAGAGTCTGTGGGTCGGGGTGTGGCAAGCGGGTCCCGTCTTCCAGGAGGACAATGGGGAGGTCGGCCACCGATACCCGGAGCGCTTCGAGAAGACAGCCCCGCCGGCTTCGATCGCCTGGTACGGGATCAGGTTGCGAGCGAGAAAACCGCGGATGCGGCGGGTCTCGGGGTGGTGGCGATCGCCTAGCACCCGTATGCCCGAGAAAGGAGGCCGGTATCCGGCCTTCCACTGCTCGAGGAGGTCATCGAGCAGCGGGTAGAGCCTCTCCTCGAGCGGCTCCCACGGTTTTTGGATGTAGAAGGAAACGCCGGCGACATTGATGGCGGCGATTGCCGCTTCGGTGTCGGCATAACCGGTGAGGAGGACCCGCCGACTGCCCTGGTCCAGCCGCCGAGAGGCCTCGAGAAATTCGACGCCGGTCATCTCCGGCATGCGTTGGTCGACGACGAGAAGGGCCGTCGGGTCACCGCGGGAGGAGAGCTGATCAAGCACCTCCAGCGCCTCGCGGCCGGATTCGGCGGCGATGACCTGGAACTCGCCGCCGTATTTCCGACGGAGATCACGTTCGATCGCCGCCAGCACGAGTTGGTCGTCGTCGACCGCCAGGATTGCCGGCTTACCCATCGCCACCATTTTGTGCGGATTTCTCCGCCCGTGAGCGGCGGACGGCAATAAAGAGGTAACCCAAACCCAGGGCCTCCTTGAACCACCGCCACGGCTCGGCCGCCCGCTCCCTTATCGTCCCGGGTAGAGGCGTGGCCAGCTCCCAGCCAAAAAACGGCCAGAGGAAGACTTCCCCTTTCAGCCAGACGCCATCGAGGGAGAGGTGGAACAACCACGCCACCACCACCGTCATCAGCCGGCGCCGCTTACGCCCCCGGCGGGTCGCCAACAGCAACAGCACGGCCAGAAAGGTTGGCAGCAACAGCGAATGACCAACTCGTTGCGTGCTCGGCGCGCCCAGCACGACGCCAAGCAGCAGATCGACGACGTCGGGAAGCACCGCTCCCAGGGCGAGGAGACGGACATCGACTTTCGGATCTCGAAATATCCAGCGGAAGAGAAAGATCGCCCCGCCCACGTGCCAGAACAGCATGAATCAGTCGAGGGCGCGGTTCGCCAGAATGTCGGCCGTGGTGTTGTCCTCGCGTGGCACATGCTCCAACTTGTGCGGAATCTCGGTCAGTATCGCCTGCGCCTTCCGATGCAGCTCCGCCAGGGCGACGTTGCGCACCCGCCAACGCCCTTCGAGTTGACGAATAAGAAGCTGGCTATCGGCTCGCAACCACAGCAGATCCGGTTCGTGCCTCTTCGCCATTTCCAAACCGGCGACGACCGCTCGATACTCGGCCACGTTGTTGGTCGCCACGCCGATCGCCTCGCTCACCGTTTCGACCTCGACCAGCGGCCCGCCTTCAGTCCAGCTATAGAGCACCGCACCGATGGCGGCGAGTCCGGGGTTACCGCGCGACGCACCGTCGCTGTAAAGCACCCAGGTGCCCGGCATTATCAGAGAACCAAAATCCGCATGCAGTGGAGGCAGCGAGGTGGATCCCACTCGGATGCCTCTTGCTGCTCGGGGATCGAAAGCGCCAGATGACAACCCCCGCAGGTGCCGTTGATGAGGCGACCAACCGCAACGCCATCTTTCGAACGGCGCAGCTGTTCGTACAGGATCATCAGATCTGGCGGAATCGGTTGCGCCAGCTCCGACTTCGTCGCTTCCCGCCGGGCGATCTGGGCATCGATCTCCCCCCACCCCACCGAGATCTCGTTTTCGAGGTCTCCCACCCGTTCGTTCCTCGAGGCCAATTCCGCCTCCATCTTCTCGGTGTCGCTGCGCAGCGGATCGACTACCTCAATCAACTCAAGCACCCGCGATTCCATCGTTGCCTGTTGGCCACGGAGAGCCTGCACCTCGAGGCGCTTTTGCTCCGTTTCGCGGGCGTTCATTCCGCCCGCGAACAGGCGGGTCTCGCTCTCTTTCAGCTTGCTCTCAAGGATGTCGAGCTCGCCCTCAGCCTTGTCGAGATTGAGTTCGAATCCCCGCAACTCCCTTCGCTTTTCGGCGATCGCCGCTGCGAGACGATCCCGGTCGCCAGATTGGCTTTGATATTCCGCCAGTACTGGCAGCGTTTGGCGTTGATGGAGCAGCCGATCGATCGCCAGATCGACATCCTGGAGGTCAAGGAGCTCCGAGAGGCCATGGTCAAGAGTCATCGCGACCTCCAGGGAGTGGGGTCGACATCTACCTCGACGAATCCCGGTCCGATCTTGGCCGCGGCCGCGGACAGGGCCGCCACCCCGGGCCGTTCGCTCGGAGCATGTCCTATGTCTATGACCGCCATCTCGAGATCAAGTGCTTCCCGCATTTGATAGTGGCTCACATCGCCTGTTATCAGCACGTCGGCACCGCGACTTCGAGCTTCGGCGACAAAACCTCCTCCCGAGCCGGGAAGCACCGCCGCTCGGTGGAGCTGCCGATCATGACCGGCCGCCCGAACCTCGGCACCAACCTCATTCCGCAGGAACTTTATAAGATCCGACAACGTCCCCTCGATCCCACCTACGCGTCCGATCATCCCCCCGCCAGACGATGTCTCATACAAATCGAAAGCGGGCTCCTCGTAGGGGTGAGCAGCCAGCAGCGCGGCCACTGCTCGGTCCTTCTCGGAAACCAGCATCTCGAGACGGATCTCGCTCACCTGATTGAGTTCCCCGCTGACACCCGCAGCCGGCAATGAGCCCGGCTCAGGAAAGAACGTCCCGACTCCCTCGCTCCGGAAAGAACAAGCCGTGTAGTTCCCAATGCGGCCCGCCCCGACAGCAGTCAAGGCTGAGGCCACGGAGTCGACGGCGTTGGGAGGGACGAAGGTGACGAGTTTCCACTGCGGAGGTTGCTCGACCCCGCCAAATGCCTCGATCTCGCGCAACCCCACCATCGCCGCCAGGGCATCGGAGGTGCCTCCTGGGGCGGCATCCCAGGCGGTATGCACTACTGCCAGGCTGATGCCGGACCTGATGAGCTGATAGGCGCGGCCTTGGGGCCCGGGGCCGGCGAGCAAGCGGATGGTCGGCTTGAAGAGAAGCGGGTGATACGTGATCAGTAGATCGAGGGCTCCGGCCTTTGCGAGAACGTCGCCCGTGACTTCATGACAGACCCCAAGTCGTTCCACTTCGCTATCTGGGTCGCCCAGTTGCAACCCGTACGGATCCCAGGCGGCGGCTCGATCACCGAGAGCAGCAAGGGAATCGAGGACATCGGCGACAAGCACTCGCGTCGATGGTACCGAGCGGCACAAATCTGAGATCACCGCAGAATTCGATGGAACTCAGGCGACCGGTGACTGCCTTACCGACCTCGCCACTTTGGAGGCCATCGTGAAGGAGGGTTAACGATGGCCGAGCTTCCCCTCAATGAACAATTGGTGGTGCTGAACCTCATTGACTCCATCAACGCCTTCGGACCCAAGGAGAGTTCTTGTTCCGGGAAGAGGTCCAGGCCTTCTTTGCTGGATTTACGCAAGAAGGGAGGAGGGCCAGCAGTACCTACTCAAACGGCGGATGTTCCGCAGATTATCGACCTGCGCCGCGCCAGTCGGCCTGACCGACGCCACCGCCCTCCTCGAGGTCGAAGCGCGACGCCGATGGACAATGAACGTTTCCGAGTCGCTGTCTGCCAAGTCGGGGCCCTAGGTAGAGGGCGACTGCCAGACAATCGGAAAGGACGCTAGCGCGTGCTAGTGCTCTCCAGCTTGTCTCTTTCTCACCCTGCCGTATTGACCGAGCAACGCGCCCCACAAGCTCTTCCAGGCGACGGTGCTCTCTGCAGCTCGTCGTCGCCTGCGGGCCGACGGCGCGCAAGCGTTCCTCTTGTCGACCGATGGCAAGTTGTTCGACGCAGACTTCTTTTGGAAGTTCGGAGGACAACGCCGTTATCAACTCCGGGTTGTTTTCGACCCTCAGTTCGAACCGTCCGGCCGGCGAGATGGGCAGTGAGGTTTTTCTCGAGGCGGAGACGGCCAACGTGCTCGACACCTCGGTCTCAGCTCCCGATTCCTCGTGGTAAACCGATACTTTCACCACTGCCCATACCGCTATTTACGCGGTCTTTCGACTGGAAGAAGGTACGTCGGGACAGATCAAGGCAGTGTGGACCTTTGGGGGCGACGAGTTGGTGCTGACACACGAGTTCTTCTAAGGCCAGCTCGCTACGACCTGGAGGGGCTTCTCGTCAGGACCGCCGAGCTTGGGCCTGGTCGATCGTCTCGCCTCGGGAGCCCGTCGGTCAGGCAGCCGGCTCGGACGAGGTGATCCAGTGCGAGCGCGGCTGGAGGAACTGCCGCACCTCGGCGTTGAACCGGTCGGCAGCTTCGATGTTGCACTGATGTCCGACCCCAGGAATCACGACGAGTCTCGAGCGCGGGATCTGGGTGTGTAGCTCCTCGGCGAGGCTGAGAGGCGAGCGCCGGTCGGCGTCCCCGTAGAGGAGCAGCGTCGGCACAGCGATGCGATGCGGCTCGTCACGAAGATCGGCCTCAGCCATGGCCCGGGCCATCGTCCGGACGCCGGCCGGATGCAAGCCGGACATGATTCCTATGAGCTCGTCGATCATTTCGGCCGGCGCCTCGTCAGTGAGCAGGCCCGGGATCCATCGTCGTGCAACCTGTTCCGGAGGCAGCTCGGACTCGTGGAGAACTCCTTCGAGTCGCTCAGCGACGACGTTGGGCGGAAGCGACCCAGCCCAGCCCGCATAGGCTGAGGCCAGCACCAATGTCCTGGGCACCGTTGGTTGCCGACGGTAGAGCTCGAGGGCGAGCGTCCCCCCGAAGGAGAGCCCCATCACATGAGGAGACCCGAGACCAAGGGTGTCGATGAACGAGGCCAGGCAATCGGCGTAGTCGGGCATGCCGAAGGACTCGGGTGGATCCGACGAGCGCCCGCAGCCGGGCGCGTCCCAGGCCACGACGGTGAAGTCATCGCACAGCACATCGATCTGCCGCCGCCATTCTCGGCTGTCGGAGAGCCCGCCGTGTAACAGCACGATCGGAAGGCCAGCACCCGACCGCTCGAAAGCGATGCGCAATCACTCGACATCGACCCGCTCCATGCCGACCTCGCAGCGACGCGCTCAGCTGCTGAGGAACCCGACCAACTCGCGTGCGACGGGTTCGGGGGCCGTCAGCGGACCAAGGTGGCCGGCGCCGGCGATCTCGGCGACGCGGGAATCCTCGAGCCGCTCGGTTAGATGGCGCGCAGCATTCTTGAACTCGATGCGCGAGCGCTCCCCTTGGAGAACGAGCACTGGCATCGAGAGCTTCTCGAGCGATGCGTCCTCGAACGGCCGGTTCACCTCCGGGAGCTCCTGGACGACCACCGGAAGGGCCGCCTGGGCGCGTTCTGCCACGCCCGGCGCCGAGAAGAGCGCCTGCTCGTCGGCACCCAGCCCGATGATCTCGCCAGTTGCGATCTGCACCGCATCGGCCAACCTGCCCTCGGTGACAGCCGCCTTGACCCGCGCGTACTGGTCGTCACTCATGGGCGGCTCCAGCGTCGGGAACGGCGGCTCGTAGAGCGCGAGAGCTCGGACGCGTGCGGGGGAGAGCGCAGCTCCCCCGAGCGCCCAGAGAGCCCCGCTCGAGTGACCGAACATTGCTACCGGCTCGCCGATGCTATCCACATACGCGGCGACGTCTTCGAACTGGCGCTCTCGCGAATGGTCGGTGCTGTCGCTACTCAGACCTCGTCCTCTCGTGCTCATGAGGAAGCAGGTGAAGTGCTCGACGAGAAATGGGAGCACGAAGAACCAGGAGACGTCGCCGTCACCGAACCCACCGTGGACCAGAACGAGCGGCGGCCCCTGGCCCTGAACGCGTCCTCCGATCTTCGTGCCGTCGTTCGAGACCGCCACATGAATCTGCTCTTCGTCCACGTCGCCTCCTAGATCCGATCACGGATTCGCCGTGATACTGGCATCGAAGGGGCAATCCTGCGATCGCGCAAGTCGGCTTGAGCTCGCCGCAAGCCCATTGGGGCGTGGTCCCCGCGGGTTCTCGCTCAGGTCGTTCTAGGTCCTTCAGCCCAACTTGCCGGTTGACTCGCAGGGTGTGGTTTGGCGAGCTCCGGGGACAGCACCGTTCGTACTTGCGTGGCGTCTCCGGCACACCTGAGCCACACAACCATCCGGGGATGCCCTGCACGCCTACCGTCGCTTTGCGCCCGGCAGGAATCGAAGGACGGAATCACGATCGTGGTGCTGCGCTCGCCGACCCGCTTCCACAGCTCTGGAGAAGCGTGCCGAGTTGTCTCTCGCGAGATGAGCGTCGCTCAAGAGCAGCCGGTAGAGCGTTCCGTTTATCCACGATGACCACACTGCATAGAAGAGGAAGGCGAACCATCCCACTCCCGACCACGGCGACGCTAGTTCCCCCATTGACCGTATTGGCATTCGTTGCCAGTCAAGTGGTCAGTGGAGGGCCGCGCTCGTGGTCTGATCCCAAGGGACCCGATCGTTATATCCAGCCCATCGAATCACGTCGGTTCGTCAGTAGCGGAAGCATGGAGGATGTGCGGACCGAATAGCCATCACCAACGCTCGGGTTCATTTACTCAGGCGACCTTGCCGACAGCCATGGGGATCGACACCATGAACACCGTGTGTCCCACCTGGTGTCGGTATTCGATCTCACCCCCCATCAACAACACTAGGGCTTGGGCGACCGAGAGTCCGAGGCCGAGGCTGTTGGCAATAACGATCTTCTCAGGGGCATGAGCGAAAGCCGCAAACGGATCTTCGGCCCGTTCTGGAGCAAGGCCCGGTCCCGCGTCACAGATCGCCAACCGGTACATCGAGCCATCCTCGTTTCCAATTACCTCGACCGGTTCGTTGCCGTGAGCGAAGGCGTTGGCGACCAGGTTGTGGATGACGTGTTGGAGTCGAGGTCGGTCCACCATCACCATCGCCTCCTGACAATCCACCTTCACCTGCTCCCCGACCCTCACAAAGTGACTTGTGGCGGAATCGACGATCTCGGTGATCGGCGCCGGTGCCGCCCGATACTCGAGGTTGGTGGCGTCCAGTCGGGCGGTGACCAGGATATCGTCGACCATCCGCCGCAACTCGCCCGACTGCGAGAGGATGGCGACCACACCCTCGTCCACGATTTGCGGTCCCGGTTGGTGAGAGATCATGTCGGCCCATCCATAGATGCCGGTCAGGGGGGTGCGAAGCTGGTGCGAGAGGCCAGCGATGAGCCGGTCTTTGGTCTCCGCCAACTCTCGCTGACGGGTCAGCTCCGCTTCCAATTGGGCCCGCTCGAGACGGCGCCGAGCCCGCAGTCGAAGGAAGACAACGGACAAAACCGGGACCAGCAACGCCACGACGAACGAGGCGGCTTGGGTGAGGCGCCCGGCCTTGGCCTGCTCTGCATCGATCAAGCCGCTGACCCGGGCCGCCTCCTGGCTGAGGGCCCCCGCCAAGGCTCCGACTACGGGCAGGGTGTCAGACTCGACTTCCACCTGGGCGGCGTCCGGCGCCGAGCGAGCCATCAACTCCTGAACCGTGCGTGTGGAGGATGAGACCTCACCAGCCAGAGATTGGAGAGGGCGGGCGTCGTCCAGTGGTGCTAGTTGCTGACCGATGCGATCCGCTGCCGCCACCGCTTCGTTCAAAGCCTCAAGGCTCACGTCCGAGATATCGCCATTGAGGGAGGCGAAGGCGATTACAAGCGCTGCGCGGTGAGTCGCTGTTTCCGACAATGCGATCTGAACCGCCTTGAGTCGCTGCGAATCGGCCGCGATCCGGGCCGCCTGGTCGGCGTTCGAGAAAACGGCAGCCGCCCCCACCGCGATCACGACCATTACCGCGATCACTCCCGATCCGACGTGTCTAGCCCATTTGGAATTCACCGAAATGGCATCGGCCGGAAGGGCAGGGGTTCTTAAGAAAAGTCGGGCTCCGAGTCGATTACTTTCTTATGCGTAGGTGGCTATCTCTGGGTGGCGCTCTCTTGATCCTCTTCGGCCTCGCATTGCCCGCCCAGGCTGGTCTCGGCGATCTCTTCGATGAGATCCTCGATGATCCGGTCTCCGACCTGACGGCTCCCCTGGCTCCCTTGGTAGAGACCCTTCCCATCATCCCCGAGACCGTGGACCTCGTCGATGAGACAGTCGCTCCTGTGGTAGCGGTGGTCGACGAGGTTGCCAGCCCGGTGGTGACGGTGGTCGATGAAGTTGCGAGCCCGATCACGAACGTTGTCGAGGAGATCGTCACACCGGTTGTCGAGCCGGTGGTCGGTGTGGTGGAGCCGGTCGTCAAGGTGGTCGATCCAGTCGTCGAGGTGGTCGATCCAGTCATCGAGGACTTGCCACCCGTCATCCCATCCACAGATCGCCCCCCAATCGACACCTCGCTGACCACGACCCCAGCACCGAGCTCACCCGACGGCGACGAGGCCAACCTCGCTCCGGTTTCGGTAACTCCGGCGCTCGTGCAGGCGGCCACGGTTACTCCTGCCTCGATTCAGCGCCTTCTACTTGCGTCCCTCAGATTTGAAACGAACGATGAGACGACGATGGTTTGGGATCGTGGTGAAACCAGGTTCATCCCCGGTGAGCCACTAAGCGCCAACTGGCTCGACGCGCTCGGCGCCTGGTTGGGATCCGCCCTCTCCAGCTTGTTTGATGTCCTGGCGATACCCGCTCATCTCTTCGAACTCTTGCTGAGAGCCCTGAGTTCGGCCGGAGCAGGTTTGGTAGCCCCGGCAGCAATCTTCGCAGCGCTGGCAGTGGGTGGCCGGCGGAGGTTGCTCCCGGTCTCATGAAGACTCGACCCGGGACCGAGGTCCCGGGTCGAGCAGGTTGGGACCTATTCGGAGTTAGGCGGATAGCGCCTGGATCCGGTTCGAGAACTCTGCCCAGAAGTCCATGAACTCTGCGGAGAGATCGACGTCAGCCTCAGCCACCGCATCGTTTAAGGCCAGTGCGGCGTCTTGGACCGGCTCGAGCTCATCCGCGGTCAGTTCCATATCCGAAGCAGCAGAAACGAGGCCTGACACCTCAGTCTGCACGTCGTTGAAGGCGCTGACGACCGGTTCGGGAGCACTCGCCTCGATCTCAGAGGCGAAAACCGCCAAGTCGGCCTCCAATGCAGCCACCTCGGAAGCCACATCAGCGGCGCTAGAGGTATCGGTGCCGCTCGTCGTCGGGGTGCCGGCCAGAGTCGTGTCGGTCCCAGCAAACGAGGTGTCATCGGTGATGAGCGTGTCGTCTGTGGTCGTACCGCTGCCACAGGCCCCCAGCAAGAGGGCGGAAACTGCGAACGCGGCCAGTGTTTTTCTGGTCATTTGGGAATCTCCTTTCCAGTGCGGAGTTGCCCCCGCTGCCGGTTTCCTACCCCTTCGCAAAGGCAGCTAACCGAAGAAATCGAAGTCTTTGCGAACCATACGGAGGACTTCGCTCGGCCCGGCCCGAAAATGAACTTTCTCCCTCCCGGTGCCGTCTTTTTGATTGGCCGCATGGGATAGGGCATGACGACCACAATCGACGATGGCGGTACCGGTGCGAGGAGCAATTGAATGGAGAGTCCCGATGTTGCCGACGTGGTGGCGGCAGCCGCAGGCGACGTCTCGGCCTTCGAGCGACTGGTTCACGCCACTGAAGGCCATCTCTGGCGATATCTCGTCCACATCCTCGGTGACCGCGCCTTGGCTGAGGACGTAAGGCAGGAAATTTTCATGCGAGTTCTGCACAAGCTGCCTTCGCTGCGGGATCCCGACCGTTTCGTGCCATGGTTGTTCGCCATGGCGCGCAATGCTGCCTATGACGCCAGCCGCGCCCGGCGGCGGCGACATGCCCGATTGCAACAAGCGGTCGACGAGGCATACCAGGCAACCAGCCCCGATCCTCACCTCGAGTTGGAGGTGGCCGATGCCCTCGCCCGACTCGAGCCCGAATTGCGAGAGACCCTGGTGCTCGTCGGGGTGATGGGCCTGTCTTATGCCGAGGTCGCGGCGACCATGGGCGTACCCGAGGGGACCGTGAAGAGTCGCGTCTTTCGCGCCCGCCGCCAACTCGTATCGAGCCTGGAGATGGAAACGCCCGATGCCTACTGACCTCCTCTGCGAACAGACGCAGCTCGAACTCTCGATCGCCCACGATGAGGGTCGGGCGCCTTCTCGAGCCGTTCACGATCACATCCACGAATGCGAGCACTGCCAGCACTTTGAAGCCGCTCTCCCCGAGCTCGATCACAAGTTGGCGCGCAACGAAACCCATCTCAGTCCACGCTTCCGCTTTCCGGCCCCAGCCCGAAGGCGGTCCTGGCAACCGGTGGCGGCGGCGCTCACGGCGGGGCTTGTGGCCGGGGCTTTGATATCGGGGCAAGTGGCTTCCGTACAAGCGCACGAACTACGGGGGTTGTACGACATGGCCAGCCCCGCCCTGCGCGGACTGTCCGCCAGCCTTCGTGTGGTCGAACGGGGTTGGCATCCAGAAGTTCCCGAGCGTCACTACCGCGGCAACTTGAGGTATTCCGCTCCGGAGTCCCTCGGCATCGACCTTATCGACGAGACCGAATATCCGGATTCCCGCTGGCAGGCGAACAACTTGGACGTGAAGTTTGTGGACGGCGATCTCTTCATTCGCGCCTCCCAAGCCTGTCCGATCAGCGCCCTACCCGCCTGTCAGCCGCCCCCACTGTTGCGATCGATGGCCGGGTTGAAACCCTTCGACGAGGCCCTGTTGATCCCGCTCGAGATAGTTGGGCCGTCACGAAGCTTGACCTGGTGGTCGGGGATAAGCGTCCTCGGAGAGACCGAGATCGGGAGTCGGGCAGCTGTCCAGATCGAGACAACCGTCTCCGGCTCCGACATGTTGACCGCGATTACTGAACATGGTGGCTGGCGGGAACTTCATCCCACCGATCGGACACTGATCTGGCTCGACCGCCAGACCCTCGTCCCTTTGCGGATCGAGGTCTTTGCCGAACAGTCCCCTGAGCGCCAGCTCTGGGCGGGCCGCCACGGATATCAGGATCCGAACGACCAGCCGCTGTTCATTGTCGAGATCGATCAGCTCGAGCTCGACGGTTTCGACCTTGAGGTCGATCTCGGCCCCAACCCTGTCGGGGGGGGTTTTGTCGAAGCTACTTCACCCATCGCCACCCCTTCCCTCCCGCCCGGCTTCACCGACCATCGACAGGGACAGTGGCTCCTTCCGGAGGGAGGCACGGTCTGGGTGCGATCTTGGAGCGACGGCCGGGCTTGGCTGATGATCGAGTCGACTGAAGAGTGGCACGATCCTCACTTGTTCGGATTGGCATCGCCGTTCGTGGAGCCAGTGTTCCCGATCGGCGGAGGGATCGGATATCTGAGCGCCGACCAGAACCGGCTCGCACTTCACGGCGAGACTGCTGATGTGGTCGTATCTGGTTCGGTATCGGTCGAAGTGCTGATTGAGGTAGCGAGTTCACTCGATCTTGACGGTCAGATCGTGCCCGCTGATTGGGTGGAGTCGGCCGTTGTATCGGCCGACCGCATCCCCTCCGGAACCCTCGTTCCCGAGGTATCGGGGTGGTCGTTGGCAGGCCTGGTTGATGGTGAGCGTCGGGTGATGCTCTTGGCTGGATCCGGCAACCAGAATGTGCTCATCGAAGCCGAACCAGGCAATCGTCTCGATGCTCCCGCCGGCCCCGATTTCTTCGAGGTCCGAGTCCGAGGTGTTGCAGGCCGATTCGACTCCAGCGCCGGCACATTGGAATGGATCGATGACGGCGTGTTGATGAGGATGCGCAGTTCGACGGTCGCTCTCGAAGCGTTGCTCGAGCTAGCCGAGTCGATGACGCCACGGTGAAGCGTCGCTTCGCGTTGGCCGCTCTAGTTGCAGGCGTGCTGATTGGCTACATGTTGCCGGTCGCGTTTACCCCGACCGGTCAGCAGCCGAGCTTGACACCCGTTGTGACAACGGTGACCAGCACTGAGCGCACACCCTCGACCACCACCGACGCTCCGGTCGAATCGACGGTGACCGCGATGCCGGTGGCTGCGATCTTCTTGGTCTGGGCCACGGGCGGACTCCCGGAGGAGCTGGTCGACAGCCTCCGGCAGACCTTTGGTGAGGTGTCGATCGTCCAAGGCGACGTCGTGGAGCTCTCGGCCGCCGGTGGGCGGCTGATTCCTCTGGACGCCCTCGCTTTGGACCCGGCCGCGCATGCCTTCTACGACCGGTCGACCGAGCTTGGTGGCTTGGTCCCAGGCTCGGTCGTACTCGGCCAGGCTTCGGCTCGGTTGCGGCAAGCCGAACTGGGGGACATTCTCAACCTCGACGGGTCCGACTTCGTCGTCGTGGCCGTCGTCAGCGACTTGGTGATCGGGGCCGCTGAGGTTGCATTCAACGCGCTCGATCCAGGTCTGCCGATAACCACTGATCGTTTTGCCCTGATCCGCTCAGACATGGCACGGCAACAGTTCGAGGATTTGGTGCGAGGCCTCTACGACGGGCCCGCACCGCTGCGAATTCGCTCCGAGGGTGAAACGCCGTGGCTGCGGCACGGCGATGCGGTCTTGCCGCAGGTACTGATCAAAGAGGCCCTGGGCGAATTTTCTTACTCCCAGGTCGACGGTACGACCTTCGACCAGGATCAGGCATTCATCGACGGCCACATTGTCACCTCGCGCGTGCCGCTGTTGGGGGAGGTTCGCTGCCACCACATCGTGGTCGACATGCTGACCGGAGCGATGACTGAATTGGTCGAAGAGGGATTGGCCTATCTGGTGGAACCGGCCGGTTTCGCCGGGTGCTGGTTTCCCCGCTTCATCAGCCCGGCCGTGGGAGTTTCCTCGGGAGTATCTCGCCACGCCTGGGGCGCGGCGATCGACATCAACGCCAGCTCCAATCCCGTGGGTTCATCGGGAAATCAAGATCCGCGCCTGGTGGAAACGATGAAGCGATGGGGCTTCACCTGGGGTGGCGATTGGCTCGTCCCGGACCCCATGCATTTTGAGTTCGCGACCCAGCGGTGAAGCTGGGTCGCGAGAACGAAGGTCAGCGACCTCGTCGTGCGAAGCCGAAACCGCCGAACAAGAGAAGCACTACAACGATCAAGATGATCCAACCGGTGGTGCTCATGATTTTCCCCTTCTGACGAGTTATCGCCCGTCGACTACCGGGGGTACCCTCGCTTCGCAAAAACCAAACGGATCGGCTAGATCGACTGCTGAGTGCCGGCGCATTCCGGATGACCACATTGACAAGCCATCTCGGCGGTGTGGTCCTCGTGCTGACGGCAATGGTCGCTGCAATAGTCACCAGATCCACCGACCTGACAGGTGCAGCCTTCGTGTCTGCATTGCATGACTTTCCTTTCAAAGGATGCCTGAAACCGATCTACCCGTCGGCCGCCCGTAAATAAACAAGCCGACATAAATTCGTTTGCGCCCCGGCCACTCCTAGACAAATTCAGCCGGTATAGCGACGCTCGCGGAAAATTTCGTCGACCTCGGGCGACCCCTCGGCCAGAAACTTCGGCACCACCATGCGCCAGGCGTCGACGACCAGTTCGGCCATCTCCGGATAATCGATCTCTGCCAAACGAACGAGCACCCAGTGATAACGCAAATCGGACGGCTTCGGCATGATGAACTTTCTCGGATCGGATGCGACCAACGCTTCCCGCTCCTCTTTGGGAAAGGCAAGGCCGAGGAGGCGTTCGTCGCGGGCCGCAGCCAGGTAGACCAGGCGCCCAACGCGAAATTTGATCCGTCCGCGAACGAGCGCCTCGACCGATCTTGGCAAACGGGTTGCCACCAATCGCACGTCATCCAAAGCGACCAATCAGGCTCCAACCTTCGGTTCTGCCCTCGGACGATATTTGCAGTGGGGAGGCGAGCTCAGCCCCGGTCGACCGCCGCCAGGATCGCCTGCCCGAGCTCGGCCGGCTTCGTGAACTGGGGCCAGTGGCCCGTGGGCAGATCTATGTACTCGACGTCTCGCATGGCCGCCAACTCGGCAACATAGGGATGCCCCTGTGTGATCCACTCCTTCAGCAGCTCGCTCGGAAACTCGCAGGCGATGATCGTGGCCGGCACGTCGTAGCGCCGCTCGTCGGCGAGCACCTGTGGGTCGTACGCGACCGCTTTGGGCTCAGGCACCGCTCGGGCTCGGAACGCCTCCCGGAGCGCGTCGCTGAGGTCGCGTAGATCTTCCTCACCAAACTCCGACCAGTCCGGGAGCGGGATCTCGCCGTTGACCACACCAAGCTCGTCGTTGATCGCCCTCCCGTCGCCGAGCGGTCCGGCATCGACGTATACCACCCGCGCTACCCGGTCGGGTCTGGCGTCGGCGGCTGCGTGGGCGATGGCGCCGCCTCCGGAGTGTCCGACCAGCACTACCGGCCCGTCGGCCTCTTCGACGGCAGCGACGACCGCTTCGATATGGTCGCGCAATCGGATGCCGCTGCGATCGGCATCTGCCGACTCGAGGCCGGGCAGAGTCAGTGCCCGCACCCGGTGACCAGCCTGTTCGAGCGCAGGGGTGACCTCGCTCCAAGAGGAGCCGTCGAGCCAGAAGCCGGGGATGAGGATGATGTTCATACCCCCGACGCTAATTGGCACCGGCCCGATGAATAGCAGGTAACCGCCGTCGCGCTCGACGACAAATGGTGACTCCGCCGGACCGCCGAAGGTGCCTGCCAGCGGATCGCTGTACATAACTTGGCGTCATTGCCAATGGATGAGGACCGAGGACTCGGTGGCCACTACTACGAACGGTCCACCTTCGGGCCTCGATGTTGCCGTGTAGTACATCACCCAGTGCTCCCCCATCCGGTGGACCATTGGGTCTCGAGCCTCGTATCCGACAACCAATGGATTCTCCGGGTGACGCTCCCTTGCCCAACAGTCTTCCGACGTTGCGAGTTGGATTCGGTACTCCTCCTTCGAACGTCCACCGCGACACACCAACATCCAGCAAAGGTCATCCCAGAAGATGACATGTGGCGCCCACAGTTGATCTCGCCCCACCCTGAGTCGGCCGATAGTGCGAAAGGGCTGCTTGGTCCTAGGACCGAAGAGAGCAGAAGCGGTGGCGTGAGCGAGGTGCAGTTCGTCGTACGGTGTTGCCGGCTCGGGGTGGGTGATTCCGATTAGGTGCCAGGACCCTGGCCGATCGCGTACGAAGGTGTGGTCATTGACGTACCACGCCTGGGCCTCGCCTTCGGATGGGTCGTAGACCCGCACAAACTCTCCGGCGCTGACCACAAGCATCGAGTCCCAATCAACATAGGCGACGAAAATCCCGGTGCCCTGTTCTCCTCAAAATTCGGTGCACCACGACCAGCCCTAACTAAATCTGGCGCACCACGACCAACTGTCGGTCGCCCTGCAACGAATTTCACCTGCTGCCGCATCCGGAGCGTCTTTGAGAGTGGCTCTGGCAACGCAACCCGTTGCCGCTGACCCTTGGGAAAATCAAGTCGGAAAGCGAGTAGTGGGTCAGTTTGGCTTGGAAAACCTCAAGACTCGCCTGCCAAACTCTAAATTCGGTCGCCCACGCCCGCCTTCTGGCTAATCCGGTAGCTGGCGACCTAGTACCGGGGGACTTTGACCAACCAAATTGACCCACCACCGGGAATCGGGATTAGCAGCCGAAGGAGGTAGGATTGGTGAAGCGCACGCAAAGCGTGCGGCGCTTGCTTCGCTTCTCGTTCCGTCGAGTGAAGTACCGCTGGCCTTGCGGTTCCTCCGGGTTTTACCCGGTCTCGGTTCTGATGACCATCGGAGCGTCGGGTTCTCCGACGGTTCTGAAGGAGAGCATGGCCAAGAAAATATCTACAAAGACCCTCGAAGGTGTGCGAAGTCACGAGGTCTCGAAGCCTCAAAATGCCATTCGACGCACGGACGGCAATCGCCAACGATGCATTGCCTGTGGTCATCCTCGAGTTGAGCACAAGGGCATCGGGTGCTCGGTGCCAAAGTGCGCTTGTCTTCACTATGACGCCCCGTTGACGCGCGAGGTGGCGGTCGAAGCGTCCTCTTAGTCGCCCGTGCTTCCCGATCCGGTGCTCGGAGACTCGGCCCTTCATCGAACGAACCTCCACCCTCGTCCCACGCGAAAGGGCGCCGCCCGATTTTGGGGGCTACCAAGCCCGAACGGGATTCAGGCCCATGTCCGAAATCGGAAGCAAGAAGATGACGGCCAAAGTCTCGGCAACCCGGCAGCCAGATGCTGATCTCCGCGCCCTAGATCGCCTCGTCGGCACGTGGCGGATCAGTGGCGACGCCAAGGGAACCGTTACCTATCGGCGGATGGATGGCGCCACGCTCACGATCTGGGGCGGGCAGCGGGGGTCCGAGAGCTTCTACAAAGGCAACTTGAGCGCTGACGGCAACACCAGCAGCGGCGCTCGGACCCCGCCAGGGGGCGGGTACAAGGCGACCTCCACGCGGGTATAGACGCCATAGAGTGACGAGTGATCGCTCCCTGGGAATCGAACATGGTCAGCATCGGTAGACCGTCAACCTGTCCGGATCTCAATGGAGAGCTCAGAGACCTCGGCGATCGATCAGCTTTGGCACTCCTGTTTCGAGCAGCATCTCATAGGCCCGCTGGCGAAACTGGTCGCGGAGATCGCGGGTAGGTGGGCGGCAACGGCTCGAGCCGAGACCAACGAGTTCCATGCAGAGCTTGTCGAGGTACCCAT